>CALVNM010000114.1 GCA_944349735.1 uncultured Clostridia bacterium | reverse complement strand
TAATGTAGCACAGTAGGTAGTGCGGTTCACTCGTAATGAACAGGTCGCCGGTTCGAGTCCGGCCATTAGCTCCAAAAGCAAGGGACACCGATTTTGGTGTCCCTTGCTTTTGGAGCTAATGCCGGGGTAACGGACCGTCAGCTTTAGCTGACACCGGTGCGTTAGTTTGCGGCATAGAGCCGCAAACCTGATGAGTGAGAACAAGAGCGGATAAAAGAAATAGAAGCAATAGATAGCCGCAGAGGCGAATAAAATGAGGCAGAAAATCCGAATGCCCCGGCCGAAAAGATTAGCTCCAAAAGCAAGGGACACCGATTTTGGTGTCCCTTGCTTTTGGAGCTAATGTCGGGGTAACGCACCGTCAGCACAGCCGATCCGGTGCGTTAGTTTGCGGCATAGAGCCGCAAACCTGATGAGTGAGAACAAGAGCGGATAAAAGAAATAGAAGCAATAGATAGCCGCAGAGGCGAATAAAATGAGGCAGAAAATCCGAATTGATATAGAGAGTCGTCGCATTCATGACATTGCGGCGGCTCTTACACATAAAATGGCTTATCTTCTATGGTAGATATTACAAATAAGAAGGGGTTTTTTAGCAAACATTTAAATTATATATTCAGACAATATATTGAATAATTCGATATTTTATGTTACAATAATCCAGCACGCACGGAGGAAACATGGAATACATTGATGCAATACGGAGCAAATTAGACAGCAATAAAAATGTTTTTATTTGTTACAGAGGTATGTACGGAAGAGGCGGACTCGTGGCTCAATTATTGTATCATCATATTCTTGAATGTAAATATAGGGAGCTTATACCGTTTTGTGCTCCTTTATGCAATAAATTAGACGATTTTCAGAAACAATCATACAGAGCAATCGGTAATTGCAAAATTTTCGTAGCGATATTCACTAAAGACTTTTTTGAACCTTACGACGTCAACGACGATCAGGTCAGGAAAGAATTTATAATGTTGGCGAAAGAATTGGTCTCAAGACCGGATGTAATACATATTTTGCCGGTATATGTAGATATGCTCAAAGGTGAACAACAGAAATTTGATAAAGCTTTTAACGATTGGTTATTCGGTGAAAGCTATAGCACCCTAAATTGCAAAATATGGAAAGAATTTAATTTTGCCTCTAACAACACGGACAAAGGCATGAATGCGGCGTTTGCCGAGCTGAAAAATAAATTTAAACACTATTCCAATTGCGCGGAAGTCCGATTTGATTTGCCCGTTTCGAATTATCTCAGTCGCGTAATAGAAGCAATAAATGATAAATTTCACTCGCGTCAAAAAATTAACGACGGAGTAGTCTGGGTCGGATCGCGTCTTTCCGACATCGATCATATACGTAAGAACTTTTTCAGCGGGGCGATCACGTTGTTCGGAATCAACGACGAAAAGCATAATTTATATGCGATGTGCGACGAAAAAACTTCGCGTAGGGTAGATCATAACAAAGTGGATAAAGTACAGGATCAATATATTTACGATCAGATCAAGGCGCTGCTAAGCAAAGATCCCAATTCAAGATTCTATTTTTACAATCAATCAGGTGTTTATAATATAGCTAAACTGAATGAACTTCTGGGTTACAATAAAATATGTGTAAACTCTCAAGAAATTTTGGATAAGCTTAGCAATAAACTTACTTTTCACTCAGAATACAGTAAAATCGGCAACGGCAAAGGTATATTGCACGTTGAAAAGGGCGGATACGCCGAGTGCGATTACGGTAAGCTATGTGAGAAGTTCGGCGTAGACGAGAGTGAAAATATTAAATTTATAGTTCAGGCACCTGTAGCTAGCGGAGGAAACGGTACATTTATCCTTACAAAAGAAAACGCCGTAAAGATAAAAAACAGCTATCTTACGGAACATGATACATATCTTTATTCGATATACAGAGAAAATAACGTACCGATAAATATCCATGCGATAATTTTTGACGACGGAGTGCTTTTTACCCCCGGCTCCATACAGGTGATGCGTGCTGATTTTCAGAGAATAGACAGTAGCGTAGAAGTGAGACGGCTGATGTACCGCGGCGCGGATTTCATAGAATTCAACAGATTGGCGCATCTTGAAGACAACAAGGAAAATAAGGTAAATAAAAAACATATTGAGTCCTTCAAGGAGTTGTGTCTTGAATTATGCAAAATTATCAAAGAAGAAGGCTATAGGGGCGTTCTCGGTATCGACGGCATGATATACGACGATAAGGTGCAATTGCTTGAAGTCAATTGCCGTTTTCAGGCGTCTACCGGTCTTATCAACCGCGCGCTTGAAGAGAAGAATGCGCCATCGATTCAGGAAATCAATATAGCGGCGTGGAACAGAGCTTTTGTCGCGGATTATCAAAAATATTTTGACGACCTTGAAGTTAAATACTCCAACTATTCATACAATTATATCGGAGAAGATGCTCATACCGATTTGGTATTGTCTCGTTATAAAGAGTGCCCGTATGTTGTCGGTATGGAAATGGACGGTTACGCGCCCAGAGGCATAAAATCAAGAGACTATGACAATACAGCACATCTTTTCAGAGTAGTATATAAAACCAATATCTGCTGGGTGAATGAGGACGGTGCCGTCAACCTTGATGAATGCGTCAGCGAACCTGTTGAAGAGTTTAGAAAAATAATATTATCTATTCCGGATAAACTCAAGCCAGTTGATCAGAGAACAAATAACGTTGTAAAAATTGACAAAGTAAGTTTGCTGACTCTTAAAATCGCATTGCTTATGCAGGGCGTAAAGATCACCGAAGCTGTTGCAGAAAGGCAATCCGAATACGGGATAAGACCTGCTACCAACGATGCGGTCGATATTAAGTTCGGCAATAACTTCTATAATGTGGTAATAAACGCTCCGCTAAATAATAAATTTTCTGCATTTACACCTTTTGAAATTACCGTGGGCAATGATAGCAAATTGCTTCTCACGTATTACGGTAAAGAAATAGCGGATGTCGGTTTATATTCGACGGATAAGCTGGAGAATAACAAAACTTCCAACGGATTCAGATATTCCGACGTAGCGTATCTTTCTACCGACAGGCTCCGCGTCCATGTTACCAATCAATGCATATATAAAGCAAATAAAAGATTGACGTGTAAATTCTGCAACATTATACCTACATGCGGTGAAATAAATATAGACGCAATAGCCGAAGTGGTCAGAAGCCATTGGGAGAAACGAGACGAGACCGGCCTTAGACATTTTTTGATCGGAGGACAATCTCCGGAACAGAATGAAAGAACGATTGAAACCGTCGCGCAAATAACGCAAGTGATAAAGAACTGCACGCGAGAGCCAAACGGGTCCACTAATGCCGAAGTTTATGCGATGATATTGCCGTGCGAAAGCGGGATACGGGAGCTTAAAGACGCGGGACTCAATCAACTGTCATTCAATATAGAGATTTTCGATCCCGTTTGCGCAAAAAAATATATGCCGGGTAAGGGCGCTATTCCGCGTGAGAAATATAAGAAATGCTTGCTCAACGCAAAGAGAGTATGGAAGGAAAGCTGTGATACTCCGATAGAAAAGGCAATGATAAAACGTCAAATTCGATCGATGCTTATATTCGGATTGGAATCTAAAAAAAGCTTTTTCGAGGGTATGTCTTGGATGATCGAAAACGAGATTCAGCCGATCATATCTCTGTTCCGTCCGCTGGATAACACGCCGCTTAAAGATTGCGTGGCTCCTTCTATGATTGATGTATATAAACTATACTTCAAGCTTGAAGATATGATCGGAAATCATATGTCGAATAGAAAGATCAGGGACAACGTGGCTTTTATTCTCGGGCCAGATTGTAAATGTTGTCAAAACAATACGCTTAGTTTACCGTTAGAATTAATATAAGAGAGGTGGATAATGAGAACCAGTTATATTGAAAGAATGAGTGTTGCGGACAGAAAAATAGCTCTGCGCGTTTATTTCGACAAGCTCGGCAAGAATTATAATGATTATGTGCCGGAGGAAGATAAGAAAAAGAGAAATGTCGAAAATGACTTATATTATCCTGTAAGCAAGCACAATATTTCGTTTTCAGAAACGCTTGGTCAAATTTTTCCGAGTTCTAAATATGCAGATCTTGTTCAAGCACGTGTTGCAAATTTGGTATATACGGAAGAGGAGTTGGACGCACTCAAATTCAAATATGCCAAAAATATCAATTTGATAGAATCATTATTATATAAACTATGTCACGATACGATAGACAGCTCCATAATTACCGAGGATTCCACGATCGACGAAGTCAAAAGAGCGGTCGTATGGCAATACGTAGACTGCGTAAGCGAGAAACAAGCCACATATCAGGATATCGAACGTATTAAAATAATATACGGTAAATTTAAGGGCGTTGCAATGCCGAATCTTGAAGAAGGTTTAGCGGAAAGAGCTACGACGCTTAAAATGTATAAAGAGTCGATGCGTAAAATGCTGTGCGATACGTTCGACGTTCTTGAAAATCTAGTTAACTTCAATAAATATCTTACAGTTGTCGAAGATTATTCCACATATTCCGATACTAAAAACGATAATTTGTCTTTCATGCAGACATATCCTCAAATGGAATGCATATTGGCACTTGCGGAGACGGTCAAAAAGCTCGTGTTGGATTATTTGGTAAGTTACGTAAAGATAAAGCAACTTAATTTACCGCACAGCTTTTTGAAAGACGCTCAATTCAGTCATTCGATATTATTCGACAGCAATCTTATGTCATCCGAATTGACGAATGCGAATTTCAGTTATTCTACAATGAGGAATTGCGATTTGTCGATGTGCGAATTATCGAAGATAAAAGCCGAGGGCGCTGACTTTACAGGTGCTACGTTGAATTATACCAATCTTTGCGGAGCAAATTTCTCTAATGCAGTTATCAACGACGTTTCGCTCAATTCGGCGTTATTTTTTACGAAAAAGTTTGCCGAGAAAAAAGGAGATCATGATATTTCCGCATTTGACTGGTACAACAATCTGGTCAGACATTTAGGGAGAAAGTCCAACTCGGTATATACCGCGGACAATAAGCATAATCCGAATACCGATGATCAGCAAAGCGGATATATGAAAGATCTGACGTGGTATAGAAGCGGAAATATTTGCGAGGCTTTCAAGGGAATCAACGATAAGATAAGCGAAATGATCGAGCGCAACGAGAGAAAATATAATAATCGGTTATATTCGCTCGAAGAACTGCCCAGAGGCGCGTGTGATATAGCAAATTTGCGTAATGCCAGCATCAAGAGATCCGCGCTACCTAACAGCAACTTGTCTTACGTTGATTTGACCGGAGCGTCATTCGACGATACAGATCTTAACGAAAGTGTATTTGCGTATAACAAAGCCAGAGCAGCTAGGTTCAGTAATACCAACTTCAGCAAATGTATTGCATACAGGAGCGATTTCAGCGATTCGACTTTTTCAAATGCCAATGCGGTGAATACGGAATTCTTTGAGTGCGTTTTGCCGGGAACCAGTTTTGAAAATGCCTTGCTGATAGGTTCAAAGTTCATTTGTTCGTCAGCCAAAAAAGCCTTTATCGATGAAATTTTTGTTTTCGATCATAAGGGAGATAAGGGCTTCAAATATCTCGATACTGAGTTTTTCAGATCCGAACCCGTGTGGTGCGAGATTGAAGATGCTTCGTCACAAGGGATAATCAGGACTAATTCCACCGGACATTGTGTGGACATGCAGGATTGCAACATGCAGCATTGCATAGCTACAGATTGTATATTTTTAGGAGCCAATCTGGATCGGTCCGTATTTAGCTTCGCCGACATGAAGAAGTCTTTGTTCAGCGACTGCGTGATACGATGGGCAGATCTTTACAGGGCTAATTTGTCATATTCGTTGCTAATGGGTTGCTCGTTTAATCATACTGCGTTAAACGAAGTGATTTTTACAAACGGCAGAGTCTTCGCATGCGATTTCAGGAAAGGTAATATGTCGGGCATCAATTTGATCAGTTGCCGATTGGATAATACTATCTTCAATGATGCCAATATTTCCAAAGCCAATTTTTCCAACTCTAAATTCAGAAACTGCCAGTTTATTGATACAAATTTCGCAGAGGTTGATCTGTCCAAAACCGCATTTGTAAATTGCAAGTTTTGTAATTGTAATTTAGCGGACAACAGCACTATAAATAAATGCGAGATGTCAAAGTGTGAGGCTACATACGATGACGATAAGGAAATATTAGCCGAAATACAAAATCAATTATAAGTAGCTCGCAACGAAAATATTTAAGTAAAATACGCGGTAAGCCGCGTATTTTACTTCTCATCGTCTATACTGATATCAGCGTGATCTCGGTAGGGTAGATAGGCGAGCTTTTGTATCTGAGGTAAAAGTTATAATCGGGTGAGATTGTGCGGATCATGCGAGGGATCTTCCAGAGATCTTCGTTATTATGGTATACGGAGATGAGAAGTTTGGGATGATCTTGTGCGATATGTCTTTCCGCTCCGAGTAAGGCTTTTTGCTCGTGACCTTCTATGTCCGCTTTTATAAGTGTCAGCGGTTCCGATATGTCCGCGTCGAGCGTCGTGACGGGTATCTCCGCACCTGTTCCGCTGCCTAGCGTATTGGCGGACGCTCCGCCGGATGAAATATTAACGCGCATTATGCCTTCACGGTCGCTGACTCCTTTCAAACGGCAGTCCGTGTCGCGGTAATGCGAGAGATTCTTTTTGAGAGTTTCGAATACGGATTCCGTAATCTCGTAACAATATATATGTTTATACATATCTTCGCCGTAATTCCGGATATAGGATAGCACCGTATCGCCCGTATAAGCTCCGAGATCTGCGATAACTTCGTTACGGTCGCATCTTACGAGATCGAGGTCGAAGTAGTCGTCAAATAGATACTCTTTCGTTTCCGACGTGCTCCTGAAGTCGTATTTGTACCAGTTATTCAGAACGGAAAAAAGCGTTTTTTTGGAGCGGTAATCGCAAAGCTGTTCGTAGCTCCATACGAAGTCGTCGATATGCTCGTTGAGAGCGACAGCCTTAAGCTCTATCTGCTCGTATATTCCCTTAGACGGATCGAGACGTCCCCAATATCCGAATTTATTGAAGAAATCAGCGCAACTCTTGCGCGTTACTTCCGGAACGCGTTCAAAAGCGCTGCGGATCCTGTAATACGTCTCGCTCAGACTGAGATTCTTGATTTCGCCGGCGAGTGCATAAAAGTTTCTGTCAATTATGTTCACGTTGTTTCCTTTTAATTCAATATATGCCGCGAATCGTTTTGACTTACTATTGCTTGACATTTCGACGGGATAAGTCTAAACTTTATATAAAGATAATAGGACAGTTCGTGACCATCCTGTCGTTAAACAAAACTACGGAAGGATGGGCGTTTTACGCCCGTTTTGTTTTTCGGGTCGCGTTTTTGCCCTAAAGAGGATACTATGTCGGAAAAATTAAAAACGGAATTTCACGCATTCAAATTATTGCTCGCCTCAGTCCCGTCTTACGTGACGGTGATCTTCGTGATGAGCGTTTTCGCGATGAATCTGTTGGCTAATAAAAGCATAAATATCCCGCTTGACTGGCTGGCGCTCGATTGCGGCATCATAGTGTCGTGGTTTGCCTTCCTGACAATGGACACGGTCACCAAGCATTTCGGTCCGAAAGCGGCTACGGAACTGAGTTTATTCGCCATAGCCGTGAATCTTGTTTTCTGTCTTATGCTTTATATAGGAAGCGTTATTCCCGGCGTTTGGAGCGAATCTTACGTAGAAGGTAGCGAAAACGTCCTGAATACCGCTCTCGACAATACTTTCGGCGGTACTTGGTACGTGCTTGCGGGAAGTACTTTAGCTTTTGCCGTTTCCGCAGTCGTCAATAATTTCTTGAATTTCGGAATAGGTAAGGCGTTCCGCAAAAATCCCGACGGCGCCGCCGCTTACTTTATGCGTTCTTACGTATCCACTGCGGTGGGACAGTTCGTCGACAACCTTATCTTCGCGCTTTGCGTGAGTCACGTATTCTTCGGTTGGTCGCTGCTGCAGTGCGTAACATGCGCTATCACGGGAATGGTGGCGGAGCTTATATTCGAAGCGGTATTTTCCTATTTCGGATACGCCGCATGTAAAAAGTGGAAGCGCGAGGGAATTGGCGCGGCTTATTTCGATTATATTAAATTGAACGGGGAGGCGGTAAAATGAACGTAGTGGTGACAGGTTCGAGCAGCGGTATAGGCAGAGCGATCGCCATGAAATTTCTTTCGCTCGGGCATAGCGTTACGGGGATCGACATCAAGCCGTCCACGATTGACGACAGCCGCTATATTCACGTCGTAACGGACATAGCGTGTGACGAACTGCCGCTCATAGACAGCGCGGAAATACTTGTAAATAATGCCGGAGTACAGGATACCGGACGCGATATAGACGTAAATCTCAAAGGCACTATACGAGTAACCGAGAAATACGCCTTTACGGGAAGAATTCGCAGCGTGCTTTTTATAGCGAGCGCGAGCGCGTCCACGGGCTCGGAATTCCCCGAATACGTGGCAAGCAAAGGCGGCGTGGTTTCCTATATGAA
>CALVNM010000113.1 GCA_944349735.1 uncultured Clostridia bacterium | reverse complement strand
CTTGAAAACAACATCGTTCTTTGTCTTGTACGGATTTATCTCCTCTTCCTCTTCTTCGCTTTTGAAGGCATAGCCGATGTGGTATCTCAGGAGATCGGGGTCTTGCCTTACCAGAGAGATATAGTCAAGAGAGTCCTTCAAAAATTCCCGTATCTCGTCTTCCGTGAAATCGATCGTATTTATGAGCTGGTAATGGCATTGGACCATTTCTCCGTTGAAGAAATGAGTCTCTTTTTCGTATTTGACTATCCCGAATGTTTCGTCGATGTTTTCTAGCCAAGTTTCGATCGTTCCAAATTTCAAGTACTTAATACTGCTCGGTGTGGTTATGAGCTTTATCTGAGAAATATCAGAAGCCAGAGTGAATCCATTTAACTGAGATACTTCCGTAATCCCGTTATCAGAAAACCACTTTGTTATGTTCGTGTTAAAAGCGCATGTTTTGAAGAATCTGTTCCGTAGAAGCAACATTCCTTTATCTGAGTACTGCCCAAATAGCGAATAGTCCAATAGCGATTCTCCGTCCCAAATCGTGTTGGAGATCTTCATTTTCTTTTCTTCTGCTACAAGGTTCCCGTCCGCCTCCTCTACCGCAACGACCGTATCTTCAAATTCACTAACTGCATCGTCGACGATAAGAATGCTCTCCTTCGTGATGACCAACGTATCGATGATGCTGCTCATGGGAAGAGAGATGTAAGCTTCATACGCTGCGAGGTCTATCGGGTCACCGTCTTTTATCTCTATCCCACACCGATCCCACTTCTCCATTCTTTTGGCGACAGCCTCTATAACAAACAAGCACTTGCCTACCCTGCTACTTCCGCTGCTTCTCTTATATCTCACATACTTCGTTCCATCGCATACGAATCCATTCTCGTAAAGATATCTTCTAAGATCACTTTTGTTCATCAGCACGGGAATGCTTCCTCTTTGGAGGTATTGACCTTTCTCGTAAACGAAATAGTTTGCAAGCACTTCCGTAGGTAATGGCTCCTCTATGGCCACCCCTGTCTGGATACCGATAAGCTCGCCGTCCACGACAAATGCTCCGTCCGTAAAATCACAATCGCGATAGGTGTACCCGTTCCGTATGTATGTATTTGAACCGAACTGGTTGAACTCTTTGTAGGAGTACGAGAATGTGACGTTGATCACCGCAGTGGTATATTTCTTCCCGTTTCTCGTAAAGGAAAAATTTCTTCTCCTGGTAGCCTTGCCGTATTCTTCCTCCAGCTTCATCGTATCAAGGCTCCAGTCGAGAGTGTTCTTAAACTTCGCTAGACTGAGTTCTCCCGATGGTTTTCGAATGCTGTATCCTTCACCGTCGTTATTTACGAGCTGCATCGCTCCGTATAAGTCTTTTGCTTCTGCTGAAATGATTTTTAATGACTTTGCTATATCACCACCTCCGTTTTTGCCCGTATATTTCACGGAGAACATCTTCATAATCTTCTGCCCTTTCTTTGAGGGCGATTTCATATTCTAAGTTCAAACGGAATTCATCCGTTGCCGGGGAAGAATAATGCTCGCACCGTTCGCCGCTGCCGCATTGTTCTTCCCAGTAACATCCATCACAACTTCCCACTAATACCTCCCTTATCAATTTGCGGAGAATTTATGTGCACCTTAAATCCCCGCTGTTGTCTACTTATAGTCTGTAAATTTATTTTTATGAGCCGAGAATGCCATAGGCAAGCTCAGCTTCGAAATGAGGAATATTTTGTCTCCCCTATCCATCGGCGCGAAATCTATCTTTAAGCCCGTAATAGAAAAAGGAGAATAGATATACGAGCAGCTCGGTGAACAGGGTACAAGGAGCCGAAAGGAGAGATGTGTTAGGTTCCGCTTTCTGTCGGCCTCCTTGAATTCTTCTTAAGCCCGTATATCGATCATGGTTATATTATAAGCTATAAGTGGACTATTGTCAAGTATTTTTCTGAGAAAAAATAAAAAATTCTCGGATATTTTTTTTCTTTTCTTTTTCTTTTTTATTTATTTTTTCTTTTTTTCTTTTATTTTTTTAATAGATAAAAAGTTCGTTTACTGAGTATGCTCGGTTTACTGGTAAGGTATGAAGGTCGTTTTAGTATTCTGGGTATACCCAGTTGGAGATCTTCCCAGTATTCTGGGTTGATTGTAGTCTTCCCTATTTACTGGGAAGATTGTAGTCTTCTCTATTTACTGGGTAGATTGTAATCTCCCTTATTTACTGGGTAGATTACAGTCTTCCCTGTATACTGGGTTAATTGAAGTCTTCCCTATTTACTGGGAAGATATATATTATATATAATACTACAGTAAATAGAGTAAATCTCCCTTTACACAGTAGAAAGGGAAGATTACATTAACCCAGTAGTAAAGGAAGATTTACTAATACCCAGTACAAAGGGAAGACGTCTAATAGTACTACTGAGTAAGGGAAGATTATATCTACCCAGTAATTAGGGAAGATCTTCCTTTACGCAGTAGAATAGGAAGATACCATCAACCCAGTAGTAAAGGAAGATCTTATAGTACCCAGTAGTAAAGGGTGATAATTACCCGCGGGTATAGAATCAATACGCGAATGTATAAATATGCGATATATATCAATATTTGTGTATATTATACGGGAATACTCTCTGTTCTATTATGCTTATATATTATAATATATTATATATTATCTACCCAGAATAAAGAGTTAATATTATATAGCGAAGTAGTCATATATTGATATTTTACGGAAAAGGTAAAGAAAAGCCGAATTATAAGAGATTTTTAGTGGTTGAGGATGGGTGAGGAGGGATTGGTGGTTGGAGAGTGGGAGAATTGGGGATGTGTGAGTGGAATCGACACTCCGCTTTTTGGGCGAAAATTTCAATTTTTTCGTGTAAAATACCCCCGCCCCGTGGCAATGTTATCAACGTCAGAAAGATAAGATATAAAATAGTGAGCGGATATAGGGGCAAAGACGCGCCGAGCGGGCGCATATATTTTTTTGAGTGGACAATCTTACAATGAAGCGGACAATTCTACAGCTCATAAGCGTTTCTTATACATTTCTCCCATGCCCATAAGCAAAACCTATATATCTCCCCCCTCAAAATGGACAATTATTGACTTTTCCGTTCACTCAATAAATAAAATTTTTGCCCCTTTCCCCCGAAGGGGGAAAAGAATAGACAAAACCGAAAAGCCCGAAAAAATATAGTGAAAAACTATTGACGGCGGGCGGCGGGCGGCGTATAATTATACACGTTCAAGGGATTGAACGCCCTTGAAACAATAAATATTTTTAGTGAGGTGTTCAAAATGATGAACGACAAGAAACAATGCAACAAAGTGAGCAAAGCCGCCGAAAAGGCAAGCGCGCCCGAAGTATCGGAAAGCATCACCGCCGAAAACGTCATTGAAATCGGGGAGCGCGTGGCGGTGAAAGCCCTCAAAACTTGTTATCAAGCATCGGGGGGCGCGCCTTTTGTAGACTTTCTTTTCCGCTCCCTTATCGGTGACTTGAACGGCGCAAGGCATGACTTCATGACCCCTTTTTCAATCGCCTATGATATAGCCGATGAAGCAATCAATTTTTTGTGCGGTCATATCGGCAAAAAATTGAGTGACCCCATTGACGGCGAAACGCTTGACAAAAAGGGCAATCCCGTTTCAATTCTTAGAGCGTGCTTTCGTGCTGTCAATCGCTATATTTACGGGGAAAAGAAGCGCGATTTCAAAAGAGTTTACGTTGAAAATCTTGAAACGGGGGCTTATATCCCCGTGCCGTATGGATGGAGCATTGACGACGCCGAAAGCCTCAAAGCCGTTCAAAAGATTGTAAATGAAATGCACCTTTCAGCAAAAGAGCTCACTTTCTTGAAATACCGACTTCGGGGGTATTCTCTTGACAAAATCGCCGAAGTCATGGGCGCAAAGCGCGGAACGGTCAACGTGTATCGCCAACGTGTCATAGCTAAGGCGGAAAGAATAGGGCTCTCCCCTTCCGTTTAATCTCTCACCCCGCCCCCGAAAGGGGGCTTTTTTTTATGCCCTTTCGGCTCTTTGCGGGGGCTTGTCTCCCCCCTTTTGCTCTTAGGGCGAAAGGAAGCAAGCTCCCCGCGCCGAAAGGTTTGCGGGGGCTTGTCTCCCCCCTTTTGCTCTTAGGGCGAAAGGAAGCAAGCTCCCCGCGCCGAAAGGTTTGCGGGG
>CALVNM010000112.1 GCA_944349735.1 uncultured Clostridia bacterium | reverse complement strand
TGCGCACCACCACATCGTCGGGAACGAGTTGACCTTTATCCATAAAGCTCTTGGCGTAGATACCTATCTCGGTGCCGCGCGCTATATTGGAACGGAATGCGTCTCCCGTCGAAATATGCGGTATGTCGTAGTACTCTTTCAATTTGGCAGCCTGGGAGCCTTTACCGGCTCCCGGCGCGCCTAAAAGTATGATGTTCATTATTTCAGGAATCCCTTGTTGTTCTTGACGAGGAGCTGACTTTCAAGTTGCTTCTGGAACTCGAGAGCGACAGAAACGACGATCAGTAAGCCCGTTGCGCTGAATGCGTTGCCGAATCCGAGGTTGCGGAATCCGGGGACCTGCTGAAGGATCAGCGTCGGAATGAGCGCGATGAAGGCAAGGAAGAGCGCTCCGAAAAGCGTCAGCCTGTTATTGATCTTCCTGAGGTGGTCGCTGGTAGCTTTACCGGGTCTTATGCCGGGGATAAAGCCGCCGTTCTGCTGAAGCATACGCGCGACGTCGTCGGGATTGAACTGGATCTGGGCATAGAAGTAGGCGAAGAAGATAATCATTATGAACATTATGGGAGCATAGAGATTACCGTTGGTTCCGAGCCATTCCGCCCATACGATACCGAACTTGGTGTCTTCCCATCCGCCGAACTGAATGATCATCTGCGGGAACATGATAAGGCTCGACGCAAAGATTATCGGCATGACGCCCGAAGCGTTGACTTTGAGCGGGATGTGAGTGGACTGTCCGCCGTACATTTTGTTGCCTTTTATCTGTTTGGCATACTGAACCTGTATCTTGCGGTCCGCCATATCGACGAAAACGATTATGAAGAACAGCAATACCACAAGGAGCAGGAATCCGAGCAGATACCAAAGACCGGAGGTGTCGCCCGCTTTGATCTCGGCGGGGATGGTGCCGGTCATTGCTCCCCAGATGGAAGTACCGAGGGAGGAAATGATACCGATGAAGATTATGAGGGAAGTGCCGTTACCGATACCGTACTCGGTAATGCGCTCGGCAAGCCACATAACGAGCGAAGAGCCGCCCACGAGGATTATTACGATGAGAATCATCGTAAATACCATATCCGTCTGGTTCTCGGTATCGCCGGTAAAGACGGGGATTATGCTTCCTTTCCAGAGGAACATAACGCCTATCGCCTGAATGAGCGCGAGGATAACGGCAGCGTATCTGGTGTACTGAGTGAGCTTTTTGCGGCCTTCCTCACCCTCTTTGCTCAATTTCTCGAGCTTGGGGATAATAAGCGTCAACAGCTGCATGATAATGAAGCTGTTGATGAAGGGTACTATGCCCAAGGCGAATATAGTTCCGTAAGTAAAAGCGCTACCGGTAATAGCAGACAACATCAAAGTGAAGTCGGTCTGGCTGACACCCGCGAATATCGATGCGGAATCGAGTCCCGGGATCGGTACGAAGCAACCGATACGATACACGAGGATCAATGCGAAAGTGATCAGCATTTTCTTACGTATATCGGGCGACTGGAAGGCGTTTTTAATAGTTTGGAACATTAAATTACCTCTACTTTACCGCCTGCTTTCTCGATTTTATCCGCAGCGGATTGAGTGAATTTTTTAGCCTGTACGGTCAGCTTTTTGGTGAGTTCGCCGTTTCCGAGTACTTTAAGGCCGTAAGGACGGATCTTTCCGATAAGTCCTGCGTCCGCGAGCAATTCGGCGGTGATCACGGTGCCGTCGGCGAAATTATCGAGAACGCCGACATTGACGGTGGTATATTCAGCTGAGAAGTGGTTCTTGAAGCCTCTCTTCGGAACTCTTCTGGTGAGGGGCATCTGTCCGCCTTCGAAACCGGGACGAACGCCGCCGCCCGATCTTGCCCATTGTCCTTTGTGACCTTTACCGCTGGTTTTGCCGAGACCGGAGCCTATACCTCTGCCGAGTCTTTTAGCGGGAGTGACCGCACCTTCTGCGGGAGCTAATGTATGCAATTTCATATCGCTTCCTCCTACTTAACGTCTTCCACGCGCACGAGGTGCGATACTTTGAATATCATACCGCGGATTACGGGGTTGTCGTCGTGAATTTTGCTCGCGCCGACCTTATTGAGGCCGAGCGCTTTGACGTTTGCCTTCTGGTTCTCAAGGCAACCTATAGTACTTTTGATAAGAGTAACTTTGATCTTAGCCATTGTAAACCTCCTTAACCGATGATTTCCTCAACGGTCTTGCCGCGCAGAGCCGCATACTCCTCGGCGGTCTTGAGCATTTTGAGACCGGCGATAGTGGCTTTGACGCTGTTGATGGGGTTATTGGTTCCGATGCACTTGGTACGGATGTCCGCGATGCCGCTGACTTCGAGTACCTGACGGACTGCGCCGCCGGCGATAACGCCGGTACCTTCTTCGGCGGGAAGCATAAGAACTTTGCCTCTGCCGTAAACGCCGGTCACCGCATGGGGAATGGTCCTGTCCTTGGTGGAAATCGTGAACATAGCTTTCTGAGCAGCCTTGGTCGCCTTCTCGATAGCTTCGGGAACCTCTGCGGCTTTGCCCATACCGGCGCCCACTCTGCCTTTACCGTCGCCCACTACCACGAGGGCAGCGAAGCGCATATTGCGTCCGCCCTTGACAACCTTGGTAACGCGGTTGACGGAAACGGTCTTTTTGATAAGATCGTCTTTGGGCTCTCTGTTGAATCTCTCTCTGTCGTTTCTAGCCATAGTTGTTCTCCTCTATTATTCGGCTTCTTTCGCGCCGATGGCGAGACCGGCTTTCCTCGCGCCGTCGGCAAGAGCCGCCACGCGACCGGTGTAAAGGTATCCTCCGCGGTCGAATACCACTTCGGTGATACCGGCTGCGAGAGCTTTCTTCGCTACGGCTTCGCCGACGATACCGGCGGCTTCTACCTTGGTCTTGCCCTTCACTGCTTCGGCTATATCCGCCTGCTGGGTGTTGGCGGCGACGAGGGTCTTGCCCGCTACGTCGTCGATGACCTGAGCGTAGATGTTCTCGAGCGATCTGTAAACGCAAAGACGGGGAGTCTCGGCGGTGCCTTTGAGATAATTGCGAAGCCTTCTATGTCTTTTCTGTCTGACAGCATTCTTATTGGGTTTCTTAAACATATTATTTCAGTCCTCCTATTTTCCTGCGGTCTTGCCTTCTTTGCGGAGTATGGTCTCATCCTTGTACTGGATGCCGTATCCGTGATAAGGCTCGGGCTTGCGAATCGCTTTGATGTCAGCCGCGAACTGACCCACTTTTTCCTTGTCGATACCTTTGACGGAGATCTCGGTGGGAGACACGACTTCTACTTTGAGTCCTTCCGGGGGTATCACGTCCACGGTGTGGCTGTATCCTACGGAAAGGACGACTTTGTTGCCCTGCGCTACCGCTTTGTAACCTACGCCGTTGATGAGGAGGTTCTTGGAATAACCTTTCTCAACGCCCACTACCATATTGTGGATAAGCGCGCGGTAAAGACCGTGAGCGGCTTTTACTTCCTTGACTTCGCTGGCGCGTTTGACATGGACTTCGCCGTTTACGACTTCCACGGAGATCTTGTCGTTCTCGATCTTCTGAGTAAGGGTACCGAGAGGTCCTTTAACGGTAACTACGCCTGCGGCGTAATCGACGGTGACGCCTGCATTGAGTTTGATGGGTGCTCTACCTATTCTCGACATAGTCCACCTCCTACCAAACGTAAGCGAGTACTTCGCCGCCCGCTCCGAGAGCGCGGGCTTTCTTATCGGTCATAACACCTTTGGAGGTGGATATGATCGCGATACCGAGGCCGCCGAGGACTTTGGGAAGCTGCTCGGACTTGGCATATACGCGGAGTCCGGGTTTGGAGATCTTCTTGAGGCCGTTGATGACCTTTTCCTTATTGGCGGTGTATTTGAGTTCGATGTGTATAACGTCCTGGGGCTGACCTTCGGTCTTGACGACGGTCGCGCTCTTGACGTAGCCTTCTTCAACCAATATTTCCGCGATGGCCGCTTTGATCTTCGAGGCGGGAACGTCTACGCTTTCCTTCTTGGCGGTAAGCGCGTTACGGATGCGGGTGAGCATATCGGCAATGGGATCTGTTAAAGTCATGTCTGTACCTCCTACCAACTGGCTTTGCGGACGCCGGGGATCTCGCCTTTGTACGCAAGCTCTCTGAAGCAAATTCTGCAGATTCCGTATTTGCGCAGTACCGCGTGAGGTCTGCCGCAAATGGAACAACGGGTGTACTCCCTGGTGGAGAACTTCTGCTTCTTTTTCTGTTTATTTTTCAATGCTGTTTTTGCCATAAGTAACAACCTCCTACTTCATGAAAGGCATTCCGAGCAGTCTAAGGAGCTCTTTAGCCTCTTCGTCCGTTTTCGCGGTGGTGGTGATGCACACGTCGAAACCTCTTACCTTTTCGACCTGATCGTAAGCTATTTCGGGGAATATAAGTTGTTCCTTGATACCCATCGAATAGTTTCCTCTGCCGTCGAAAGAGTTACCGGAGATACCTTTGAAGTCACGTACGCGGGGAAGAGCGATGGATACGAGCTTGTCGAAGAAGTACCACATTCTGTCTCTGCGGAGAGTGACCATGGCGCCGACCTGCTGACCTTCGCGGACTTTGAAGTTCGCTACGGAGTTCTTCGCCTTGGTGGGCACGGATTTCTGTCCGGCGATCTTTTCGAGTTCTTCGGTGGCAAGCTGCATGCTCTTGGAGTTGTCCTTGATGTCGCCGAAGCGCATGTTAAGAACGATCTTCTCCACTTTCGGCACTTCCATAACGGTCTTGTATCCGAAAGTCTTGATGAGCGCGGGAACCACTTC
>CALVNM010000111.1 GCA_944349735.1 uncultured Clostridia bacterium | reverse complement strand
CCATAACGGTCTTGTAGCCGAAAGTCTTGATGAGCGCGGGAACTACTTCCTCTTTGTATTTGATCTGCATTCTGCTGGTTTCCTTGACGGGAGCCGCATCGGTAGTTTTTTCCACTTTCTTAGCCATAATGATTACGCCTCCTTATTCTCGGTTGCCGTTTCGGCTGCCGCTTTGGGAGCGGCTTTCTTTCTGACGGCGGCTTTAGCTTTTGTAGCTTTCGCTTTGGCAGCCTTCTTCGTCACGAGAGTGGCGCCGCACTTCTTGCAGTAACGCACTTTCTTGCCGTCCTCTTCGCGGTAGCCCACGCGGGTGGGTTTGCCGCAAGCGGAGCACACGGGCATGACGTTGCTGGCGTCCACGCTGCCGGGCTGCTTGATGAGTCCGCCTTTGTCGCTCGCTTTACGGGCTTTGACAGCCTTGGTATTGACGGTAAGAAGTCCGTCTCCCTCGATAAGCACGCGATGCTTCTCGGCGTTCACCGCAGTGACCTGGGCGGTCTTGCCCTTGTCTTTACCTGCGATGATCATAACATAATCGTCTTTTTTAACACTGAGTTTAGCCATTATTCTTCTCCTTAAAGCACTTCGGGTGCGAGGGATATGATCTTCATGTAATCCTTATCTCTCAGCTCTCTCGCAACCGGTCCGAAGATACGCGATCCGCGGGGCTGCTTCTGGTTGTCGATGATGACCGCCGCGTTATCGTCGAATTTGATATGAGTACCGTCCTTGCGCATGATACCTTTATGCGTTCTAACGATAACCGCTTTGACGACGTCGCCTTTCTTGACGGTGCCGCCGGGAATAGCGGTCTTAACGGACGCGATGATGACGTCTCCGATGTTGCCGCTTCTCACATAAGAGCCGCCCAACACGCGGATGCACATGATCTCTTTCGCTCCGGAGTTATCTGCTACTTTCAATCTGGTTTGAGGTTGTATCATTTCCTGCCTCCTTACTTAGCCTTCTCGATGATGGTGACAAGGCGCCAATTCTTCTCTTTGGAGAGCGGACGGGTCTCGGCCACTTCGACCTTGTCGCCTATACCGCACTCGTTGTTCTCGTCGTGAACCTTGAGCTTCTTGGTGCGAAGAATGTACTTCTTATACAGAGGATGTTTGACCTTCTGCTCGACGGCGACTACCACGGTCTTATCCATTTTGTCGCTGACGACTATGCCTACTCTCGTTTTTCTGAGATTTCTTTCCATTGTTCAATCCTCCTTAAGCCTTCTTCCTGGCGCGGGTCTTTTTAGCCGCTTTCTCGGGTTCGGCGCTGATACCGAGTTCTCTCTGACGGAGAATGGTCTTCGCTCTCGCTATATCCTTCTTGCAATCCTCGAGTACCATGGGATTGGAAAGCTGATTGGTAGCGTGCTTGAAGCGCAGATTGAACAGCTCTTCTTTAAGCTCGTTGACCTTATTGGTCAGTTCTTCGTTCGTCATTTCAAAAAATTTCTGAGACTTTTTCATTCACAATCACCGCCTTCTTCAACTTTCTCGAGGTCGCTTTTCTTAGCGATCTTGCATTTGATGGGGAGCTTGTTCGCCGCAAGACGAAGCGCTTCTTTTGCCTGATCTTCGCTCACGCCTGCCATCTCGAACATGACTCTGCCGGGCTTGACGACCGCGACCCAGAATTCGGGAGCGCCTTTACCGCTACCCATACGGGCTTCTGCGGGGTGCTTGGTGACGGGTTTATGAGGGAAGATGTCTACCCATACCTGACCGCCACGTTTGATATATCTGGTCATAGCAACACGGGCGGCTTCGATCTGATTGCTCTTGATCCAGCCGGGCTCCGCCGCGACGAGACCGTATTCGCCGTAAGCGATCACGTTGCCGCGCATAGCCTTACCGGTCATTCTGCCGCGATGCTGCTTTCTTCTTTTGACTCTTTTAGGCATCAACATATTAGTCTTTACCTCCTTTCACTTTGAAAACTTCACCTTTGTATATCCACGTTTTCACGCCGATGATACCGTAGGTGGTATGAGCTTCGGCAAAGCCGTAATCGATGTCGGCGCGAAGCGTCTGAAGAGGAATGGAACCCTCGTGATAACTCTCGCTTCTCGCTATTTCGGCGCCGTCGAGACGACCGGAAACCATCGTTTTGATACCTTTCGCGCCCGCTCTCATGGCTCTTCCCATGGCGAATTTCATCGCTCTGCGGAAAGGAGTCCTCTTCTCGAGCTGGGTGGCGATGCCTTCTGCCACGAGCTGGGCGTTGAGATCCATGCTCTTTACTTCGTGTACGTTGACGTTGAAGGTCTTGTCGGGTCCGACGATCTTGCGGATAGCCGCGTTGATGGCGTCGATGCCCTTCTTCTTCGCGCCCTGCTGAGCTTCTTCAGCGGGAGCAGCGGCGGCGTCCTTGCCTTTATTCATTTTACCGACCGCAACGCCTACTCTGCCGCAGTAAATGTCGATCTTGATATTGCTCGCCGCGCGCTCGATATTGATGTTGGATATAGCCGCGTCGTAGTAATTCTTCTTGAGGTACTTACGGATCTCGTTGTCCTCTTTGATGCACTTGCCGAAATCTTTTTTACCCGCGTACCATACGCTGTTCCAAGGAGAATTGATACCAACTCTTAAACCGTGCGGATTAACTTTTTGTCCCATTTTGTCGTAACCTCCTATTACTTCGCGGCG
>CALVNM010000110.1 GCA_944349735.1 uncultured Clostridia bacterium | reverse complement strand
AGAGCGACCGTGTTGACCCGACTGATGGATGCCGGATACCCGTTGCCTTTAATTCAGCAGATATCCGGACATTCGTCGGTCAGTACCTTATCCGGTTACTACCGGTCAAATCCGAAAAACATTATTCAGGCCTTGCAGTCGATTGGGTGATTCATGAGCTTGCTAATTTTAAAAGCTCTTCTCCAATATAGCTTGCTCTTTACAGGTATAACCGAAAAACTTATGCATAATTAGAAGTTTTGCGGTTATAACCGCAAAACAAGTTATTTTTCTGCTGTTTATCAGGTTGTAATCGATTTTCAATGCATTGATGAGATCTCAGTTATTCAAAATTTTCGAATAGCTTCTTCCGATGGTAAAACCAAAAAAGTGCAGAACAGACAGGCTGATATGAGGACGAGTTCATTCTTATTGACCAGATACCTTTTGCCTCTCTGTCCTGCGGCGTTAGTCAAAAAAGATCATTCAGAATTTTCCGACAAAATGCTTAGAGTGTAAGTCACATTACCAAGTGTAATTATCATTGGCTCAGTCGCTTCACTCATCATTTCTTTATGTCGTTTTAAAAAGTCTGTTAGGCACTCTTTCAAAGTTTTAGGTGAGGAATCCTCACGTTTGTTTTTCGTTTGCCCTTTTTTATATTCGTCAGCCAATTTTTGAACAGAAGTCGCTTTCTGTTTTTCTTCTTCCGGTAATTCGTTATACCGCATATAGGCGTTATAATACGTCATCCTGAACTGAGCAAAGTTGTTTTCCCAAATATCATAGCCTGCTTTGTGGCAGACAAGTGTTAACAATATTTTGAAGGTGTCGTTATAACGGAATCGACGCTTATTCTTAAAACGTTCCTGGTAAATCGCATTAAGACATTCTTTTATGTAATCAGTAAAATTGGTGTTTTCGGAAGTTTTTTCTTCCTCAATAACATTGTTAATCGAGCGCAATAAATCAATGCCGACTTTTCTGGTTTGTTTGGCAACATCCGAGATACGAGCAATCGTTTCATCGAAAGAGGAAGATGTTTTATTATTAATTTCGGTCATAATATATCTCCTAAAAAGTTAAAGGGGTTTAAAACTGTTAGGAAAGTTTTTTGTTCTGTCCTAATGTGCATCATTGTAAAATAAGGTAAGTCGTAATTTGTCCCCTGTTGGGTAACATTTTCAAAAAGGAATAAGAAATGTTAGATGAACCTAAAAAAAGATATTCTCGTAAACGTGAACAAAGAAAAATTAAGTTCGATATTTTGAATGCTTTTGCAGATAAATTGAATTTGCCTCATACGTGGGAATGGAGTCGTAGCCCTGAGATCGAGCCGCCCAACTTTTTATCTACTGAAGACGTAAGGCGGTTTTATGAGCGCGCTTGTCCTGAACCTTATGATGACAAAGAGAAACTCAAAGAACTTAAAAAGGCAATCATTAATTCTTATGAAAAAAGCAAAACGTTTTTTGAAGTCCTTATGCAGTTAAAAAATGAAAAAGGAATAGAAAAAGATTCAGATTTATATAAAAGCGCGAATGTTTTAAGAAAAACGTTTCACTTAATTAAAAGCAATCCGTTTTATTGCCCGTCAAAACAAACAATTATGGCTTTTGTCGTTGCCTTGCGATTAGACGAAGAAGATGCTCGTGCGCTCTTTTCTTCTGCAGGAATAATACTTTGCTCTTCTCGGGCTGATGATATTCTCTATGATTGTATAATCAGATCTGGCATCTTGAAACGTAAAGAAGTAGATGTAACGTTTATAAATAGCTTGTTGAATGAACTGCAATTACCCCCTATCGGATCGGAGGTAAAAGAAGATAAAGTGAAAAAGACATCCAAAGATAAGCATAATTTCATGGGCGCGCGAATACAAAAATAATTTCATTAATATTACATTGAAGCATAAAATAGAAACATGAGTATTCCTCATGTTTCTATAACTTTATAATAAAAAATCATTATTTTTCAAACAATTAGTAAATTTATTGTTTTTATTTATATTTAATTGACTTTTTGTTATTACTAACTTATGCTTTAAGTGTAAGGCTGATTTATTGCCTTATTATCCTTTATTTGGTCGATTTTAATAGGTTTCGCAGACTATAAATACGCCAAACCTGCCTTTTATACAGAGGCGCGGGATTTATTTCCCGAAATGTTTTGTCTGAAAGACAAAACGCGGCTTGCACTTAGGGTTCCAATTAGCCTAAAAAATTCAAACCTGTCTTTTTCAAGGACGGGCAATCTTTATTTTTCTCCGTCTTTGAATACTTAAATTTTTACAAGCATGACGGAGGAACGAAATGCAAAATATCAATGTATGGCGACCAGAAACACCAAAAGAATGTTCGGAACGTAACGCTCAGATAGTCGATGCATTGATCGACGACCCCAAATGGCACGATAGGGCTAACAAAATCAGAGAATGCGATAAATATGATCCCTGTGGGGATGTGTTATGCAGCCTATGTCGTAGAAATATCAGAACTTCTTTTGTATCATTCATTCAAGCATCAATGGATGCCGATGAACTATACAAAGTCGATCTGATCGAACCTGTCAATTCCGAATATGGAACGACGGATGTCAAGACTTTGAACAACCGATTGCGGCAACGAGTCAATCGTGCTTTTCCCTATGTTGATATTAAAATTATCGGATCCTACGACATTTGTCTGAATGAAGACAGTACAGGCGAATTTGATACATTTTGGAGTCCGCATTGGCATCTGATAGTATCTGCACCGGGACTTACCCAACAAGAAATCCATAAGCGTTTCGCCATCTATTATTATACAACTAATGAAATATCTCGTCCGGTAAAGGTTACTTCAGTTCGTAAGGGAGAAGAGGATAAGGCTTTTTCATACTGTTATCCGGCATATTTCCCAAGAAGAACCCGATATCTTCATCCTGAAACAGTAGCAAGAAATGCTTACCATACATCTGCAGAATACAGATTAAAAGCAAATCAAATCAGAGAACTTGCCGGTATTTTTTCCGATACTGCAGGGTACGATTTGCTGTTTTTATACGGTATAAATCGAAAATTTAACGTGAAAAAAAAGTATTTTTAGAAAAGGAAATTTATTATGAAAACTATTAAGAAAAAGGCAAACGAAGCCTCTAAGTCGTTAAAAGTTAAAAAAGTAGGTGCAACACAGCACTTGAAATCAGGGCGTAAAAAACGCAAAAACGATATTTTTTCATCGTGTCATCGTACCACAGAAGGTACGGCAGTGGCGACTTGCAAAAATGAACAAGAAAAGTATTTCGTGATGCTTCAGTTCACAACAGTTTCCGGAAGCTTAAAAAGAATATGTGTGCCGATGGATATTGCATTGGAAAGAAATAAACTTAAGTCATTTCTTTCAAATGAAGGTTTCCCGCTTTTTATGATTGACGAGGAAATAAAAGAAATACATGACTTATTAAAAGTTGCATACCCTCCCTATTATTTGTTCCAGACAAATGGGTATCATCCGGTTAACGGAAAGACCAGCTTTGTTTTAGGAAGTCGCATCATTCCATCAAACGCCGCTTTTGTTGCAAACAATGAATCAGAGTGGTGTACGGCATCCGGAAAGTCTGAGGGGCAAAAAGAGCTATTGAAAAATTTAGCAGGAAGTCCTCCGGCTCTTTTGGCTGTCGGAATGGCACCTTGCTCCATTAATCAGCATTTTAGGTGTTGATAGCTTCGGGCTTTTGTTTTTTGGTCGATCAAGTTCAGGGAAGTCCAAACTACTGTATCTGGCGACGTCCATCTATGGACATCGCGAAAAGCTTCCTACATGGTATGCCACGGATAATGCTTTACAGGAGGAAGCTGAGCGTAACAATGATTTGTTCACCATTTTAGATGAAGGGCGTACATGCGAATCTGATTTCAAACAGGTTGCCAAACGCATTAGCCGCCTTTCCTACACATTAACAAGCGGCGTGTCTAAACGCAGATCAAAAACGTATATCGAGCTAGACCGGCAAAATAAAAATTGGAATTCTTTGTTCTTATGTACAAACGAGCATTCTTTGCGAGAACTTTCTTTGGCTTCCGAGACTAAACGGGATGCTGGCGAAACACTGCGTATGATCGATATTCCTGTTGATTATGGGGACACACCCGAGGGCGGCAGAAAAGGTATCTTTAAAGACCTTCCTGCCGGTCAACAGAGCGGCGCAAAGCTAATTAAAAAATTGGAGAAAAGCGTTTCTGTTGATTATGGCTATTTGGGATTGCATTACCTGCGACTGCTGATTTCTCTGATTAATAAAGGGGAAAAAGAGCCGCTGAAACAACGTTTAGAGAGGTATATTCAATTTTTCTTAGCCGAAGAACATATAAGAGGAAAAGGCGGCTATGCCGAACGTCTGGCTCTGCGATTTGGGTTAATCTATGCAGCGTTAATATTTGCCGCTGAGAATGGTTTTGTTCCTTGGAATAATTCCAAAATCTTCGCATCGGTGAATGAAATGTATCATCGGACGTTGGATTATGCAGCCAACCCGCGAGATTTGGTCAAATTAGGCATGCAATCTTTGACGGCTTGTCTTGAAAACAAACGAATTTTTGCCATTCAACAGGATACGACCTTACAAGAGATTCAAAACGCATATGACGAAGGAATGATTCTTAAAAGTAAAGGAACTTTGCTTCTGCCATCTAAAAAGTTGACGAAATTTTTCGGGTCAGAAGCAAAGGCTCAAGGGGCTTTAACGGCATTGGCAGATTGCATCTTAAATGAAAAAAAGCCGGACGGTTGGTCAGCAGTAAGAATTTTACCTGCCAATGAAAAATCGAAAGGATTCCGTAAGCGCTGTGTCGTGCTTAGCCAAGCTAAGCTGTTGGAGCGATTAGGATTAGCCTAAAACTAAAAAGCCCCCTGCATAGGGGGCTTTTTATCGTTTCAACCGATTAAAAGAATGTGCTTTAATCTAACCAAGCTTCCCTACACATACAAATGGCTTAAATCTAGACCTTTGTAGATAAGTCCGATGTTGACGGTTTCGTGCAGTTTTTCGATAACGCTTTCACCGTAATGGCCTGCCAAGTTTTTTCTCATTTTGGAACTGCGACAACACCAATCATAAAGTGTGTAAAATTGTTAAAAGGTCTTGAAAAGCCTTAATGAAAATGAGAAATTTTAAATATGTATTCCCTTAATTTAGATGGAATAGAATATGATTCCCGAACGCATACTTTTATTTCACTTTACCGCTTTGAAGAATTTACCGTTCATTCTTCAAGCGGGTGGCCTAAAATCAAAGAATAGCTTAAAAAGAGAGGCTGTTCGTTCAGTTAATATCGCTTATAACCACATTCAAGATCGTCGCGCAAGGACACTTGTGCCACAAACGGGATTATCGTTACATGATTATGTCCCATTTATGTTTGCTCCTCGCTCACCGATGCTTTATGCCATTATCAACGGGCAGGTTTCAGAAGCCGAGGAAACAAATCAAAATGAAATCATTTATTTCGTTACAGATGTTGCAGACATAGCTGATAAAGTTGATTTTGTTTTTACGGATCATCAAGCAGTTTGTTCCTACGCTTCGTTTTATAATGAGTTAAAAGATTTAGATAAAATAGATTGGCCTCTTTTCTTTGAAGAACCTAAAATGGGTGGGTATTGTCAATTCTTTTATAACAAAACGATTGAAGACAGATATTGTAAAAGAAGAGAAAGCCGAGAGGCTGAATTTTTAATCAAAGAGTTTATGCCATTAGCTTTGATCAGAGGTATTGCGGTCAGAACCGAAGAAGCCAAAAATAAGGTTGAAACCCTCCTCAAAAACAGTCATATTAACTTAAATGTTTTCGTTTGTCCCGCTTGGTATTTTTAATGATACATTACGAACACGATAAAGACATTTTTGATTTTCACGTTGATGCGCTGGTCAACACGGTGAACTGTGTCGGCGTAATGGGAAAAGGTTTGGCTTTACAGTTCAAACAAAGATTTCCTCAAAATTTTAAAACATATAAAAAAGAATGCGATGCCTCTAATGTGAAAATCGGGCAAATGCTTATTCACGATAACGGCTTTATCGAAACGCCTCGATTTATCATTAATTTCCCGACTAAGCAGCATTGGCGTTCTGCTTCTAAAATCGAATATATTGAAGCAGGTTTAAAAGATCTGAAAGAATGCATTAAAAAGAATGGCATTAAGTCTATTGTCATTCCTCCTTTAGGTTGCGGAAATGGAGGATTGAATTGGAAAGATGTTCGTTCTTTAATTGAGGAGGCTTTCTCTGCTGAAGACATAGATCTCTATATTTTGGAACCAACCAATAAATTTACAGAATTAAAGACGAAGGAAGATGTCGATTTAACTCCATTTAGAGCTGTTTTTTTAAAAACAGTTCAAATCTATAACAATGGCTTATCTTCTTTAGGAAATATCGAGATTCAAAAGGTCGTTTATTTCATAAACTTATTTATGAATAACACTCGCCTTCATTTTATAAAACATACCTACGGCCCTTATTGCAGAAATTTACATAATTCTATTGATTTGTTGGCTCATAAATTTCTTGCCGGCCTAAAAGACGGCACTGAAAACAATCAAATTTCTTTACGCCCTGGAGCTGAAAAAGAAATTGACGCTTATATTGCTGACAAACCAGAATTAAAAGACATTTTGAGTAAAGTTCAGTCTTTAATAGAGGGATATGAAAGTCCCTTTGGAATGGAGCTTCTTGCAACGGTTCATTTTGTCGTTGCTCAGGAAAACGCCTCAAACTTAGACAGTGTTATTGAACACGTTCACGCATGGAATGCCCGTAAAAAGAATTTAATGAAGCCTGAGTATATTGCACGCGCCTTTAACCGATTAAAAGAATGTGCTTTAATCTGAGTAAGCTTTTTTACTTGTACAAATGGCTTAAATCCAGACCGTCATACCGGACTTTTTCAATCATTGTCTTCTCAAGGACTTTTATGCTGATCGTTCCGTAATGGTCAGCCAAAGAAGAACCGCGTTCCCAACCGCCTAAGCGCAGAACGTGCTCATTGCTTGCATCGTTATT
>CALVNM010000109.1 GCA_944349735.1 uncultured Clostridia bacterium | reverse complement strand
TACCTTTCGGGTTTAAATCCGTCGGTTAGCTCTGATGACTATCTGTTCCGGTCAAACAAAGGCGGCTTTCTGTCAAAGCAACAGATCATCTATATGTTCAGGCAGGTGTTTGATGCGGTCGGACTTGATAACCAGTACCGGTGCCATAGTTTAAGAGCGACCGTGTTGACCCGACTGATGGACGCCGGATACCCGTTGCCTTTAATTCAGCAGATATCCGGACATTCGTCAGTCAGTACCCTTTCTATCTATTACCGAACCAATCCGAAGCATATCAAAGAAGCCCTCGCAGAGGTGTGGTGTTGACATCTTTACGTTTTCCGACTATTTTATTATTGTATTAAAAATTAGTCGGATTTTAACTATGTATATACAAAGAACCATCGAAACAGCCATTAAAAGAATGAATGCTTCTTTTCCTGTTGTAATGATTACGGGGGCAAGACAGGTTGGTAAAACGACCGTTTTTAAATGTTGTGAGACTGAACGTCATTATGTTTCTTTGGATACTTTGGAAAACAGAAAACTGGCCAAAGAAAATCCGGCCTTGTTTCTGCAACGCTTTGAAGCTCCTTTGTTGATTGATGAAATTCAATATGCCCCCGAACTGTTGCCTTATATCAAAGCCATTGTTGATGAAAAGCAGGAAAAAGGGCTGTTTTGGATTACCGGTTCGCAACAGTTTCACTTGATGAAAAGTGTTTCTGAAAGTCTGGCCGGTCGTGTCGGTATTTTAAATCTGGAGGGGTTGTCCTTACCTGAAATCGAAAAACAACCCTTTTACGACAAATTCTTGCCCACACAGGAATGGATTCTCAAACGGTCGAAAACGGCAAGAAATATCGATTTAAAGGAATTGTATCAAATTATATGGAAAGGTTCATTCCCTGCCTTGAATAAAGGGGATAACGTCGATTGGGAAGATTTCTACGGTTCATATGTTCGGACATATATAGAACGGGACATTCGCGATTTAACGACCAGCGGTGATGAAATGCAGTTTTTTGCGCTTTTAACCGCTTTAGCTGCCAGAAGCGGACAACTGCTGAATTTTTCTGATGTTGCACGAGATATCGGCAAACCGGTTGCAACGGTTCAACGCTGGGTTTCCATACTACAAACATCAGGCTTAATTTATCTGCTTTATCCGTTTTCAAGAAATATCAGCAACCGAATGACAAAGATGCCGAAAATTTACTTTATGGATACGGGGCTTGTTTGCTACCTGACAAAATGGAACACCCCCGAAACGTTGGAAGCAGGTGCAAAAAGCGGAGAGATTCTGGAAACCTTTGTTGTTTCGGAAATTCTGAAAAGCTACCTGCATAATGGCAGAACACCGAACATTTCGTTCTATCGAGACAAAGACAAAAAAGAAATTGATGTTATTTTGGAAGAAAACGGCTTAGTCTATCCGATAGAAATCAAAAAGAAAACCAATCCCGACAAAGGTGATATCAAGAATTTCAACGTGTTGGAAAAAGCCGGCGTAAAGATGGGGGACGGAGCTGTTGTCTGTTTGGCGTCGACGCATCTGCCCATAACATCGAACGTATCCGTGATACCTGTGTCGTACTTATAAAAGCGCGCAAAATCTTTGAAAGAACATAAAACGTATTTTTTTCTCTTGAGTTTTTTTATTTTGCTTCTACCATAGTATAAAGATCACTTCGTGATCCTCGAGTCTTTTTTAAAAGACGCCAGTCTGATTAAGGTTTCGCAGACTATAAATACGCCAAACCTGCCTTTTATGCAAAGGCGAGGGATTTATTCCCCGAAAGTTTTATCTTTCAAGGCTATGCTTAGGGTTCTAATTTGCCTAAAAAATTCAAACCCGTCTTTTTCAAGGACGGGATATTTTCATTTTTTCTCTGTCTTTGATTTGTTTTAACAGTTCCAAAACAGGAGGAATGGAAATGGAACAGAATTATACATTACAGGCAGAACAAGAATCTGCCATCAAAACAGAAACAACAGTATCGTCAACAGCTAACTCAGCATCAGTTTCTGATTCGGCGCAAGCCAATAGCGATCAAATTTTATCACAAGAGCATACTTCGACAGAAGATTCTGCAACGCCGTGTGAATCGGATAGTGCGGACGATCTTTTGGAAAAAGCATGCAACGAATTCCAAAATTTTTCAGGGGTGCTTTTTCAAAATAGAGAAATGCTTTACAAGGCATTGGCCTATGCGTACCGATACAGCAGGGATGCATCAAATGAGGAATTGAAACTAAAGGCTACTGAAAGAGGCGTAAAAGTTGGAGAAATTGCCGATTGCCGTGATAAAAATCGGATTGTCATTGAACTGGTTTGCCAAAGAGCTGCCATGGAGTACCCCAATCTGCCCGATCGGAAAAAAATCTACAGAATGCTGTTAAACAGACTATGGGAGGAGGACTTGTCTTTTGAAGAAGTCGTTGATCGCTTGAACTCTGAGGGGATTGAAAAAATTGCTCGGAGAAAGACAGCGTCTGATGTGGCCGTAAATGATGCGGTGGACGATACTGCGCCACTGGAAGATACTATGGTTGACGATGATGCCGATCATTTCAACAACGATAAAAAAGAGGAAGTAAAAAATGACATTCTCGACTGTCTGAACGCTTCAGGTTTGGATGAGACTACGCAGAAGGATTTGGAAAACAAGATTATTAACATCTTTGATGACGAAACGGTTACCGTCAATAAATTTACTTCTGAGCAGAAAAAAGTAATGGATGCTCTTTTTGACGGACGGAGTAAGAGCGGCATTAAAAAAACAGAATGCTACTTATATATTAGCCAGACGGAAACGCGCTATATAACGCGGCCAGACGCTGTTCAAAAATTAACGGAAAAACTTTCTTCCTTTCGAGAATCAAAAAACGGTAAGCCATATAGATCTCTTTTTAAGAACGCAGAAGATTAAGTGCGGTGTGTAACACACTAAAAACACATCGGAGCTGATATGAAGAAAATGTCCGAAGAAGATCAGCGCGTTATATGCCTAAAACGCGAGGCTAGGAATGATGCCACATATTACGATTTGGCAAGGAAGATTGATGACAATCAAGAAACCTTAGCCAACCCGTCTTATGTGGCATCATTACAAAATAACCTTATTGCTAGGCTTGCACCGCTGATTAAGAAAGATAAAACCCCCGTTTTTTTCACGCTGAATGAATACGTCGATAAAAACCCGAAGTATGTTCCTGAAAACGATTTGCAAAATTACAAGCCCAGTTCGTTTTTGGAGCGCATAAAAAAACAGTTTATACGTCATTTGCCGCAAGCCAAAGTGCATATGGTATTGGAAATCAAATACGACAATCGCTTTGGGTGGCTGCCTCATATCCACGGGGTCGCACTCAATACAGACCTGCAATCGGTTTTTGAGTGTCTAACAAAACATACACCAGAGACAGAAAATTATTTTCTAAGCAAAGAAGCCATTCCGCCCTCGGATAAATGGATAGTTGATCCGTTGGTTTACGGCATACCGCACGACATCTGTCTGGTTAAAGTTAAGGAGATCGAAAAAACACCAGAGAAGTTTGTCACGTACCTGTGCAAATTTCGCACTTACGAACGTCCGTACTATATCAATCTATTAAAAATTAAAGCGGGCAAGAAGCAACGAAATCCATCACGAACTTGTCAACTTTTGAAGTTTTACGATAGCCATAAATACTCTGAATTTTATAGAAATATCGGTCTTCAAATGACAAAAAGTGTCATTGAGAAAAAAGTGAAAGATGCATCTAAACCCCTTGTAGATGCCTCAAAACAGCGAAAAGATGCAAAAGATGAGCATAAACGGTTTGAACACAATAGACGTTTCAATCTCGAAGACGCGATGAACTTCCTTGGATATTCCTCTTTCAGATCGAGAGAACAAGAAAACATTACGCGCTATTTATTAGGCCACTCATCTGCGTTAGTTGTAGAAAAAACAGCTTTCGGTAAAAGCTTCATATATCAAATCGTCGGTTTGACAAGAAAGCATCTCTGTATCGTCGTCATGCCGACCGTATCGTTAATGCTGGATCAAAGCTTTCATTTGAATAACAGGATTAAAAATATTTCTGTTGTTCTGCATTCCGGACAATCGCAATCCGTTCAGGGAAAAAAGCTGACAAAGCTCTGTAAAGAGAAATATAAATTTCTGTTTATATCGCCGGAAATGCTTGCCACACAAAAGCTGCAGAAGGTTTTGGACAAGATTAAAGTCAGTACCATTGCGATTGACGAAGCGCACTGCCTCAGTCTGTGGGGTAGTGATTTTCGACCTGAATACTTGGAGTTGAAAAACCTTATCGACCGCTTCCCCAACGCCAAGCGGATTTTGATGACAGCCACAGCCGATAAAGTGACCCGACAAGATTTAAAGCAAATAATCGGGTATGAAAAGCTCTTCGTCGGTGATTTGTCACGTCCGGAAATCTCATTTCGACTTGTGCGAAAAAGTAAAGACGAAAAAAAACAAATGGAACAACTGATGCAGCTGCTTAGTCCTTATCATCAACAGGGGCTGATGAAAGAAACGGTCATCATTTATTGCGGAACAATTGATAAGGTTAAAGCCCTTACGTATCTTTTAAAAGAAAAAGGGCTTTCTGCATTGGAATTTCATTCACAAATTCCCAAAAAACAAAAAAGAACGGTCGTTCAGCAATTTTTTAAGAAGCCGTCTTTGATTGTCGCAACAAACGCTTTCGGTATGGGCATTGATAAGCCCGATGTTAGAGCCGTCATTCACGTTGATGTTCCTGCCAGCATCGATATGTATTATCAAGAAGCAGGCAGAGCTGGTCGCGATGGCAAAAAAGCTCAGGCAATATTATTCTTCAATAAGCGCGACGTAATGCAGACAAAGATGCTTTTTGCGAATCCAAAGAAAAAGAACGCTTCTTCCGATGAGCACAAACATCTGATGACCAAAGCAAGGCGTTTTAAAAAGATGAAAAAAATGATCAATATCTCGTCTGACAAAAAACGCATAAATTTTATGCTCTCTTGTCTTGGATCAAAAGGATAGAACGGATTACGCATACAAATGGCTTAAATCCAGACCGTCATACCGGACTTTTTCAACCATTGTCTTCTCAAGGACTTTCATGCTGATCGTCCCGTAATGGTCAGCCAAAGAAGAACCGCGTTCCCAACCGCCTAAGCGCAGAACGTGCTCATTGCTTGCATCGTTATT
>CALVNM010000108.1 GCA_944349735.1 uncultured Clostridia bacterium | reverse complement strand
TTTGCGGGGGCTTGTCTCCCCCCTTTTGCTCTTAGGGCGAAAGGAAGCAAGCTCCCCGCGCCGAAAGGTTTGCGGGGTTTGTAACGTCACGCTAACGTAATCGGTCTGATGATGGTAAGATGACCACTTGCCGAAACGCGCTTCGGCGCGTCACCGAAAGTCGCATCGGACTTATTGCCTGATCAAGATCGGTCATACCTCATGATTATGCAACGTATAAGAGGCAAGAACATGACGGTATGTGTCACAAACCTCTACTCAACCGAGGTATAGCGGTTATGAGCCATGCGGGGATACCGCAAGAGTGACCCTAACACTCATCAAAATGGGGGATGACCTCAACATCCTTAAAAATAAGGCGCTGGCTGATACATGAGAGTTAGGCTCATGGTTACAAGTCGTGAAAATTTCAGCGGGTATCGACCACTCCCAAATATGGCTTATAGACGGTCGGTCTACATGATGTGGCATTTATGTTCTCCATAGAATGGTACGCCATCATGAGATTACCCGCTCCAAGGAGTGGGATAAACGGTCTCATGTTTGTAAAATCCGAGGTAATCCCGAGGTGCGAGAATGCCCGCCTCAGTCTCCAAGGAGATATTAGCGGGCTTCGGTCTATGGTCTAACGTGATGTCAAATAGTGTAGATTGTAACAACGTAACTCTTCGCACTATGTGCGATTTTATAAGATTGCGCCCGTTCTGCACTTATGTGCGGTGCGGGCGTTTTCATGCACGCAAAAAGGCAGCCTCCCCGCGGCGCGTGCGGACTTAGACAAATGCCTCACATTAGGAGTAAAGATGAAAAAGTTGCAAGAATACTCTCTTATCGTCATCGAAAGAAGCGCTGCGACGTGCGCCGAGGTTCTTGGTGAAATCGGGCGTGACGATTTTATCCGTTGGCTTTGGGATAACTATCACAAATAAGCTCATTCAATTCCTCCTTTATATTTTTCGTTGCCTCACCCTTATCGGGTGGGGTGCGCCCACAGGTAAGCCTCCCCGTGGCGGGCGTGGATAACCAACCGATTACCTAAAAAATCTAAGGAGATGTAACACTATGGCAGAGGAGAAAGCTAAGATGACCGCCGTTCAGGCAGCTCGCGAAAAGTATGATGCTGCGATTAAGGCGGCGAATGATGCGCTCAAAGCTAAGCCCGTCGATGTGCCTGCATTTAATCGTGCGATGGCTGACCTCGATGAGGCGGAAAAGGAATATGCACAGAGCGCGGCGAACGAGATGTATGACGAGTATGCTAAGAAGCCTAACGCTATCGTTGAGCTTATCAAGGCATACAGCTACAAAATTCTCGTACATAAAGAAAAGCGCACCGATGATGGGCGAGTTATCGCCGTGGATGGTGTGGAGAAGGAACGTCAGGTTGACCTCCTCGCTTTCTGTAAGCGCGCGAAGCTCGATGCCGATTGGCAATATGTCGCAAGTAAGGCTAATCAGCTTCTCTGCCTTCGAGCTGCAAAAGTGCTTGGGGCTGATGTCAAGAAAATCGCAACCACCTACTATTTGCAGGATGCCGTGAAGCAAATCGAGCTTGGTGGTACCCCCACGAGTACCAATCAGGTATGTAAGCTCCTACAAGCCGTTATCGATGCGGTTTTGCCTAACGAGGATGAGGAAGGCAAGGCTGTGTGGAAAGTCAATTCTCATGATGTAGGATACCTTGATATACTTTACGGAAAGAAGGACAACAAGAATAAGCTCACGGTAAGGGTGTCGAACGATTCGTTCTTCCGCCGTATTTTGGTCGATATCTGTTATCGGCTCATCACGGACAGCAAGTACGGCGTCGGTGGTTTCCGTACCGTTAAGGCTTAAAAGAGATAACCCGCGCGGTTGACATATCACGCGGATTATGTTATACTAAACCCACCTCAGGCTGACCTGAGATGAACGGATGGCTCACAGCCGTCGCTCTTATCTGAATAATTGCGATGGCTGTATCTGATGTTACCGCCAAGCGATTATACATATACTATTGTTTGGAGGCAACATTATGAGAAGCGATTATAGGCGCGCACAGGAATCTCGTTCCCCTTGGGGCATCGATGCGTTGGATAAGCTCTTAAACTTTATCAACGATAACCGTCCCGAAACAGGATACCTCATGAAAAACGATAAGAAGTATCCAGCGATCGAAAATGCAATTAACGAAATCACGGAGCTTGCAAAGCTTTGTGACGAGGACTGCGAAATCAGCGTTGAAACCGATGAAATAGTCGGAACGTCTGTCTTGCTTAGCATTAAGACAAACTACTTTGTTGTCGATGAAATCGATAAGTTCTGCAAGGCATTAAAGGAGGCGGATACCATTGATGTCTCGCCTCTCGAAGACGGCAGAGTTGAAATTGGTCTCACCTTCCAAGATGCTTATGCCATCTGCCCAGGCAACAAACAGTACGACTAACGATGATGTAGCGGATTTCGCCAAGACGCCACCCACATGGGTGGCGTTACATTTATAGGAGAAAAATTATGAATGGAATGACTGCGGAAGCTATTGCAAGAAAGTCTCGTGCGCTCAAGCATTGCACTAAGCTGCTTGACAAGATCGACAGGAATGGTTCGGCAAAGATCGTGCTGAACTGTACGGGCGTAGAGTTTAACGTCGTGAAAGGTGATGCGATTTATCTCCGTATCAAGACGACGCAGGCTCAGCTCACAGAAGATATTCTCTCATACGACATCGTAAAACGTGAAGCTTCTGCCGTTAGAGCGCTTTCCGACGCAGCGGCGAAGGTATCTGCCGCGGCGTCTGTGGCTGCACCTACCATTAAAGCGGAAGTTCCGAAGCGCACAAAGCTTTCCAGAGAGGAAGCGATCGTGAGACATCGTGAATATTGTCGCAACTACGCGGCGAGAAAGCGTGCCGAGGCTAAGGCAGCCAAGATGAGCCTTGTCCCCTCCCCTACTCCCGCCGAATAATTTCCAAAAATTTTTTCCAAAAATATGGCATATAAGCTTGACATTAGTCTACTTATGGCTTATAATGTCAGTGTAGTAACCAAGAACACCCTCAAGTCCTGATGGGGCGTTTATAATTTTACGTTGTTCATGACATATATGGACAACACAAATAACCCCTATCGAGTTCCCGCCGCAGGACAGTACCTCATACTTCTTAGACACCTCAAATCTTGCTTGCTATGTGATTCTCCGTCGCCCCAATCGGCGGGAACTATTTTAGGAGAATCACAAACGATATGTAGACAACAAGGAGCACACATGGATAAGGTTTATATCGTAAACACGAGTTGGGCAACCGATGACGGCTCGTCGCATGAGTCATTCGACAAAGTTTTCAAATCCTACGATGATGCTTTTAAGTTTTACAAGGAGCAGGTCAAGAGCGCCAAAGAAGATATGTCCTACGCTTTTAATAAGGACGGAAGCGACGCCGAAGGATATGAATCTGACGAGTATACCCCTTTGGAAGGCAGCTCAGCGTACTTTTCCGTCTGGGCAATAGGTGACTATAACGGAGACCACTATGAAGTGTCAATCCAATGTCATATCGTACACTAAACGGCAGTACGCCGTCTGCGTACATTGGGCAAAAAACGGCTACGAGAGCGAAAGTAAAAAAGTATTCAGTAATTGGATCGACGCCACCACATACTTTCTCGAAGAAGCAAAAAGGGAGAAGCGACGCTCTTACGCATTTGATGAGAATGGACACGTCAGGCCGGGATATTGGTTTGATGAATGCTTGCGTTCGGAAACAGAACCGCCATGGGGAATGTGCAGCTTCTACAAAGAAGGAAAGTACGACGAAGACCATTACGAAATAAGTCTCATCTGTGAAGATCATGACTTTATACAATTCGACAGTTGAGTAACAAGAGGTGAAAGATGAAGGATTCGATTACGCTCCATCCAAAGTATGGTCTCAACCCCACTTTGGCGACTTGTTTCTACTGTGGAAAAGAGACAGGAGAAATCGCTCTCCTCGGTAACGGGTACAAGGACGAAGCTCCAAGAAACTTATGTGTCAGCTTAGAGCCATGTGCTGAATGCAAAGAAAAGTTTAAGGATTATGTGCTCTGCATTGAGGCTGAGGGTGATGAAAGCTCTCCCCCTTTGCCTTCTGGAAGGTGGTTAGCTCTTAGGAAACACTGTTTCAAAAGTCCGCCCAATGATGGCATTTGTTTTATGTCTCACGAGCTTTTCATGACTCTGTATCACCAGGTGCAATCTGCGGCGTAGGAGAACAAATGAACAAGAAAGACAACATGACGTATTGGGATGATATCGAGGACATTTGTTATGAAACCGTGAGGCAAATCGCGGCGTGTAGTACAAAAGAGTTCGACGTAGACCCGGATGAACTGGAAGAAGTTATCTGGGATGAAATCGGACCTCAGGTCAGAGATCTTATCATACAAAGGCTGTCTGAAATCGGCGGCGAATTTCCGTTCGTCGATGAGGACTATTAGTATCAAACACGAAAGTGTGATGATAAAAAAATATTTTTAGGAGATTTTGTAACATGAAGATCACAATCAATGCAGATGCGTATGCCATCACCTCCGACCTCAAGGTCGCGGACATCGAACTTCTCAAGAAGTACGATCCTGATGCTCTTAAGGTGAAGGACGAAGACGGTAATGAGAAGTTCGCCGTTTCTTACCAGGAGGGCAAGGCATGTATCGCGCCCTTCGGTGTGACGTTCGGTGGTGTGAGCAGGGACGGAGAAGGCAAGGCAACTATCACGGGTGCCATCCCCTCCGAGGCAAAGACTACGGATGCAGCAAAGAACTACATCGCCGAAAAGATCGGCGGCGTAATCGCTTATCTTCGCGATCTTGAAGAGAGCGTGCCTACAGCAGCAGAAGCTGTTCGAGAAAATCGTCAGAGCATCATTGATGCAATCGACGTAGCGTAAGTTCACCCTTATTGGTTGGTGCCACGAAGCTCGTAAGCGCTCAAAAATGGGGTTGCCTCACGGAGAGGTTCTGTTTGAACGGGTTAGGTCCGTTAGTATCCGGCGAGAATGCCAGCAGCAGTGGTTAAATGGAGTGCGATGAACAGCCAACCAAATTTATTTTAACAAAAACTAAAACAAATAATAAATCAGGAGAATAAATTATGATTAAGGTTGTTATTAAGACGAATACGATGAGAAGAGATGTTACCGCTGAATCCAATGCAACTCCCCGCGCCATCTTTGATGATTTTGGGGTCGATACATCTGGTTCTGTAGTCAACCTGAACGGCACTATTCTTAGTGCAACCGATCTGAACTCTACTTTCGAAGCGCTCGGCGTCTCCGATGGTTCTACTGTTAACCTGAACAGTATCGTCAAGGCCGATGGCGCAAACAACTAAGACAAAACAATAAACAAGAGGTGACGGGGTATGGAGATAAATGAATGTAAACTCCTTGGTCCGAAAGCAAGCTCGTTTTTCAACAACCAGTGGTTTGTTATCGGCGGGAATTTCGGAAACTGGTGGCTCGAGGCGCTTCTCCGCTGTATTTCGATTACAAGAGACGATAATGGGAATCCAACGCTAAACCGAGTTAAGGTGGCAACTGGAAGCCACCGCGGATTTACACAAGGGGAACCTTTTATCAATGCTAATTCAGGACAAGAACTTATTTTATACAAGATTACAGGTGGCGAACTTCCATCTGTAACGGAATCTGGATATGAATCTCTCGATACTCCCCCCTACCCCGTCGCTCCTTTTTTGTCTAAATGCTCTGAAACCAAGGTCTATATAAACCAACAAGCTAAGAAGGCTGTCGTTTTTGTAAAAAGACCTAGTGAAAGGTGGATCAATTCTTTTTGCTCTGTACTTTTTCGCATATTACCCTGGCGTTTCAAGGAAGAATTATCGGAGGCTGATAAGAGCCTCTATCGAGCTTATAGTGTAGGGGATATGTGCAAAGTCGCGAAGCTCCTCGACGACAAGGTGGCCGACATCGACTTCGACGCAATCATATTGAGTTCGAAGTTGTCCGGCTGGAATAAAAGAATTCGCGATATCAGCGTAAGGAGACTCGAGAACGATAGGCGCTCAGTAGAGAATAGCATTTCAAACTATGAGGCAGAAGTTGATTCGCTTAGAACAAGACTGCAAAACATAATTATGCAACAGAATTGCCTCGCAAATTCTGCTGTGGCTGACGGCAATGATGACGAGCTGTATCGGTTCTTTTATAACCATAAGCAGCTCAACATCATAAACACCGGAGTTTTATCTGAGGATATTACGCTGAAGTATTCGATTACAGAAACGCTTGAGTACTTCGACAAAGATCAATTTGAGCGATTGACAAACAATCGGCACTCGTATTTTTACGATTTCTCGGACAGAGTGCAGAAATTTTTCAAGTTGATTTTTGATGACGAACGCGGAAAGATAAGAGTAGAGAGCGTGTTTCTTCTTACAAACCTCTCCTCCCTTCGCCCAATGTCGGGGTATAGTACCGGAGACTCATATTCCTTAAATCTTCCCAACCCTCATCTTTACCATTTCGCCTGCCTTGGTGGAAATGAAAATTATATTCAGAAGTACATGAGAGACGGCAATTGGGATATGGCAATTGAGCAAAGTATTGCGGCAACCAAGAACGTCAACTTTGGCGATTCTGCCGTTATCTCCAGAATGGCGTCAGATATTAGTAGTCATTTTGATACATGCAGTTGTGTCCTTGTCGACGGTGTCAGCAAATCTATGACACCACAAGAATTTCTGGAATATATCGAAAAGCAAGACGCGAAAAACGAATCGGACAATCAAGAGAATAATAGCGCAGAGGAGTAAAAAAAGAATGTCTAAAAAGATTTTTGCCTCCAACGAGGATATCAGTAAGCTTTATGATGAAGCGCTTCAAGCGGTCAAAGAAAGAATGGAAAAGCTTAAAACCTTAAAATTCGCTGCGAACGAAAAGAAAACCGTGAGTGTTTCGTTTGACATCCCGGATGCGAAGGATGACAAAAAGGCAACACTTCTTTTCAAGCCCGATGCTTGGATCAAAATGTATGCGCTCATCAATAGTTTTTCGACGGAGGTCGAGTGGCATGGGACGGCAAGCAGAGTCGATGAAACGACTTTTATGGTTGATGATATTCTTCTCTTTCCTCACCAAGTGTCCGCAGCAACTGTCACGTCAGACCAGAAAGCTTATGAAGAATGGGTTGACTCGCTCGACAATGATACGTTCGATCGCCTTAGATTCCACGGGCATAGTCATGTAAACATGGCAACTTCGCCGAGCGGAGTTGACCGCGAATACAGGAATAATATCCTTAGGGGATTCGGAACTCCAAGAGATGATACAGATTACTTCTATGTGTTCCTTATCGGAAACAAGCGTGGTGAAATCGAAGCCGAAATTTATGACCTTCAAAACAACGCTATGTACTCTAATGATGAGATCGATGTAGAAGTAGAACTCGCAGACGGAGACTCCTTAAAACGGTTTGTAGACACGGCAAAAGAGCTCACTAAGCCCCCTATCGCGCCAGCAGTTCAAAAACAAAGCAAATCCCCCACCCCATATTATACTCCATCCAGAGAGTACACGAATTACTTCGGCGGAACGGCAGGAACTCCGGCAAAGAGCTCGCAGTCCAAATCTGGTCAAGATAATAAGAAAAGCTCCAACAAAGCACCAAATAGTTCAGCCCCTAAGTGTAGAACTTATAACTATTATGGATACGGCGTTGGAGATGAAGATTATGGAGACGACGATCAGGGTTATCCATATCATGACTATTATTCCGGATATTATTATGGAGGCAGCAGAAGATGAACCTTGTGAAATCTCAGGACTATTTCGACCCCACCAAGGTAGATGGGCGGTGCCACATCATCGGCTGTGGTTCCGTTGGTTCTACGGTTGCTGAGCTTCTCGTAAGACTTGGTATCACGGACATTTCTCTTTACGATTTCGATACCGTCTCGGCTCATAATCTTGCAAACCAGATGTTCAATAACGATGACATCGGACGTCCCAAGGTAGAGGCTGTGGCGGACATGCTTTGCCGTATCAATCCAGAGGTAAAGGATACGCTGAAGTTATTCCCGGAGGGATGGACAGAAAAATGTCGTCTTGGTGGATACGTTTTCTTGTGTGTAGACAACATTGATCTTCGCAGGGAAATCGTAACCAAAAACAGATTCAATCAGGCGATCAAGGCAATGTTTGATTTCAGAACGCGACTTGAAGACGCACAGCATTACGCCGCCAATTGGGGCGACGTCGCGATGATTGACAACCTAATCAAAAGCATGGACTTTTCACACGAAGAAGCAAAAGCATCGACTCCGGTGACTGCTTGTAACGTGGAAATGGGCGTTGCCCCCACAGTTCGCATCATCTGCTCTTATGGGGTTGCAAACTTTATGAACTTCATCCGAAAAGTTCCAATTAAGAAAATTATTGTAGCAAATGCGTTCACGTTTGAAGTAGACGCATACTGATCTCTCTAATAAATTATGCTCGTAAACTTATAAAACGAGGCTTTGGATCAAATTCAAAGTAACACATTGTCAGGAGAACCGAGGCGAGCCAGATGGAGGCAGTACCAGCATCAGGGTCGAACTCGACCAGTACAAAGTTCCGTTCGGCTACTGTGGAATCCTCATTTTGGATAAACCCACGACAAATTACCGCGATGACACGCAAGAACCGACATCGCACCTTAGGCGGATGTAACGGTCGGAGTAACTGGGATTAAGATCCATCCCTGAATTCAGCCACAAACATCTATTTTGATTATTAGGAGATAAGAAAATGTTTTATGTCACGATTCCTGTTTCTGACGAGGAAAAAGATAAAAACCAAATAAGTTTCGACGACATTCTCTTTGGGACAAAAGAGAGCTTTGCGGCGGACGACACCCCTCACAGAAGCAAAAAAACGACAAGAACCTTTTGCGTGGAATATATTTCAGAAAAGTTAGAGTCGAAAATCGATTACGATTCATCTATAACAGCCATTCTCGATTTTAATAAGAAATATGCCAAGCTTATCGAAACCAAGGACAAGTCGACACTATATCGTACTTTTCACATCCCAAAGAAGAGCGGGGGCGGACTTCGAGAAATCAACGCCCCAAATGATGAGCTTATGGAAGCACTTCGCGAACTGAAGTATATTCTTGAACACAAATTTTATGCTCTATATCACACTTCTGCCTATGCGTATGTTCGCGGCAGAAGCACGATGGACTGTGTAAGAAAACATCAGTCTAACGAGTCGAGGTGGTTCCTCAAAATGGATTTCCATAACTTTTTTGGAAGCACTACGCCGCAGTTTGTTGAGAAGCAGTTGTCAATGATTTTCCCCTTTTGCGAACTTTTGAAAGGTAGGGAATTCAAAGAAGCCTTTTCTAAAGCGATGTCTCTTTGTTTTCTGCACGGCGGCTTGCCGCAGGGAACTCCGATCAGTCCCCTCCTCACCAACCTTATCATGATTCCTATCGACTATACAATCACAAAAAAACTCCGGGAGAAAAGCGGTTTGTTTATCTATACAAGGTACGCTGATGACATGTATATTACGAACAAATACTCTTTCAGGTTTACGGAGATTCGCGACATGGTGGTTGGTGTATGCAAGGAATTCAATGCACCTTACGACCTCAACGCAAAGAAGACGAGATACGGATCGTCTGCTGGTAGGAACTGGATTCTCGGAGTAATGTTGAACAAAGACAACAACATTACAATTGGGCATGAGAAGAAGCGAACATTTAAGGCAATGCTTTTCCACTTCCTCACGGATTATAAAAATAACGTTGCCTGGGAGCTAAACGATGTACAAATTCTCGACGGGTTAATCTCATACTACAAAATGGTTGAAGGAGACGCGATCTCTGAAATCATGAAGAAATACGATCAAAAATTTTCTGTAAACACTGCGTCAATTATTAAAGCAAGGCTAAAGAGCGCGGCGTAATATCAAGAAACTTGTTTGTTGGTGATAATTCTTTCCAATGTAAATGTTTATTTGTTTTATTGCTATTAGTCTACATATACCACGGAAAGGCGGCTGATTTTATCACCCGTATGAAACAGACATAATCATGAATCGCTCGCATGTAAGCACTAGGAGCGATTCATTCAATTCAACAATCGAGTCATGATTCGAGATCTGTTAGGGTGGCCTAACGGCCACCGATCTGCGAATCACTGACCGATTGTCGAAAAGGACACCGCAAACATTCTTTCGTTCGTAACATATTTCAAATCAAAGTTTCATCTAATAATTATTTATGCTACACCCTACACCAATAGCATAGCTTTGGATCTTATCCAAAGTAACAAATTGCTCGGAGGACGGAGGCTCCCGCGGCAGCAAAGAGTCGACGACCTGAGAATTCTCTCCAGGAGTCGCGATAGACAGAGGCCACCGTGTGCTAGAAACGCAGGAAAACATGGTATAAAGAACTGTCGTCTGAAATTGGAAACCTTAAATCGTATCAGTCAGACATCACAGAAGCAGTACTTGCAATTTGCAAATTACATCCAGCCGGTCTTCCTCCCTATCTATTTTGATATTAGAAGAAGCATTGATATTTTATGGAGAAAAACATGGAACCCAAATGTTCATTATGTAGTTTTTTAGGAGAAACCCCCCATTGCGGTAATTGTGCAGTAATCAAAAAAGCCAACACAAATAAGCAATTTCGTATGACCAACTTAAAATTAACTCCATCGAAACTTGTCAAATTGGTGGAAAATACACCAGTGGATGAGCTCAAGGAATGTCTATCAGTCGGTGATTACATAGAATTCACCTCCGAGATAGGATATGATCGCAAGATACGCATGGTACTTCTTGACTTTGAGTACGATAAAACATCATCGGGGGGATTTACTAAAACGACATTTGGCCTGTTCGGTGTACACCTTCCGTTCAAGAATTGTGATGATACAACTTCCTCAGAAAAGGACATTGAATTCCACAACGCCTATCTATACAAATACTACCTTCCGAATGTATTTTTGTCTTTGCCGACGTGTCTTATTAAAGCAGCAAAACAAGTTGAAAAGAAAACGATTTTTAGGGATAGAACCGACATTTCTCATCTTAAAATATTTCCTCTCAGCGAAGAGGAAATATTTGCAGACAATTCTTCCAGCAGCGATCCTTATGAGTTTTTTAGAATGGACGGTAATGGTAACGATTTTTATTGCTCGAAAAAATTGATACAATATTACGATGCACCGGGCGATAATCTTTTGAGAGGCATCGTGAAGGGTATTACATATTACTATGGTCGTTCAATTAGAAAAGAATCTTTTGAAGTTCGTAGCATCAATTGTGGCCTGTTTTGTCCCCCATTCTGCCTCGGGATTTGCATTTAGTTTCTTATATGAAATACTTTGTTGTATCCGATATACATGGTTTTTATACCCCATTCGTTGAAGCTCTCGAGAAATCGGGGTTTAATATAGACGACAAGTCTCACAAACTAATTATATGTGGAGATATTTTGGACCGTGGGCAAGAAGCCGTTAAAGTACAGAATTTTATTCTGTCTTTACTTGATGAAGATAGAGCAATCTTAATCCGAGGGAACCATGAGGATTTGATGATTGACTTTATCAAAGAATACCCTTTTTATGTCCTCATGAAAAACATTTTTCGCTCTCGTCATTACGCTAACGGAACGTTCGATACCGCTTTGCAGCTTACAGGAGTTGACTATATAACAGCACAGACTTTGTATGGTTCCGATAAAATGTTGGATAAGCTCTCACGGACTCCGTTCGTTCAAACCATAATTCCTGAATGCGTCGATTACTTTGAGACGGAACATTATATCTTTGTTCACGGATGGATACCTTGCACCAAGGAAGTTGTCGGAGAAAAGATGAACTCGAGAGGGAGGAAATACGAATATATTTCCTCTTGGCGTGAGTCCTCTAAGAGTGATTGGTATAACGCTCGCTGGGTCAACGGCATGGAAGTCTGCATGAAATATAAAGTCAAAGAACCAAACAAGACGATCGTTTGCGGTCATTGGCATTGCAGTTATGGTCATTCTACGTTTGAAAATCATGGCGCCGAGATTGGCGAGGATGCGGATTTCTCTCCTTTCTATTCTGACGGTATAATTGCCTTAGACGCCTGTACGGCTCTTAGCGGAATTGTAAATTGTATTGTCCTCGAGGATTGATATTAAATCATCCTCATAATACGGAGATGTGGCAGAGCGGTCGATCGCGGCGGTCTTGAAAACCGTTGAGGTGAAAGCCTCCGGGGGTTCGAATCCCCCCGTCTCCGCCAAATATCCCATATAAACCAGGAGTAATATTTATGTCACACTTTAACGTAGCTGTTATCACAAAGGGATGCCCGACCGAATATGATATTGAAAATTTGCTTGAGCCCTATCAGGAAGGCGGGGAAGGAGATATTTCATATGAGTTTTTGGAATTCTACCCTTTGAATGATAGTGACCTGGATAATTACAAGAAAGAATATGAAGAATATCTCGAATCGCAAGAAAAAAGTGATGATGCAATTCGAGAAGCCATGTCATTTCATGAATATATGATCGAGGAGTGTGGATTTTTAGAGAATTACAAAACCAGGGAACTCGGATATTATTGGAACCCGGACGCCAAGTGGGATTGGTATTCGATTGGCGGGCGATGGGAGAATATGCTTCATACCGCGAAAGATCATAACATTTATCCGTGCAATACAGCTAGGGTCAAAGATTTAATTTTCCCCGATCGAGTCAAAAGGCAATGTGATGCGAAACGTTTCTGGGAAATCTATGTTGAGGGAGATAAGCCCAAAAATGAACATGAAGAATCTCTTGTGCGTGGACATTTTTATAACAAGCAATATTATTTAGACGAATATCAGACCAAAGAAAATTACATGGAATGCGAATCTTCGTTCTACACTTTTGCCCTTATTGAGAAGAACGGCGAATGGCATGAGCTAGGCGAGATGGGCTGGTTTGGCTTCTACGATAGAAAAATGACGCGCATCGAATGGATAAAATACTTCCAAGAAATGGTTTTTGATAACGCGGGTGAAAACGATTACATTACTATAGTCGATTGCCACATTTAATTATGATGCGAGTGCGATGTAAATCCGTACTCGTAATAACGCCCCGTAGACAAACAGGTTAAAGTCACCAGCCCTTCAAGCTGGAATTTCCGGGTTCGACTCCCGGCGGGGTGACGCCTTGGTAGCTCAATGGTAGAGTCCTGACGGTTAATCAGGCAATGAGGGTTCAACCCCCTCTCAAGGCAACAAGCTGGATTAGCTCAGTTGGAAGAGCGGCTGCCTTGTAATCAGCAGGTCAACAGTTCGAGCCTGTTATCCAGCTCCATGGTCCACTAGCTCAGTTGGTCAGAGCAGTCGGCTCATAACCGACCGGCCCGCGGTTCGAATCCACGGTGGACCACCAAGATTGGCGATTAGCCTAACGGTCAGGGCAGCAGACTTTGACTCTGCTTGTATGTGTTCGATTCACATATCGCCAGCCATTCTCTAAGGGCGTAGTTTAATTGGTAAAACACCGGTCTCCAAAACTGTCGATTCGGGTTCGATTCCCGCCGCCCTTGCCAATTCAAATGAAGATGGAGGACTGAATGCCTACTATTTCACTTTCACTATTAGATGGTACGCTGTTTGAATACGATGTCGACGAAATTGATGCTCCAGAAGAAGAGATGATCTCTATCAATTTTAAGTATCTTAAGGAATGGGCTTCTTCAAAGCAAGTAAGTGATAACCAAAACGATTTATCTAAGAAATTAGACGATAATCTATGCAAGGAGTTAGAGTCATTCTTCCAATAAGGAGTTATGTTCAATGGCAAAAAAGCACGAAATCCAATACGTTTATGACGAACAGAAGGGAGCATTAGACCCTTTTGATCCAGATTATTTTCACAAAGTTGCTGCATTATCACTTAGAGACGTTTTGACAAATGCTGCCAAACAGGCAATTGATGAGGGCGTTGAAGACCGAAAAGCTTTGTCTCTTGTAACTGGAGCTATGATTGAATATGAAGAGTATTCTAAGAGTCTCCCCGAGGTCATATTTGATTTCGCAAAGTGTTTGGTAGCACTCAAGAAGGAGAGTTCAAATGGAAAAGATGAAAGAAAAATGTGTTGAAATTTTGAGACAAATGGGTATCTATTCTCCTTACATAACAGGATTTAAGAACGCTGACCGAGTTTGTTTCTTTGAGAATTTTGGCGGGTATTGGATCGACCAAGAACCTGAGGTCTCACAAAAGATGAAAGAGCTGGAGGCGAAGTATGGCTTTAGGGTGTATGCCGCGACACATGAGTTTACGGAGTTTGGGGAGTGCTATTCTTTTCTTATTGTTCCAAAATACGAGGAAGAATGGGAGTATCTTGTTCATACAAGCAAAAACATCCATACAGTATTTGCCTATGTATGGAACAGAAGCGATGACTGGTGCAGTGAGTTTGGCGACGTTACCGTAGAAAGTTTTGGTGGCGGAATCAGAAGGGTGGCGTAATGAATGCAGAACCACACATCGAGAATGTTCATGAGAAACCTATTTTATCATGCTTGGCCGCTATATCGTGCAGGCTTGAGAAATTGGAAATGGAACTATTGAAACAAGCAAAACAAATCAAACTTCTTGATAACGATATTAGAGGACTCGAATATCTGAGAATACAAGATGTTCAGAAGTATGTGTCGAACTCGGGGTTTGACGCCAGATTCGATGGCAGAGTGATAAACTTACGGAACGATATTGATAACCTTGCAGAACAAGTGAAGGATTTAGAAAAATCCTTCGATACCATGAAAGAATATAGCTCTTGCGAGATTGATTCATTTTTGGAGGGAAAATAAAGTGAGCTACGATATCAGATTAAAAGACAGAGTTACGGGCGAAGTACTCGAACTGGATAGTCCGCATTTTCTTACGGGTGGTACATATCGCGTTGGAGGGACAACCGAATGTTGGTTGAATATCACCTACAACTATGCTGACATTTACTACAAACATTTTGGAGAAAAAGGGATCCGTACCATATATGGGATGAGTGGCGCGGAAAGCATCCCCCTCTTAAAAAGCGTAATTAACAAACTTGGTGATGATGTCTCTCAGGATTATTGGGAGGCGACAGAAGGAAATGCAAAACGAGCGCTATGTAAATTGCTTGCGCTCGCAGAAATGAGACCTGACGGGGTGTGGGATGGAGATTAAAAGTGAAATTAAGATGCCAGATATTGGTTTATCGTATGATGAATACTGTCAAGCCATTACAGATATGTATCTAGACGATAAAGAATTTAGTCGGACCGAGAAACACGAAGATTGCGCAAAAGAACTTCCATATGTTGGAGAAATCAGCCCAAATGTAGACCAGCGATTTCGGTGCAAGATCGGAGATCATGTTTGGTTGAATCGTGAACTTTTTGATGACGAATGGATTGTTACAGAAATCCTTATTACAAACTATGATGTTATGTATCGTCTTAGATATTTACAAGGGCTTATGATTATGAATGTGTACGGCAGTCAATACGGAAGGTTTTGGGCAAAAGACAAGGAGGAATTTACAAAATGAAACGAGATAATGATTTTTGGGATACCTGCGCGCCAGGCACATTAAGAAATGCGGCGGCTCTCTTCATTGATACCCTGCCGACTCTTTGTGATTTACAAAATGAAAAATACTTTGAGCTTGAAGATGCGTTAGTATCCTTTGCGGAGCAACATAAAACTGACATTTGGCGAACAGTCGAAAAAGAAAATCGAGGCGTGCAATGAAATATGTATATGTTCTGAAGAACAACTGGAAGAGCCAACTTGGGGGACATGACACAGATATTAAAGTATTTTCCGAGTGGAGCAAAGCAGATAAAGAATTTCAGTCTTGGATATCCTCTGTTAAGAAACTTGGCATTGCTGGGGAAAGAGTCTTCAACGCTGACGGAACAGTTAGATCTCCTAGATATGAACTTTCATTTTCATATTCCGACTCCCCTGCCAAAGACCAATACTTCAAACTAAGCAAAGCGGATGGAACCGCACATGTATTTCTTTCCGTTGAGAGAACTGAGCTGATCGAATGACAAGATACCTGCTCGCATAGCTCAGTTGGCAGAGCACGAAACTTTTAATTTCGGGGTCGGCGGTTCAAATCCGCCTGCGGGCACCAGGCCTATCTGTCTAAGTGGCTTCCTTCTAATTGGTGGATAAGGAAGTAAAGCAGTCCACTTATGGCGGTTGTTGGATAATGCGTGACAGCGCAAAAATACCCCTTAGACAACCACTATCAACTATTGGAATGTAGGCTTAAAGGCAGCCATCATCTAAGGAGTGACGAGAGGAAGTACGACAAAGTACACGGGCGTACAAGAACAATGTGAAGTGAACTTACACTACACATCTTCACCTCAGGGAAACAAAAGCGGAACGACATCAATGCGGTGCAGTTTGGAGGGTGTTGAAATATACTCGAGAGCCTGATGTCTGCGGTGTTCGACAACTGTGAGTAGCGTGTAATATGGTAAGGTTGCAAAACCAGAAAGCTCTGCGACTTAACCCGGTTGAATATATTAAGTCCCTGTTCGCTGGCAACGCCATATGTGCCCTTGGAGTCTTTAGCGTATAAGCACACCAATAGTTTTTGCGGGATTGATGTAAACAGCAGCATGCCAGCCTTCCAAGTTGGTCGTGTGGGTGCAAATCCCATATCCCGCTCCACTATACTCTCTATGCAGGGAGAGTATAAACCCCTCTTCAAAGGCACCGGCGCTGTATGGTACAAACTGCAACTGATTCCATACCCGAGAAACGTCAGGGTACTTGCCGCCCTACCCGTTTGCCTGCGGGCAAGATTACTTGGACGAACGAAGAGGATTTATCAGAGCGTAGCCGAATTGGCATAGGCAGCGGACTTAAAATCCGCTATTTGTGAGTTCGATTCTCACCGCTCTGACCAATCGAAGCGTGGCGGAATGGCATACGCGGCTGACTTAGGATCAGCATTTTGGAGGTTCGAGTCCTCTCGCTTCGACCATGAAATAATTATAGAAGGTGTAAACTATATATGGACAAGGCATTGGTTATCATTGATATGCAAAATGATTTCATTAGCGGTAAACTCCCTGTTCCGCACGGAAAAGAAATTATCCCGGGGATAGTAAAAAAGATACTCGAATTTCCTGGTGATATTTATTTGACGAAAGATGTTCATTCGTATTATGACTCCCTATCTTACGAGAGGGTCAGATTTCCCGAGCATTGTATCGATGAGGCAGATGGATGTGAAATCGTGAAGGAAGTAAAGGATGCGTATTCCTCGATCGAAGGTTATCCCGACAAAGTTCATATAATCAGAAAATGTAACTCTTTCCGTTCTGTTTTACTTGAAAGTGCGCTCGGGGAGTATAACGACATTACGATTGTTGGCGTATGCACAGACATCTGTGTTGTAACTAATGCACTTAATCTTCGGGCAGCACTTCCTTCAGCCGATATCCATGTACTCGCATATCTTTGTCGAGGCACAACGACTGAGAGACATTATGCAGCCTTGGATGTCATGAGAAGCTGCCTCATCGATGTTGTAGAACGAGAGACTTAAACTAAACCATCTTAGGGCGGAGAATAATAAGGAAAAAATAAGCATAGTGGCATGAGGCGCCTACAATTGAATAAGTAGTTCGTCTCACACAAATTTGTCATGAGGAGGCGAATATGGCTATTAAAATCAGCACGCATAACAGTAAGCTCGGGGTTATCCCCTCGGTAAATTTACCACCTATCATCACTTGTAGAGAGGGTTGCCCGTGCGTGAAGGATTGTTATGCCACGAAAGGAAGATTCCGATTTAAGAACGTCCAGGATTGCTTGATGCAGAACTATTTAGAGTATGTGGCACATCCTGTTACATATTTTGACGAAATCGAACGTGAGATTCGCGGCGGCGTTATGTCGTACAATTTCTTTCGGTGGCACTCTTCGGGGGATATTGTTGACAGGCGCTATTTCGATGGCATGATTAGAGTTGCAAAAGATTTGACTAACACCAAGTTTTTGGCTTTTACAAAGCAGTTTGAGATAGTGAATTCTTATATCAAGGAAGGAAATGAAATTCCCGAAAACCTT
>CALVNM010000107.1 GCA_944349735.1 uncultured Clostridia bacterium | reverse complement strand
CCAAATGTATAGAATGCGGTATGTGCAGTAAGGTTTGTCCTTATTCCGCCATCATCAATCTGAAGCGTCCCTGCGAGAATTCCTGCAAGGTCAAGGCTATCACGATGAGCGAGGACATGTGCGCGCAGATAGACAACGAAAAATGTATCAACTGCGGCGCATGCGTATATCAATGTCCCTTCGGCGCGATATCCGATAAGTCTTACATACTCGACGTCATAGATCTTATCAAGAAATCCAATAAAAATAAAAAATATAAGGTTTACGCGATAGTGGCTCCCTCGATTGCGGGTCAGTTCAAGGACGTAAGTTTAGGACAGGTAGTGACTGCGATCAAGGAACTAGGCTTCTATTCGGTGATAGAGGTGGCTTTGGGCGCCGACATGGTGGCGAACAAAGAGAGCCTCGAGCTTGCGGAGAAAGGATTCCTTACCAGCTCCTGTTGCCCCGCCTTCGTCAAATACGTCGAGCAGCAGTTCCCCGATCTTGCTAAACATATAAGCAGCAACCTTTCGCCGATGGCTATGCTCGCGCAGTACATCAAAAACATGGAGAGCAACTGCAAAGTGGTATTCATAGGACCTTGCACGGCGAAGAAAGCGGAGTACCGTAAGAAAGAGATCCATAAGCTCGTCGATTCCGTCATAACTTTCGAGGAATTGCAGGCTCTTATCGACAGCAAGGACATCGATATGTCCAAGCTCGAGGAAGGTCACCTCGACAACGCTTCCTATTACGGAAGGATATTCGCAAGAAGCGGCGGTCTTACCGACGCCGTACGTCAGGCGCTCAAGGAAAACGGCAAAGAGAGTTTCCCCTTCAATCCCATTGTGTGCGACGGTATAGAGCAGTGCAAGATCGCGCTTCTCAGAAAGTCAAAGAACATACTTCCCAATAACTTTATAGAAGGAATGGCGTGCGTGGACGGCTGCATAGGCGGCGCGGGCTGCCTTACGCACGGCGTAAAGAACAAGTCCGAAGTGGACGTCTACGGCAAAGAGGCTCTCGAGAAAAATATCCATGACGCGATAGGCTACCTCGGACTTACCGAGAAGAAAGATTAGTCAACATCCGTCCGTTACCGTTTCCCCTCCTTACGGGAGGGGATTTTTTTAACAAAGTTTCAGGCTACAGCATAATATGTCAGAGGCGGCGCGTAGCGTTAGGAGAAGGATAAACCGTATTACGGGTTACCGTATTATGACGTAAGGGCGTTCGTTATGGAGTTTTCGGAGGTGCCGAGGTGAAGATTGCCGTATATGCGATATGTAAGAACGAGGCGAAATTCGTGGACCGTTGGATGGATTCGATGTCCGAAGCCGACGAAATAACCGTGCTTGACACGGGTTCGGATGACGGTACCGCGGAGATGTTGCGCAAGCGCGGCGCGCGTGTATTCGAGGAGAAGATAATTCCGTGGCGTTTCGACGTAGCGCGCAACCGTTCACTCGATCTGGTATCGCCCGACGCGGACATCTGCGTGTGCACCGACCTCGACGAAGTGCTGCACCCGGGTTGGGCGGAGCTTCTGCGCAAGGCGTGGAAGCCGGGCGCTACGCTTGCCACGTACAGGTATACATGGAGCTTTACTCCGGACGGGAAAGAGGGAGTGGTATTCTGGTACTCGAAAGTACATTCGCGCTACGGCTACCGTTGGAAACATCCCGTGCATGAGGTGTTGGAGTGGATAGGCGAAGGACCAGAAGGATTCACCGTCACCGTGGAGGGAATGCAGCTCGATCACTATCCCGACGCGGCTAAGTCCCGCGCGCAGTATCTCGAACTTCTCGAGATGTCGGTGAAGGAGGAACCCGACGACGACAGGAACATGCATTATCTAGGCAGGGAATATATGTTCCGCAGGAGATGGGACGACTGTATCGCCACGCTCAAGAAGCATCTTGAATTGCCCACGGCTACCTGGCTCGACGAGCGCGCCGCCTCGATGAGATTCATCGCGCGCTCCTACGCGATGAAAGGGAATAAGAAGGAAGCGAAAATATGGTATATGCGCGCGATAACGGAAGCGCCGTATTTAAGGGAGCCTTATACCGATTTCGCTTCGTTCCTGTATTCGGAGAGAGAGTGGGAAGGGGTACTGTATTTTACCGGGGCGGCTCTTGCCATAAAGGAAAGACCGAGGAGCTATATATGCGAGGCGGCGGCGTGGGGCAGTTTACCCGATGATCTCCGCTCGATAGCATTCTATAATACCGGGCGCCTCAAGGAAGCGCTCGCCGCGGCGGAAAGCGCGCTTAACTTCGAACCGAATAACGTACGGATCAAAGACAACGCGGAATTTTTCCGCAAAGAACTCGCAAAAGCCTGATGCCGTTTCTTGCGATTTTAAGTTCGGCTTCACATGACCTGACGGATACGGTTCTTTTATCGTAAGCGGCGGCATTACTTTTTGATCTCAGCTTACGCCGCCTGTCGTTGACGGCGGCGTTTTCGCGTGATATAATATTTGCGTTTCCGAAAAGCGAGCGCTTTCGGAATGATTTTTGTTTATACGGAGGCATATATATGTTGAACGTAGGCGATACGGCGCCGGATTTCGCTTTGCCCGATCAGAACGGCAAGGAGCGTAGACTTTCCGACTTCAGAGGCAAAAAGGTCGTAATGTATTTCTATCCCAAAGACAATACTTCCGGTTGCACTACGGAAGCGATAGGCTTCAGGGATTTCGCCGACAAATTGGTCGATAATAACGCCGTGGTCATAGGTATAAGTAAGGATTCCGTCAGATCTCATTATAATTTCGCCGCGAAATACGGACTGCCCTTCATACTTCTTGCGGACGAGGACAAGAAAGCGATAGATCTTTACGGCGTTTTCAAGGAAAAGAAAATGTACGGCAAGACGGTCATGGGCGTGAAGCGCACCACATTCGTCATAGACGAATACGGCGTGATCGAACGCATTTATTCCGACGTCAAACCTTCGGGGCATGCGGAAGAAGTTTATTGTTCGCTCGTAAAATAAGAGGTTTCGCTTGGATACAGGTCTCGTCATAAGCGAATACGACGATTTTGTAGCGCGCAGGGATTATGCCGGAGGCGGAGAGTTCCTTAAACTTGCCTCGGAAGCCGCGCGCCTCGAGGGCGATTTAAGTTCGGAGCTTGTTATAAGCAACGAGCTTATCGGGCATTGCCGCAAGAACGACGACAGGGAAGGCTGTCTTGAAGCTATCGGCAGAACTATAGAACTCATAGCGCTCACCGATAGCGGCAACGAGCCGTCCGCCGGAACCGCATACATCAATATAGGTACCGGGTATACGCGATTCGGTGAACCGGAACTCGCTATAGAGTATTTCAGAAAAGCCGAGGAAATATATTCGCGCACCTTGAGACCGCGCGATCCGCGTTGGGGCGGTTTATATAACAATATGGCTACCGCGCTACAAGAGACGGGAGAATATAAAGAAGCCGAAAAGCTCTTTTATAAAGCGGCGAAACTCATGAGCGCGCTAGACAAAAGCGAGGACGAAGCTGTGACTTACGTTAACCTCGCGCATCTTACGGAGGCCGCGGGAGGACGTGGCGAAACGATAGCGGAATACCTCGACCGAGCGTACTATCTGCTCAATACGGTGCGTATAAGAGGCGGATATTATGCGTTCGTATGCGAGAAATGCGCGCCGTCTTTTATTCGTTTCGGCTACGAGGAAAAGGGTAACGAACTCGCGGAGCGGGCTAAAAAGATATACGAAACCAATGCCTCAAAACAGATTCGACCGACATGAAAGGACTTGAATTAAGCAGAGCGTATTTCGAAAGGTACGGAAGGGAGCTGATCTCACGTTTTGACCCCGAAGGAAACCGCATAAGCGCGGGACTCGCGGGTTACGGCTCCGAGTGCGCGGGGTACGACGACGAACTGTCGTCCGATCACGATTTCGAACCCAGATTCTATCTTTGGATAGACGACGGCACGGAGCGTGAGATAGGGTTTCCGCTTATGCGCGCGTATAACGCTTTGCCGCGCGAATTTATGGGCTACGGAAGGTCTTTGCACAGTCTGTACGGCGCGGGTAGGGGCGGCGTCGTCACGGTCAAAGACTTTTTCGAATCCTTTACGGGACTGCGGCGTTTGCCCGAGAGCGCGGGAGAATGGCTGAGGATACCCGATTACGCTCTCAACGCCGCGACGAACGGGGAGATATTCGTAAACGGTTCCGAGGAATTCGGGCGTTACCGCGAAACTCTTATAAACGGAATGCCGGCTGACGTAAGGCGCAAAAAACTTGCGGCGAGGCTTGCCGTGATGGCGCAGGCGGGGCAGTACAATTATCCGCGCTTATTGAAGCGTGGGGAGAAGGGTGCCGCGGCGCTTGCGGCGGCGGAATTCGTTACCAAAGGGCTTGAAGTATTATTCATATTGAATAAAAAACACGCGCCTTATTATAAATGGCTTTTCCGCGCGGCGCGGGAGCTGGAGACTGCGGGCGATCTTACCGAGGACTTCGAGTACATCGTCAACGCTCATCAATCTGAGGAAAAAGCGGAGCGCATAGAGCGCGTATCCGCGGCGATAATAGAGGAACTCAAACGGCAAGGCTATTCTTCGTCGCGGGACTCATATCTCGAAGCTCACGCCGTCTCCGTCAATTCCCTCATCCGCGACAAAGACCTCATCGGCTTACACCTTATGGAAGGGTAAGCGTTGACCCGTTAACCTCACGTTTGAGGGTGATGTCGCTACATCCGGAGAATTGCGGTATGTAAACTACGACAGTAAATCATTCCGTTTGCCGTTAGGGTCAGGACAGGATCTCTGCACGTATACGATTGAACTTTCCAACCCGGCATTCACTTTCAAGGTATACGATTCCGACGGAGAAGTTTATATAGACGATGACGGAGAGGGTGTTAAGAGCATTACCATAGCTCGCGAAGATAATTACACAATCGAAGTCATAAACACGGGAACAGTTGCAAATTGCACACTTACGGTAACGCAAATTTAGAACTGCGGTTTGAGCCTGACGTATTGTAAAAAGTAAACCTGACGTACAAGCGGGCATCAGCCCGCTTGTCCGTGAGACTATGAAAAAACCTAAATTATTTAATTGTCCTGACGCACATTTCGGGACGTGACAGTAGGTTTGTAGGTAGACAATAAAAAGCTTTTTATTTTGCAAACATTAAATGAGGTAAAATTTTCGTCAATTTTATTGATTACGCAATATATACAGATTGATAATATATATCAAAATAGAAAGGGGTTAATTATAGTCTTTTGTTACTATTACGTGTGTTTGTCATGGACAATTGCGTTACTTGCTCCGCCGTACAATGCCAAATGACAAAAAATACAACCTGAATAGGTCGCGCTCACGTATGGGACCACTCGCTCAAGATCCGGTTGCGGCTACCTGACGGATATCCGCGTCCTCTTACACCCTGCGAAAGTATCTTTTCGCACGCTGACGGCGCGAGCGTCTCTCGACACGGAACCGTAGTTCTTCGCTCCTACGCTTGTTATCGTACGAAAATCTCACTTTCTCGGGCGCAAAATACGCTTAAAATTCGATACATTAAATATCGGCATTAACGTAGTCAGTACCTGTGCAAAGCGCAAACTTGCGCACCCCGCTTGCTATCGCAAGAAAGGTGCGCTGTCCCGTTCGTTCGCAACAAACAAAAATAGCGACCCGAATAGGTCGCGGCTATGATAGGGGACGGGACCACTCGCTCACATTTGTGCTTGTATTAGCGGGTTCGTTTGTTTATTGATTCTCTGCTTGAATTTGCTTTGCGTTCAGCTCGTCAGGTTTGCGCTTTGCGCAAACTTGCGCACCCCGCTTGCTATCGCAAGAAAGGTGCGCTGTCCCGTTCGTTCGACACAAGTAAAAAAGCGACCTCAAAAGGTCGCTTTTTACTTGTGGTGGAGCGTAACGACAGAAAATCGAATAAAAACTTTGAATTGCACAATTTTGTTCAGGGTTGATTTTGGCTAAGAGAGAGTATAGCGTAAATCGACCTATGATTAAAAGAGTAAATGCAATGAATCACTTGTATAAATGTGTTATTTCTTGGCAGTTTTACTTTTTGCATTGAATAGTAAATTAAGATTTTTTGAGTAGTGCAATCCATTGACAAAAAAAGAAGATAATGGTAAAATAAATTAAATAAAATTGTATGGAAATGTCCGTAGTTACGGTTGATATTTGTCATGACAGGTTGACAAACATCATAAAAACATTTCAATGCGGTTTCAGAAAAGCTATTTTGCTGATCTGTCCTGGTCTTGTGCTAATAAAGAGTTCTAACAGGTCAGTTGTTAGAACTCTTTTGTTTTTGGAGGATGCTATGGATACCGATTGGATAGAAAAAATTACAGCAACAGAAACCGAAAAAACAGAAATTTCAAACTGGATAAAAAGAACAGGCTTAGATAGATTTAAGCGTATTTATGATATCGCACGCAATAACAAAGAAGAAATTGAATATTATCGGTTAACGGAATGTGCCAAATATGATGCCCGTATTGCTCGCTGGTTTTTTAAGACTATTCGCGTTGTGGAAGGTCATATGAGGGCAATGATACTGAACCATTCCAATTGCTATGATGATGTTATAAACATAAGAAACGGTATAAAAGAGTTTGAAAAAACAATTTTTCAAATCATTTTGCCAAATAGCTCATATAGAGATGAGGGAATAAGGTGGGAAGAGGTATGTGCAAGGATAAAAAGAGACAATGTGAAAGAAATTGCAATGACAAGGCTTTTGGATATGCTTTCATTTGCGGAACTTGTGCGGCTGCATTCGTTGCTTTCGGATGAAAAAATGTATGAAGGATGTATTTTTAAAGGGAGAAAAACGAAATTTGATGATCTTTCAATTATCAACAAGCTCCGCAATCAAATAGCGCATAATCATATAATTTTGGATTATGTTTTGAATTATAAAAGTAGGCAAATTACACTAAAAGATCAAATAAAACTTCTTTTGTCATACATAGAGGATAAGGATATGGTATCACGCCGTGTAAATGAACTCAACGGATATGCAACGTATACGCGTGATGGAATATTAATGGAAATACCCGAACATTACAGAATTATAATAGAGGAACGATGAGAATTATTATTTTTGATTTATTTGATACCTTGCTTGATAAGGTGTGGTTTGATTATGATAAGGGACTTTCCTATCTTACGGATAAATATTTTGACCACAAACTCGATAAAATCAAGCTTTATGCGGAAGAATACAGGGAACGATTCATGCTCGATCGCAACGAAACACAGCGAGAGAAAAGTTTTGTTGATCAACTTGCCTTTTATGAAAACAAATTCGGCAAAAAACTTCTAAAATCATACGATGATGTTGAGTGGGAAGTGTTTTCCGCATGCAGGGAAGAACGTCTTGCAGTCGGTGTAAAATCCCTGCTTGACTATCTTCTCGGTAGGGGATATACACTGGCTGTACTCAGCAACAGTATCTTTTCGTCAAAGACGCTGAAAAAATGTTTGGCCGCATTTGGAATAGAGCAGTATTTTACTGAAGTGGTTTCAAGTGCTGATATTACTTATCGTAAGCCTTCCGGGGAAGCGTTTCGATTTGTACTAAACGCATTGGGTGTTTCACCGTCTCCCGAGATTTATT
>CALVNM010000106.1 GCA_944349735.1 uncultured Clostridia bacterium | reverse complement strand
TAGTTTTAATAACGCAAAACGATAGCCGAAAAATGACAAAGCCGCTTTACGCGGCTTTATTTTCGGTTTTTGTTTTTCTTCTTAGATAGACCAAGTTTTTCTATAAAAATTTTATTTCTCGTTTCAGCTCTTTGTAATAATTCTGAATATGAAAAAATTTCTGTATATAGTTCTCCATTTCTACTCTCATCACTTTTAAAAACAACCGTTTTTTTAGGCCTAAAAAACACCTTTCCATTATACATTTTTTTAAAATCAGAATCCGCAGCAACAATATCATCATATTCTAGACCTTCCCCGATCAAATAACCATAAAATTGCTTCAATTCAAATTCTTCTTCTGTAAAATTTCTCAACCAATAAGCATATTTATTGATTTGAGATAAATGATCAGAAAGATTAATGTCGATATTTTTAAACTCTATAATTATTGCTTTATTTTCTTCAGGAAAGAGCAAAATATCAGGCTTTTTCCATTTCCTGTTCTCTCCTAAAGAAAGCAAATAGCGATTTTCTTCTTCTGTAATTTCTTTTTTAAATAATTTCTTTCCCTTTATTTTAAAATCACATAAACGTTCCTCAGATTTTCCAGAAAAATAGATAAAATCTTCATTAAGCATCCATAGGTTGCTATCAGAAGCATTGTTTTCTTTGCCTTGAGTTAAGAATAAATTGTGAAGATGTTTCTCTTTTATTGAAAAATCGTAATTTTGATTTAATATATTTTCAAAAGCCTTCAAAACAATCTGCCTTCGTGCAACATATTGAGCTAGATTGTTACGATTTTGAATAGGTATTAACTGTATAATATCTTTTGCTATATTATTAAACCGTTCAATACAATCCTTTGATGAAGGGTCTATATTCAATATTTCATCAAATTTATTACTAATCTCAATATCACTTTTCGCCAGAATCTCTGCTTCTGCCTTGTAGAACTCCATTAAAAATTCTTCAGGCGAAGCCTCTGCGTTTAAATTTTTTGTCACTTTATTGAATATTTTATCAGAGATTAAAAATCTATTCTTTAATTTATAAGCTGTATTCTCCTTTTGTTTCTTTAAATTTTCAATTTCAGGGTACATTTTTAATGCTTTATTGTTTACTTTACGCATCAAAACATCTTTTAATAAATAAGAACCATGCGAAAAATTAAAATCACCTTGTTTTTCGCTTTTCTTTAATTCTTTTTCTAAATCACTTTTATTAAAAAAATTAAATTTTTTTCGTTCTTCATTAATTATTTCTGGATTATCTAAATATTTAGATTTAACGAATAAAATAATTTTATCCTTATTAAAATTATCGTCAGGAAATATTCCTTGAAAAGGAAAGCTTTCTATTTTTTGATTAGAGCTCGTTAATATAATTCCATTCTTTTTTATGGAATTATTTTTTACAGAATAGAGCTTAAAACTTATATTTTCGTTTGTTTCTTCAACAATTTTTTTATCATAATTTATCTTATATAAAGGCACAAGTAAATCTTCTTCTTTGTCAATTTGAGGTATATTATCAGAAGAAACACAAACTGTTTCATTATTACCTTTAAAAAAGCTCGTAATTGTAATTGATGGAATGGATTGCTCTCTGTGAAGCAAAAATTCAAGTAAGAACTTATCAATAATCCATTCTTTTATATTAAAAACATTAAGAAAAACAGCATATTTTTCATAAATATTTTCTTCAAAAGGATATAAAACTACAGATGTTTTTGTTTCTTCAGAAAAAGGCCGATCCTCATTGTCTTTAATTATTTTAATAAAAAGGCTTGAAGAAGGATTCTCTGAAGAAAAAGAAAATTCTCCATATTTTTTAGCGTCATCCTCAGAAAAAACAGACGAATAAACAGCTTCTTTAAAAAATTTAATTAAATAGAAACGTCCTGTTCCCTTGTTATTAAACCCTTTTGATGCGTCCATATAACGGCAAAACGATTTAAAATTTTCTAAATTAAATCCAATTCCATTGTCAGATATTTTAATATAATCTAAACACTGACTTTTTGATGTATCTTCTTTTATATATATCTCTATATCTATTTTTCCTCCTTTGTACTCATCAGATTCTTTATTAAGCTTATTCTTTAATTTTATAGCTTCTAATGAATTGCAAAGAGCTTCTCTTAAAGGGATAAATGGTTCGTTTACCTTTGTGCGTTTCAAAATTTCTTCTTCAGAAATATGACTTATCTTAATATAATCTGAGTAGGGCATTTATTTTCTCCTTTTTAAGAGCCTCCTCAGTTTATAAAATCTTCTCCCCAAAAACAACCATACTGAGCTGAATAAGAAAATTATTTATCAAACAATAAGATTTTGAAGAAGAATTTTTGAAGATCGTCTGCTATTAAACAGCTCTATTGATGTTAAAAAATTATCATAAGATTGATTTTTTTCCCGTTCAATGCCATAATAACTAATTAGAGAGATTGAACGGGCCCGGTATGGGAGGATCCAAACCTTTCAACTCTGAGCCGTCCATACCGAACGGCTCATTTTTTATATGTAAGGAACCCGTCCCTTAAATTATTCAGGTATTCATCCCGTTTTCCTTTTGACCGTTCTGCCTTTGGCGTGAAGGTCGTCTGACCCGTCCATTTATCTTCATCCTTGTCAAAAACCGTCAGGCAGTGACTGCCGTTTTCAGCTTCGTAAATTTTGATGTAACGGCGTTTTAAGATGTATTTTCCGGCTTGCGTTTTTGCCCATATCATCCAGATTTCGTCCGGATCCTTAATCGATGCCGCCAACAGCTTCATATATTTTTTGCGCTTGTCTTTATTAAGCTTGTATTTTCCTGATTTTTTATCAATAAACAGCCCTTCGTCGATGACAAGCGGTTCTCCGACAACATCGGTATAAACGACGGGTTTTCCGATGTCCGCGCCGAATTCGGACAAAAAAGCGCGAGCGTATTCCTCTTCGCTCAATCCTTCGGGCAAAACGGAATTTTCGGGCATCGGCGACGCTTCGGGCAAAGGCGGCAGTTCGGCGGCGCGATTTTGAAACGTCTGCGGCGGATTGCCGTCAGGTTCAGGCGTAAATGCGCGATATCTGGCTTTGCCGACGTTATAATCAAACCCCGGCGCAATGCCTTCGGGGATTTGTTCGATTTTCCCCGTTCGTTT
>CALVNM010000105.1 GCA_944349735.1 uncultured Clostridia bacterium | reverse complement strand
GCCTCGACGGCAGACTTCACGATCGTCATTGCATCCTTTTCTTCCACACAGAGTGCAGCGAGCGCCTTGCAGGCATCAAAAAGTTTCTGCTCTTTGCGGGCGATCTCCGCCGCGTCGGCCTTGGAGGCATCGACGGTATAACGGCAGACTTCCGCCGCATCCGCAAGTGCGGCAGCCGTGACATACACAGCCCCCTCTTCATCCGCATCCTTGGCGATGTAGAGTTCGTCCTCTTCGATGTTGGAATACATCTTTTCCAGATACTCTGCGGGCGTGATCCCGGCGGGAGAGTATTCGCCGTGCTCGTTTGCGGGAAGTTGACTGACAGTAAAGATCTTTTTCATGGATAACACCTCTTATTATTTTTTGAAATGAAAATGGGTAAAGATAGAAATTGGGTAAAGTGAAAATGTGTTCTTATTATAAAACACAGGATGTATCAAAAACGGGACATAACTCTGTGTTTGAAAAACTTTTACCACTCTAAATCGTAATATATCCCTTTGAGCGCATCGAACGCGGCATCGACTTTTTGTTGATATTCTTCTTTTGTTTCTTCGATCTCCACCGATCTCACAAGTTCATCGAACAGATCGGCGGTATCGTTCACGATCTTCTGCCAGCGGCGTGACATTTCGTCGGAGTCCAACTTTTCGAGCGCTTCCCAATACTCGTAGCCTTCTGGATTGTGTTCATACACATAATTGCCGACCACCGCCGTATTTTTGATAAAAAAGCGCAGATAATCACGGATGATGGCGGCAAGATACATGTTGCTCATCCAATGGACATCCCATGAAACATTTATGGTTTTCAGCTCGCCTCTCTTCCAGCAGACGGTGCCGAGCTTTAACTTTCGCATCCGCAAATCGCTGAAAGCCCATTTGATATCCCGCGGAATGCCGACGAGCCACTCCCAAAACCGTTTGAACAGATTTTTCGAAAGCGGCTCGTCGATCACATGGATCCCCTGCTCTTTCATGTTTGCAACAAGTTCATCTTGTTTCTGCTTTTTGCGCATACGAATTTCCTCTCCCGTTCACCCTTTCTTTTTGACGCCAATGACTGACAGACGTTCGTCAGCACTTGCAGTCGATCACCTGTTTATTATCGACGCCCCGCAACCATTCTGCTATATATTTACCGTTCTCAAACAAAAATACCTGTCTGCCGAGCCCGAGCGCCTGCTTTAAGAGCGGAGCGAGATCGATGCAAAAATCGATCGTATATGCCAACGCGCCGATAAACAATGGTTTTTTCACGGTGCGACCCGTTGCGTTTTGCACTTCGCCCCAAAATCGGTTGACCTCCAAAAAGCATAAATACTGCAGCAGCGTATCTTCCGTCATGCTCAGATCTTTACGCGGCTGTACGTCTTTTGCTAAAAATCTGCCTTCTTCATCCATCGTCAGCCAAAGCCGTTTTTCGATGCGCAGCTGCTGCGGCAAAAAATCGCTGCAGAAATTTTCAAGCACCCGCTGAAAAGTCTGCGTCAGCCCGACTCCGTCTGTCCGTGCAGAAAACTCCTCCCGGTTTTCTTCCTGCAAGCCCTGCCGATAAAGCGCAAGTTTTTTCGTAAAATCCAATTCGGCAAAGGGAACATATCTTTTATAATCGTGACAGTTTATAAAATAGGAACACTCTTCCTCTTCAAGGCTCGTTTGAAACGCCGCCGTCCGTTCTTCGTTCGAAAGCAGTCGCCCGCCGCAAGAAACGCGCACGGCGCAATGATCGGGTACGCCTTCATCATAAGCCGCTTCCACCGTATAAACTTTTCCCTCTTTTTCGATCTCCGCATAAAATTTGCTTTTCTCCGTAAAGCAATACCGCGTCGTTTGCAAACGCAAGAGGCGGTTATTAAGCACAACGCACAACGCGGCAAAAATTTCTTCCGTCTCTTCCCCCGCAAAAACAGTCAGCGGCTGTTCAAACAAAAAACTCTTATGCCCGATCCGTCCGAACTGTTCGACCGTCAGTTTTTTTATAAACATAGTTTACCACCACACCATTCGAGGCAAAGAAGATCGCATCTGCTCCGCCGCTTCTCACGCTTCTTCATCGCCATCTCTGTTCTCCTCTAAACGATCCATCTCAAATTGAACACGGTCGGAAAGTCGCCGTAACGCATCGGCAGCTTTTTTCAGCCGCAATCGAAAATCGTCCGCGTCTACAGAAATGCCGTCAAGCTGTTCGGAAAGCTCTTTTACACCGTCCTGCATGCGCCGCATAAGCTGTTCGCCGACATCCCTCTCCGAAGGACAAGGGCGCCATAGATCTTGTTCATCCACCAACGGATCATTCACACAGAGCGGTAAAAACCAGTCCGCGATCTTATCGAAGCAGTCACAGCAGAGATTGAGATACAATCCCTTCATGTCGTACTTAGAGCCGTACCCGATGTGACGCACGAAGCAGAAATCTTCCTGCTCATCCCACAGATCAAACGTTTTTCCGCACATCGAACATATTTTTTCGCTGCTTTGCTGCATTGCCGTGGCCTCGCTTTTTCCTTTATGATACAACAGCGGATGTACCGAATTTGATACATCCGCCCGTTGTTCCGATCAATTTTCGCTGTGATAGGTCATCACGCGCAGATAGTCATCTGCGCCGATCTTGGAAAGAAGCGCCATCGCCTTTGGCGGCAGGCTGATATCGTTGTCGCCATAATAACCGTCATCGTCTGCCATGTCGAGGTCAAGAAAGGTACAGAAATACAGCTGATATTCTACGCCGTACTTCTCTTTCAGTTGCAAAAGCACGTCCTCTTTGCCGTACAGATCTTTCAGCACTTTTTCATTAACGATCTCATAGACGCTGATACCGTACTCCCAGCGTTCGGAAAATTCCTCGTCCTTGCCCGTCAGGTCGGACGGCTCGTCGCCGACGCTGTCGTAAACGCCGTACAAGAGCCAATTACTATCATCCTTTTCGCCGAACGGATCTGCCTGCGGAACAAGGCCGGTCCATTCCCGCATCTCTTCGATCAGCTGTCCGATCACATCGGCTTTTATGCCTTTGGTCTTAATCTTGAACCACGCGATGCAATTCGTGCCGCTCATCTCTTCTGTATTCAGCATAGTTCATCCTCCTTGCGGGCTTTT
>CALVNM010000104.1 GCA_944349735.1 uncultured Clostridia bacterium | reverse complement strand
TCAACGACGATATACGCGAGAAAGTATACGCCGAGATCGCCCGTCTTGCGGGCGGCAAGGACTCCGTATTCGTGGACGCCTACGCGGGGATAGGGCTCACGGGCGCCGCGATAGCGAAAGCGGGCGGCGAAGTCTATAACATAGAAATAGTACCCGAAGCTGTCCGCGACGCGGACAAGCTGTACTCCGCAAACGGGCTTTCGGAGCGCGTGCATAACGTCTGCGGCGACGCGAACGAAGAACTCAAAAAGCTGATACCGACACTAAAAAAAGCGGTTTCGGAAGCCCGAAACATAGTTATCTATATCGATCCGCCGCGCAAAGGAATTTCTGCCGCGACAGCGGAAACGCTCAACGCGCTCGCCGCGGAAGTCCCTTACAGGCTCATATATTTGTCCTGCAATCCCGCCACTTTATCCCGCGACATAGCTCTGCTCACCGCCTTCGAAGTGCGCTCCGTGCGCCCCTTCGACATGTTCCCTCATTCGGGACATCTGGAAAGCTTGGTTCTTATGTCGCGTAGGTTTCGGAACGCTTCGGACTCCGATAATAAGGTAGAAAGTAAAGTATGATTTTGCTATAATAAATATGCGAGTTTCGTCGGGCTTATATGCTTAAGGAGTTTTTATGAAATACGTCACGAGAAGAAGGATCAAATATTTATTCGTCGCGGTTATAGCGCTCGCTCTGGCGGCGGGAATCGTCGCGTCGGGCTTTGCTATAGCGGAAGTCGCTATCGAGGGTAAGTACGAATTTCTCTCATACGACGGAAGCAAAGGCGGCGACAGGATACATTTCCTCAATACAGGAAGTAGCGACGCGATACTTCTCGAATCCGCGGGTAAATTCGCCCTCATTGATTGCGGAGAGGACTCCGACAATCCTCGCGGCTTCGACGGACTCGAACTTCAGGGCTACGAGGATTTCGTAGTACGTTATCTCAATGAGTTCTGTTCGGACGATAACGGCGTAGTCGAACTCGATTTCATTCTCGGCACCCACGCCCATTCCGACCATCTCGGCGGTTTCGACACCGTGATAATGGAGGATAACGTAAGGATAGGGCGCGCCTATCTCAAACGCTATTACGAGGACAGGATCGACGATTACGAGGTGGAGAATTGGGATAACCTTGAGGTGTACGAACAGACCGTCAACGCGCTTAACGCAAAAGGCGTTCCGATAATAAGCGAGCTCGAGAACGTGTCGTTTGCGTTCGGTAATTACACCGTGACCGTATATAACGGCAAGGAAGCCGAGGAAGGCAAGAAGGTGGGTGAGAACGAAAATTCTCTCGCCGTGCTTATCGAGAAGGACGGCTACCGCGTGATGCTAAGCGGCGATATGAACAATTATGACGGCGACGAGGACGAGGTAGGCGCCGCCGTGGGCAAAGTGAACGTATTGAAGCTCGGTCATCACGGCTACAGAGGTTCGTCTACCGCTAATTACGTAAAGGCGCTTTCGCCCGATTTCGCGATACAGACCACCGGCAACCCCGTAGATCTCGGCGTGAAGTTCAGAGTGACGTTCTCTAATGGCGCTCCGATATATTCCACCGTCGATCATAACGGAATAATCCTCGACATCACCGACGTCAGCGCGCCGCGGCTTTATGAGGATATACTTTAAAGACGATAAGGATTTTTTCGGTTAAAAATTTAAACGGAAAAGCAGATTTTTTTGTTTTCGGTCTTCCCACGGAAGACTTTTCCGTATATAATCGAATTGCGGGCAGGATTTGCGGCGCGCGTTTTCGGAGGATGAAGAATGGGACTCAACGGATCGGACAGGTTCAGGATACGCCTTATGGAGTTCTGCGCCAACAGCGTGGAATTGCTTTATTTTCCGTTGTTGTACAAAAAATATAACGACGTGGCGGCTTTGGAAAATATACGCTACGACGGCTCCGTAAGACGCGCGGCACTGGACGTTTACCGTAAAAAAGACGGCAATCCATCCGTAAAGAAACCCCTTCTTTTCTATATTCACGGCGGCGGTTGGGTGTCGGGCAGGCGCGCGATAAGACGGTATTACTGCAAGCATTGGGCGGAAGAAGGCTACGTCGCGGTGAACGTGGGATACGACTACGCGCGCGGCGAAACGCACCGCGACTTTTTGCGACAGATTTTCGCGGCGCTCGAATTCGTGCTCGACAGAGCCGACGAATGGGGCTTCGACAAGACACGCGTGATAGTGGGCGGCGAGTCCGCGGGCGGGCACCTCGCCGCAATGATAGGGGCGATGACCACCCACCGCGAATTGTTCGACGAGCTCGGAATAAATTTCCGCTATAAAGAAAATTTCAGATCGTCCGCGCTCCTCCTTCTCAGCGGCATTTTCGATCCTTACCGTTCGATTTCCACCGGTTTCCCGTTTATCAAAACTTATATATCCGCTTTTGCGGGCGAAACCTGTAAAAAATTGAGCGTGTACTTCGACGGCGACGAAAGACGGCTTACTTCTCCCGAGTTTTACGCCGACGAAGCCTTTCCGCCGTCGTTTATCGTGGCGTCAAGTATGGATCAATTGCTTTCGGAGTCGCTTTCGC
>CALVNM010000103.1 GCA_944349735.1 uncultured Clostridia bacterium | reverse complement strand
CTCGGCGATTTCGAAGCCAAACTCAAGGAATTCGAAAAGAGTCTCGTCGAGATACCGAAGGAAAGGAACACCCGCAAAACGGCGAGCCTTCTCGCGGTATCGGCGGTCGCGGTACTCGTCATCGTATATCTTGCGCTCAGCATCACCGGAGCGGTGCCCTGGTCGAGAAGCTGGCTCATCATCCTCGGCGCGGTCATCGCAGCGTACACCGCGGTCACCGTACTCGTCATACTCAAAGGCGCGCAGAGCGAAAAGTATCTGCTGCCGCGCATGTTCCTTGCGGGCGGCATAGTGCTATGGTTCGTATTCGCCTATCTCATCGTACACCTTTGCGTTCCCAAAGATTTCCCATACGACTGGATGACCTTCCTCATCATGGTGATAGTTACCGTGCTTGCGGACGTCGTATTCGGTTTCGTCACGAAGAATAAGCTCACCGTCCCCGAAGCTCTCCTTTGGCTCGTATTCTCGGCGGCTCTCATATACGTCATGTGCGGCGTAGCCGGTCTCATGCCCTGGGGCATCGGCTGGCTCCTCCCTGCCTGCGCAGGAATAGTCGCAGTCGCCGCGGCGGTCGCCATCATTCTTTCGATAATGAAACGCAAAGAGAAGAACGAGCTCGCCAAGTACGCCGAAGTCAAGTCCAAAGTGGACGAAGAATATTACACTCAGTGGTAACCGATCCGGATATCTTGTAGGTGAAAATATGAAAAAGAAACAAAGATTAACGGCAGAATTATGGGATAAGATGCAATACTTATTCCGCAACTATTACGACAGAATGGTGCACGCCTGCCTGTACTACGACGGCAAAATAGACGTGGACGCGCTGAAATCGGTACTGATCGCGACCACCGAAAAGGTGCCGGTGCTCCATTCAAGCTTCCACGATTCCGTCATCAACCCCTATTGGGAAGTGGAAGAATATTCCGTGGCGGACATTCTGAGCGTCAAAGAGAGTACCGCGGACGAGCTCGAAGCGGACATCGAAGAATTCCTTACGCAGTGCATACCGGTAACGAGCAACGTCCAGTTCAAGATAAGAGTATTCCACGAAGGCGAACGCTCGGTGCTCTGCATGATAGTCAACCACATGTGCTTCGACGGCGGCGACTTCAAATACTTCCTTAAACGCCTCTCCGCCAACTACAACGCGATGCTTTCGGGCGGCGCGAGCGTGGAGATCAAGACGGGAACGCGCTCCTACGATCAGGTCTACACGAAGCTCGAAGGAGACGACAAGGAAGCGGCGCAGAAGCTCTACAAGAATATATCCGCGGTCAAGGACGAGCATTATTTCCCGATGACGGAGCCGCGTAAGGAAGACAAGTCGATGATCAACCGCCGCAAAGTGGACGCGGTCACCTTCGACAAATTCCGCAGGATAGGCAAGCACTACGGCGTGACCGTCAACGACCTCATGCTCACGGTGTATATGCACAGCCTCTACGAATTCGGCGGCTATCCCGCCACCGACACGCTGACGATACCCTGCATGGTGGACCTCAGAAGACATATCGAAGGCGGCGAAGAAGCGGGCGGACTCACCAACCACACCGGATTCATGCAATGCTCCGTAGAGGGCGTCGGCACAACGCTCAACGACACTCTCGTCAAGGTTCTCCACTCCGTGAGAAAGAGCAAGCACGACAAATTCATGGGGCTTTACAGCCTTCCCCTGCTCAAGCTCGCGTACACTATCTTCCCCTACGCGATAAGCGAAACGGCTATCAAGATAGGCTATCTCAATCCTCTCATCGGTATGAGTAATATCGGCGTTCTGAATCCCGATCTGCTTACTATGGGACCCTATAAGCCCGTAGACGGATTTATGACAGGCGCGGTCAAATACAAGCCGTACATGCAGCTCGCGCTCACTTCCATGAACGGAGAGCTCACGATGACCATAGCCATTCGCGGCAACGACGACGACAAAGTCCTCGTCCAGAAATTCTTCGATATAATCGTTCGGAACATAAATACCTTCATAGAGGAGAACGCGCGTTATCTCGATTAACGCCCTTATCCTCAAAAAAAACGGTCGGCTTATACCGGCCGTTTTTTTGTTCCCGTAATCTTTACTTTCTTATGAAGCGGGCGTCCTTTTCGGGGTCGGCGTCGGGCGCCGAAACAAACTTTTCGACGGTCATTCTAAGGTCGTATTTTTCGCGCAAACGTGCTATCTCCGACATCATGGGAGAAGCGTGATGAGCGTCGATCGCCGCTTCGTCGCGCCAGCGATCGATGAGCAACACGGTTTCGGGATCGGACATCGGGAAGAAATATTCGTACCTTTCGTTCCCCTCTTCCGCCCGTATCCTGTCGACGGTACCGCTTGCGATCATTTCCTCAGCGAACGCGCGCGCAGCACCCCTCTTACCTCTGTAATAAATATTTACCGTAACGCTCATCTTGCTCCTCCGTTCAATAGATTTCTATATTATGATACCACGATAAAACCGAATTTTCAAATATTAGGTTGCGGCTACCGGTAATTGCGCTCACCTACCGGATGAGCGCAACGCTAACCGCCTTGCGGAAACGTCTTTTTGTCCACTTACGTCGGGAGTGTCGCTCGATGCAGTATTGCTATCTTCGCTCCTACCCTCGTAATTGAACGAAAATCCTGTTCCCTTAGGCGCAAAATGCGCTATATATCTATCGTTTATTATTCGGATATTTAATTTTATCTACCATATCTAACGTAATGCTTTCTCAACGTACTCG
>CALVNM010000102.1 GCA_944349735.1 uncultured Clostridia bacterium | reverse complement strand
CCCGACCACAATCCGTGCACCTGATGACAGGTGAATTTCACCACGCCGAGGTTAAAGGGATTGAAGTTGTCGTAAAATGGCTTCATTGTCAGATCGAGTCTGCCGTCTTCCGAAACGAAGTGCCAAGGCTGCATCCATCTGCCGTCGGGAGGCGTTTCCACGTCCACCGCGCCTATCTTGTGAGCTTTCCCGTCGTAGAACAGCATGGTTTCGGTGGCATGGGATTCGTCGCCTATACCCCAGGTGAGTTCGAAGCCGAAAAGCTTCCCGTTTTCAAGCCGCGTCGAACCGTTAGCCCAGTACCAGTAATTGCTGTACGGCCAGACGCCCCTGCCCCAGTCGAGTACCGCGAACGTATCGCCTACGGAAAACTCCTTCACCGTTTGCCCTTTGTAAACGACGGTGCCGGAAGCAGGCATACAGTTTATCTTATTCGTATAGAAGAAACGCCCCCTCTTTTTGAAGGGAGTGGCAATAGTTACGGATTCGGCGTTCGGATCGCGCTCCGCCCGCACGTCGGCAAAGAACTTCCCGTCGTCGAAAAATATCCTGCGTTCTCTCTCCGTCACGTCGAAAACAAGCTTCGTTTTGCCTTTGGAAAATTCGAATCGGTGTTCGACGTCTCCGTTGAGCGGAAGAAATCTCTTGCGAGGGAAAAGAACTATCTTCGCGGAGCCGAATTTTCTGCCGCTCGTGAGGTCCGTCAATTCTGCGGTCGCGGCAGCGCCTATAGAAATGTCGGCAAAATTGACTTGCAGCATATGCTTACCGTCGGATACCTGATAAAAATCCCACTCTTTGAGCCTTAGCGACGGCGCGGTTATCGCCGCGCGGTCGTATACGAAAAGATTGCGTTTGCAGTATCCCGGTTCAGACAATTGCCCTTCGGCGTCGAGAAGCGCTACCGGCTCGGTTATCTCGTGTTGTTCGCGCATCGTTACCTCCTGCTTAAAATGAAATCTCCGATAACGGAATACAGTTTTTCTCCGTCCGTAACGTAAGAAACATGATTCGCGCCCGCTACGACCTTAAGTTCGGCGCCTTCTATACGCTCGGCGATCGCTTTGACGTGCTCGGGAAATATCATATCGCGCTCTCCTACGGTGAGAAGCGCGGGAACGTCTATCGATCCGAGTTCGTCTACGGTGATATCCGGTTCATATATCATAAGTTTAAGGTACTCTGATCGCGTGAATAAGTATCCTGTTCTGAATAATATGCGCCAGAATCTCTTGATACCGCACGGAGCTGAATTAGCGCCCATGGCGACTATACCTTTAAATTTCACTCTGTGCGACGCGGCGAGAAGGAGCGCTATTATCCCTCCGTCCGAAAAGCCCGCCACTATCGGCTCCGCTATACCCGAAGTTTCGATGAACGAGGCTATGTCTTCCGCCATTGCGCGGTATCCGAGCGCGGCTTTAGAGCTGTCTCCGTGCGCCCTCGAATCCAACGCATACACTGTGAATTCGTCCTTGACTAGCGGCAAGAAGCTGTCGAAGATCTTATGATCTTCCCCGTTGCCGTGCAGAAGCACGAGCGGACGTCCGCTTCCCGTCCTTTCGTAATACAATTCGACTCCGTTGACTTTCGCTTTCATACATACAGTTTAGCACTCCGCGTCGAAGCCTTCAATACTTTCCGGGATTTTCTTATTTTCCGAACGGATTGAGTCTTGAATTCACGCGCGCGGACAAGTATAATATATATCGTGAGGAGGTAGATATGCGCGACGAAAGATACAATCCGTTCAACGAATTATGCACGGCAATCGACAAAGCCGCGGCGGTATGCGGGCTTTCCCGCGAAGATTACGAAATACTCAAGCATCCCGAAAGAGAGCTTAAAGTCGCCCTGTCGTTGAGGCGCGACGACGGCTCGGTGTCGTATTACGACGGCTATCGCGTGCAGCACAGCTCTTTACGCGGACCGTGTAAAGGCGGGATACGCTATCATCAGGACGTCAATATCAACGAAGTAAAAGCGCTAGCCGGCTGGATGACGTTCAAATGCGCCGTGGCAGACATACCCTACGGCGGCGGGAAAGGCGGAGTAGCGGTCGATCCCGGCACATTGAGCCGCGGAGAACTCGAGCGTCTGACGCGCGCATACGCCGCGGCGATATATCCTATTATAGGATCTAAACGTGACATTCCCGCGCCGGACGTAGGTACCAACGCCCAGATAATGAACTGGTTCATGGATACCTGCTCGGTATTGAGCGGCGGAGACTTCGTCCCCGCTACCGTTACAGGCAAAGACATCATACTCGGAGGTTCGCTAGGCAGAAAAGAAGCTACCGGCAGAGGAGTACGCACGATCGTGGGCGAAATTTGCAAAAAATACGATCTGCGACCGAAAGACGCCGTGATCGCCATTCAAGGCACGGGTAACGTAGGCGGAGTAAGCGCGGCTCTCATAGCCTCCGAACTCGGCGCAACCGTATCTGCGATGAGCGACGTTTCCGGCGCGGTCTACCGCGAAAAAGGGCTCGACGTCAAAGAGATCCTCGCTTTCGTGAACGGCGGCGGATTGCTCAAGGATTACTCGCGCGCTGGCGTAACGCACATAACCAACGACGAACTGCTGACATCGCAATGCGACATCCTGATACCAGCCGCGCTCGAGAATCAGATAACGGCAAAAAACGCGCGCGACGTCAAAGCCAAATTCGTTGTGGAAGCCGCTAACGGCCCGACCTCTCTCGAAGCGGACGCGATCCTTGCCGAGCGCGGGATCAAGGTATTCCCCGCGGACGAACTTGCGCTGCTGGTGCGGCGGCTGAACGTGCTCATCGGGATCATCGC
>CALVNM010000101.1 GCA_944349735.1 uncultured Clostridia bacterium | reverse complement strand
ACTTATGGCTCCCGCGGGAGCAAGGATACGCCGGAGCGGGCTCCGACGAAATGCTTGATTATTATATATATAAAAAATTAAATTGTAAAGCGAATTTTCCGATTTTTCTAAATTTTTTCGAAGAATCGCTTGCATGCCGCAATATATGGTGGTATAATCCTCGTAGATACCCCCTGGGGGTATACGAAAGCGGCGGCAAGCCCCTTCGGGAAAGGAGAATACGGAAATGAACGAAGCCTGCGTGAACAAGCACGAATACAACGAAGACGTTATCAAGCGCCTGAAAAGGATAGAAGGTCAGATAAAAGGTATCGTCAAAATGGTGGAAGACGGCGCCGACTGCGACGCGGTGCTTACGCAGCTGCTCGCCGCGAAGGGCGCGCTCAAGACGGTGGGGAACATCGTCATCAAGGACCACCTAACTCACTGCGTGAAAGACAGTATCGAACGCGGCGAATCGGACGTGATGGAAGCGTTCAGCGCTATAATAGAAAAATTCATCAACTGAAAAAGCGGTATAGCCGACTTCACGCGGAGCGGAAACACTTTTGTAATCCCTCTTCGCTACGCACCTTGAATACGAAATCGCGCCGGACCCGACTGCGGACGAAAACAAGTGGCGCATACTAATATACATAACGGGCTCTCGATTGCTCATATACGGTAGCCGAAATTCCGCTTATTTGGCATTCGCCGTTACGATCTTACGTTATACTTCCCTGCCTCCGGCTCCTTCGATACGTCTTGCTCCGCAAGCACATATACCCTGCCTCGGTACAGTATCGCCGGATATGTAAGCTTCGTTCGACGACGGCCTGCGGAACGACCGGCGACGCGACGGTACGCTCGGTAGCCCCCTGCCGCAGGCGATCAATGTTATCCCCGTATCTGTTTTTTGATACCCTACCTCGGTACGGTATCGACAATAGACGGAGCTACGGCAAGAGGCGAAGCACAGGGAAACGCGCAACGCGAACGCACAGGCGTTCAAGGCAAAACGGCGGGTCACGGGATAAAGTTTTCGCAATGCAAACCGCCCCGCTATGCGGCAACGTACGGGACATGGGAAAGGACTCACACGCAACGGGCGAGAGGGTTGGAAATGCTTTCCGCGCTGCATCCCGTTAAACACGGAAATTGCGCGGCGCGTCATATAGCTGAAGTAAGGAGCTTCCCCCGTTAAAGGCGGAACGCAAGTACGGAGCGGATAAAGTTCACCGCGCAAACCGCCCCGCTATGCGGCAACGTACGGAACATGAGAAAGGACTCACACGCAACGGGCGAGAGGGTTGGAAATGCTTTCCGCGCTGTATCCCGTTACACGGGGAGATATGACGGCACGGCGTGTAACATACGATTATACACGCCCGCACCACGGCGCGACGGTACACTCGGTAGCCCCCCCGCCGCAGGCGATCACGGTTACCCCGTTTCCGTTTCTCGATACCCTACCTCGGTACGGTATCGATACCCGTCGTTTCTCCCTCCCCGCTTCGGTGCGGTATCGGCGATGAACGGGAAATACGGGAAGGCTGTAAAGCGCAGGGAAAAGCCCGGCGCGGACGACATGAAAAACGAATAAGAAAATCAGAAGAAATATATTGCATTTCTTCTTGTCGGAGGATATATGAAAAAGAAAGACAATTTGAGCCTTGAGAGCGATAAGCTCGGAAGCGGCAACCTTTGCGACGACCGCGACAACGCTTCCCGCAAGTGCGGAAATAGTACGGTACGCTTTGATATGCACCGTAAGCACGGGCACGACGACGAACACGGCGAAGCCTGTTGCGGACGCGTTCACAAGCACGGCGACGGGCACGACGAAGCCTGTTGCGGTCAAGCACACGCACACGGCGACGGGCACGACGAAGCCTGTTGCGGACACGGGCACAAGCACGACGACGAACACGGCGAAGACCGTTGCGGACACGGACACAAGCACGGCGACGGGTGCGGTTGCGGCGGACACGAGCACCGTCATAAACACGAAGAAGGCGAAAGCTGCGGGTGCGGCATAGATCACAACCGCTCCGCCGAAACAGATTATAAGAAGGAAGTCAGGGAACAGATAATACTTATTCTGGTTTCGCTCCCCTTCCTCGTCGCCTCCTATCTGCTGGCGCATTTCGACGTGTACGCTCCCCTGCCGCTTGCGGCGATAGCCGATCCCGCGTGGATAACCGTTTTCGTCTGCGGACTTCCTATTTTCCGCGGCGCCTTCAAAAACCTCAGAAAGCGCAAGATAACTTCCGCTTTGCTGATAAGCATTGCGATGACGGCGAGCCTTATCATGGGCGTGCTGACCGCCGCGGGCGTCATCGGAGAAACGGGTCACACCGACTCATACTTTTTCGCGGCGGGCGAAATAGCGTTCATTATGGCTATAGGCGAGCTCGTGGAAACGGTGACTTCCGGTAAATCGCGCTCCGCGATAGCCGATCTCATCGCCATGCGTCCTACGCGCGCCGACGTCGTGACCGACGAAGGCATCAGAGAAAAAGAGGTAAGCGATATAGAAGTCGGCGAGCGCGTGCTCGTGCGCCCCGGAGAAATTATCGCCGTGGACGGCGTGGTCGTAAAAGGCTCGGGGAGCGTGGACACCTCGAGCATAACGGGCGAATTCGTACCCGCGGAAGCCTCCGAAGGCTTCGCGGTATATGCGGGAACGCGCAATCTCGAGAGCGCGCTCGAGATAGAGGTCACGCACAAGAGCAACGAAACCACCCTCTCGAAGCTCATCGATTACGTCAGGAAGGCGGAAAAGAACAAAGCGCCCATCGTGCGCCTTGCCGACAAATGGGCGAGCTATTTCGTGCCCGTCACCTGCACGCTGAGCGTGATAGTCTTTTTCCTGACGCTTTTCGCGGCGAAAGCGGGCGTGGTCGAAGCCGTCTCGCGCGCCATCACCATACTCGTCGTTGTGTGTCCGTGCGCGCT
>CALVNM010000100.1 GCA_944349735.1 uncultured Clostridia bacterium | reverse complement strand
AGCAGAATACCTGCCGCCGCCACCGCTATGCCTACAATATAAACGGTGTTTTCGCTCTTTATTTTCGCGCTCCACTCGTCGTACCATTTCTGTTCTTCGGCAATAATATTTTCGCGGACCGCTTTTCCGTTTTGTTTTGCGACTTCTGCGGAATCGAAAAGCGCTTTATCGGTTAAAATGCGGGTTTCTATATAATTACCCGCCGCCACGTCCTCGACGGTGTATTCGAAACTGTCGGCGGTCTTATGCACGGCGGAGCCGGCTACCTCGCAATGCAACCATACGAGGTCGCTTTCGCTTAACGCCGTCCCGTCTGGGAGCTTTATCGTGCAACTGAAATTCTCTATCGGAAGCGTGAATTTATCGGAATATATCTTCCAGTACAATACCGCCGTATCTTCGTAAAGCGCCACCGCGTTCGTTATCGTATAGCTGAACGTAACACTTTTGGTGCCTCTTGTTATCTTCGGGAAATAACACCCTATTTCCTGCTTGTTGCCCACGCCGTACATATAATATTCGTATTCGGCGTAAGGATTGGCGCCCGATGCGGACGGATTGTCGGGATCTTCGATATAGGCGTATTCTTTGCCGGTGTCGTTGTCGTATACCGTAAGATCGGTAATTCGTGAGGTTATCGTCGGGAAAGAGCCGTCGTAAAGATCTATTTCTTTATAGAAATTCCTTATACCATTATCGGAATTTATCGTCGCGTCCCACCGCTCGGAAACGGTAAGACTGCCGTCCGCGTTCATCCGAGCGGAAATATCGACGTTTTTGAGGACGACTTCCGAGTCGGACGACTTTCCGAACAGCGCCGAACAACCGTACAGAATCAGAAATAAAAGTACGATTAACAGCGCGAATATTACTATTCTCGTGACTTTTGTTTTCATAAGACCGAAATTAGCCGATTATCAGAATTTGACCTGAGGAACCGCCTTCTCCGCTTCTTCTATCTCGAAATACGGCACGCCTTTGAATTTGAACGCTTTAGCCACTAAATTCGAGGGGAAAAGCTGTAATTTCTGATTATAATTCATCGCGGTATCGTTATAAAACTGACGGCTTATCGCTATTTTGCTCTCGAGATCGCGCAAATCGTTCTGAAGCGACATAAAATTGGCGTTCGCTTTGAGCTCGGGATAACGCTCCGCCACCACAAGCAGTCTCGACAGCGCGCCCGTAAGCTCGTTGTTCGCGGCGATTACGTCCTCGGGCGTTTTCGCGCTTCCTACCGAAGCGCGCGCACGGGTGACTTCGCCCAAGGTTTCTTTCTCGTGGGAAGCGTAGCCCTTGACCGTCTCCACCATATTGGGTATAAGGTCGTAACGGCGCTTGAGCTGTACGTCTATCTGCGACCAGGCGTTGTCCACGCGGACTTTAAGCTTGGTGAGTTTGTTGTAGGTGACTATAGTGTAAGTTATGATGCACATAATTGCGCTCCTTGATTTATTACGGGATACCCGTTTCAATTATTATATTACAAAAGTTACCGTTATTGCAAGTATATTCGGTTTTCACGTAATTCCCACCTCTTACGCGCTACGCGCGCATGGGAAAATTCGGATAAATTTTGTTAATAAATAATGGACAAGCCGCATATCCTTATGATATACTATCAAAGCAATCGGCAAAACCGGGTGTGGCGCCATAGCCAAGTGGTAAGGCACGGGTCTGCAAAACCCTCACCCCCAGTTCAAGTCTGGGTGGCGCCTCCAAACTCTTTGCCGTTATGGCGGAATAGGCAGACGCAAGGGACTTAAAATCCCTCGATGGCAACATCGTGTCGGTTCGACCCCGACTAACGGCACCAAAAGGAAACGGCAGGAAGCCGCTTCTTTTTTTACAAAAAACCCTATCGAAAATCAAAACCAAGGTTAAACCTATCCCACCCGTTCGGCGTTGATAACGAAATACGACGTTACTCCCGCGGCGTCCGCGCCGTGAGAGCGCCCCTTGTCACGCAAAAACGCGGAGCTCTACGCCCCGCGTTTTTACGTTATAGGTTACGTTAACTTTCCACTATACCTTACGCCAGTAATAATAGTAGTACGTCGACTTGAGATAGGTAGCCGCCGTGGAAGCGTTCGCGAGCTTGGCGCTCGAGCGCGAAGTATAATTACGGAAATCACTATACCTCGACACCTGCCAGCCCTCGGTATCCTCGAAAACGACCGAAGTAAGTCCCTTGCAATAGTAGAAGGCATAACTTCCTATGCTCGTGACCGAGTCCGGTATCGTCACCGAGGTAAGTCCCGCGCAAGCCTCGAAGGCATAACTTCCTATGCTCGTGACCGAGTCCGGTATCGTCACCGAGGTCAGTCCCGTGCAACCGTCGAAGGCATAGCTTCCTATGCTCTCGACCGAGCTCCCTATCGTCACCGAGGTAAGTCCCCTGCAATTCCGGAAGGCATAATCTCCTATGCTCGTCACCGAGTCGGGTATCGTCACCGAGGTAAGCATCGAGCAACCGTAGAAAGCTCCGTATAAGATATTCCCGCCCGTCACCGTAACGCTGCGAAGGCTCGAGGGTATATAATATGTTGTAGACGTCGAGCTCGAAGTGCTGTTGCCGTAATAATACTGCGTAACTTCCGTTCCGCCGGTATATGAATCAGTACCGAATAGGTATCCTAAGGGATACTGATATGTGTCGGAAGAAGTCTTACCCGCCTCGGCTCCCACGAAAGGTATAGTCATGCTCTCGAGCGAACTGCAACCCGAGAAAGCGCCCTCGCCTATACTCGTGACCGAGTCGGGTATCGTCACAGAGGTAAGAGAGGTATTACCATAGAACGCATATTTATATATCTTATAGGTATTGACGTTTGTTCCGTCGTATGCCGTGAAACTGTCGGGCAAGGTTATATCCGTAGCTTCGCCGTAATAACCGACAAGATAGCCCTTCGTTCCGTCATAGAGGAAACGGTATCCGTCCGCGGTATCGGTGAAGCAAGAACCGTTCTCCTCGGTATACACGTTCTTTGCATAATAACCTACATCGCCGTAAGATGAGTCGCCCGCCGTGATATCGAGAGAACTCTTGTTATACACCTCTACAAGTTTGTAACAACCATAGAAGGCAGAACTTCCTATGCTCGTGACCGAGTTCCCTATCGTCACCGAAGTAAGTCCCGTGCAACTTCGGAAGGCAGAACCTCCTATGCTCGTGACCGAGCTCCCTATAGTCACCGAGGTAAGTCTCGTGCAACCGTAGAAGGCATATCGATTTATCTCATAGG
>CALVNM010000099.1 GCA_944349735.1 uncultured Clostridia bacterium | reverse complement strand
GAGGCAGAGATGCGTTAGGTGCCCTTTTGGGAAAGTTGAGCGATCTGAACGCCACGGTATTGTCGTCGCGGTGCGCGGTGTACAAGACCGCGGCTTTTTCCGCCGCCGCGAACCGCCTCCGTAAAAGCGATCTCGCCGTAAGCAAAATAGCCGAAGCCCTTATCGCCTTACGCGCCGACAAAGATTCTCCGCCGTTCTGCGACAACGGATATTTCACCGTTTCTTTCGGTCAGCGCGGCGAATACGAATTTTCCTTCGCTACAGGCGCGGCGCTTCCCTCTCCCTTAAAGAAAAGCGACGTCGTTTTCTACGCTTTCGGCGGAGACGGCTCCAAGGATCTGAGGCTGAACGACCGAAGGCTGGAAGCCTACCTCAAAGACAGGAAGAATTTCTCCGCCACCGTTTTTACCGCAAGTACGCGCCCCGAAGACAACGCTTTCGATAAACTGTACCGCGTTTCGGGAGCGGAGCGCGTGGATTTCCCCATGCTCAATCCCGAACAGAGAGCCGTAGTCGAAGCGGAAGACGGCAACATCCTCGTACAGGGCGTGGCGGGAAGCGGAAAAACAAATCTCTGTATCGACAAGATAGTTTTCGCCGCGTCCAGAGGTTATCTCGGCAAAGTGCTTTACTCCACCTATTCGCGCGGCCTGCTTGCCGACACGCAGCTAAGGGTAAACGCCTTCGCCGGCGATATAGAGAACTTCGTCGCCGAATACACTCACGGCAGAGTGCGCTTCACCGACGCGGATCACAAGAAAGCCGTCGAAAACAAACTCGGCATATACTTCGACGTCGACGAGGACGACAAGATAGCGGCTGCGCTTACGAAGATAGCCGACTTCCTGCGTAACAAAGTCGACTACATGCTGATAGAGGACATATATCGTAAATACGCCGACGGCAAACGCAGAGCCTGCGGCGAAAACTATTTTATCTCCTCGTTCGTACCCGCCGCGTCGCACAGAGCGGAAGGAGCGCTTGCGCGCGTAAAAGAACTGTCTTACGAGGTGGTGTACAAAGAAATATACGGCTATATATTCGGTAAAGCCGACCTCGACGATCCCGCGCGGATAATGTCGAAGGAGGAATACGTCGCCGCAAGAAGCGGAACGCTTACCCCGCAGGAATGCGAAGCGATATACCGTATCTCGCGCGAATATTCGGCTCACCTTGCTGCCAACGGTCTTACCGACAATAACCATATAAGCCGGAGGCTGCTCGCTTCTTCGGGCAACATTCCCATATATTCGCTCGCCGTGCTGGACGAAGTGCAGGATCTCACGGAGATCAACCTGCTGCTGATGAAAAACATATCCCGTAAAATGTTCTGCGTGGGCGACGCGCTCCAGATGATAAATCCGTCCTATTTCAGCTTCGGATTTCTCAAACGGCTTATGTACTCTTCCGAGACGGTAACGATACGCGTACTCAGGCACAACTACCGCAACACGCCACGCATCGCGGAAATAGTTGAGAGTCTCAACGATTTGAATATAGCCCGTTTCGGAACCCATAACTTCGTATTAAGGAGCCGAGCTGTAGATTCAGAGACCGAGACCAGTGCGGTTTACGTACGCGGAAACTCACTGGTAAACTTGATAGCCGAACATAAACTCGACAATTACACGCTCGTAGTATCCTCCGACGAAGTCAAGAAGAAACTACGCCCCGTCGCGGGTAACCGCGAGATACTCACCGTCTCGGAAGTAAAGGGACTGGAACGCGACACGGTAATACTTTACGACCTTTTGAGCGATCACAAGGACAAATGGGCGGCTATCGAACGCGCGGGCATAAACCGCAAGAGCGCCGACGAAAATTCGGTCTACAGATATTATTTCAACCTTTTCTACGTCGGAGTGTCGCGCGCCAAAGCGCACGTATACGTTACTGAAAGCGCGCGTATTCCTTTCTTCGACAAATTTTTCGCGGCGGAATTCGCCTGCCTGACTCCGGAAGAAGCCGTCAAAAGGCTCGAAGGCATCCTTTCGCGTACCGAGATCGACGACGCCGATCTCGCGGAACGTATAGAAGAATTCATGCGGCTCGGGCAGTATGCCAACGCGCGGGTAGCTCTCGACAGACTGCGCGACGACGACGTCCGTTCCGCTTACAAAGACAGGATCGACGTACACGAAGAATTCATAAGCCGCGGATACTACCGCGAAGCGGGCGTAAGGTACTGGGAAAAAGGTCTGTACGACGACGCGAGGGAGATGTTTTCGCTCTCCGGCGACAAACTGCTCCTGGAATTCATGGACGCCTGTCTCAGCGACTCCGACCGCGCGCTCGACTACGGTATCGTAAGATATTTCGCCGACGTGGGCAACAACGACGTCGCGCGTAAACTTATAATAAACACGGTACGGAACGACCTCGAAGCCGTCAAAAAAAATCAATCCTCGCTCAACGCTTCTCTCAAAGCGCTGAGAAGATCAAAGGAGAAGAAAAATGGATAACAACGACGTAAGGATCCTTGTCGAAGCCTTCATCGGCTACAGAGACATGCTTACCCCCATTCAAGCCAATCTCAACGAATTCGTAGCCACCTACGAAAGCATGCGTTCGGACATAGAGAAACTCAACACCGCTTTCGCGGGGGATCTGAAAGGGAATCTCGATAAAATATACCGCACTCTCTCCGCGCAGGCGGAGAAGGCTACGGATCTTTCGTCGAGGATAGACCGCTTCGTGACCGTGACCAACAGATACACGGCAGACGCCGAGAAGCTGATGTCGCTTATGGAGAAGATCTCTTCCCGCCTCGAGGCGGTACGCGATACGGAGACGAAAGCGGAAGCCCAGCTTGCACGTTTGGACGGACTTCTCGAAGAAAAACGCAAGAATTATAACGTAAAGGATCTCGAAAAAATGCTCGAAGCCTATAACGACAACGTCGGCAAAATGAGCGATTTCGTCAACAATTCCGTAGCCGGCGCCATCTCGCAGAGCAACCGCACGTTACAGGACATAAAAAGCTCCAACGACCAGCTCGTCAAGGAAATTGCGGGCGAAAGGAAATCTCTCGAAGCTTTGGCGAGCGCGTCCAGAGAAACGGGAAGACTCCTTCAGAAGGTAGTCGAAAACAACGACGTCAACGAAGCGTACGTTTACGAAATAATAGACAAATGGGCGGAATCCCGCAAAGTACGCACGAGGAAGAAGTAGGATGCCTTACGGGAAACGCAAGGAAAAACGCGGCGCGGGCACCGTAGAAGAAACGGGTGACCGCTTGCGTGATCTGCATGCCGCCATAAAGGGAGACGAC
>CALVNM010000098.1 GCA_944349735.1 uncultured Clostridia bacterium | reverse complement strand
CCGTACACGTTCTACGCCACGGGGCACGCGCATCTCGATCTTGCGTGGCTGTGGCCCATAAGGGAGACGAAGCGCAAGGCGGCGCGTACGTTCGCCAACCAGATATGGAATATGGATAAATATCCCGATTACATATTCGGAGCGTCGCAACCGCAGCAATTCGAATGGATGGAAGAACGTCACCCCGAACTGTTCGAGAAGATCAGGGAAAAGGTCGCTTCCGGTCAGCTTGAAGTGCAGGGAGGCATGTGGGTGGAATGCGACACCAACGTCACTTCCGGCGAAAGCCTTATCAGGCAGAACCTTTACGGGAAGAAGTTCTGGAAGGAAAAATTCGGACAGGATATGCGTATGTGCTGGCTTCCCGACGTATTCGGCTTCAGCGGGAACCTGCCGCAGATACTTAAAAAGTGCGGTATGGATTATTTCGAAACGATCAAATTGAGCTGGAACGAACACAATAAATTTCCTCATCGCGCGTTTATATGGGAAGGTATCGACGACAGCAGCGTCATAGTACACATGCCGCCGGACGAGACCTATAACAGCGAAGGAAGCGCCTGGAGCTACGTTAACGCCATCAAGAATTTCCCCGAAAGGGACAAGATCAAAAACATCGGCTTGCTTTACGGCGTGGGCGACGGCGGCGGCGGACCGAGCGAAGGGCACATAGAAATGGTGCGCCGCGCGGGCAGCATGAAGGGGCTTCCGAAAGTTAAAATGGCTAAAGCGATAGACCTTTTCGACAAGCTCAAGGAGCAGGAAGACGTCATGGTGCGGCATAAAGGCGAACTGTATCTCGAGAAGCATCAGGGTACGTACACCACGCAGAGTAAAAACAAACTTAACAACAGGAGAATAGAATTTTCGCTTCACAATACCGAATTCATATCCGCCGTTGCGGAAGCAAAAGGTTACCCGTATCCCAAGGAAAAACTCGACAAGATATGGAAAGAAGTTTTGCTGTATCAATTCCATGACATCATTCCCGGCTCGTCGATCGCGCGGGTGTACGTCGAATCGGTCGCTCGCTACGAGAAGATGCTGGAGGAACTTGCCGAAATACGCGACGGCGCGTTGGAATTCCTTTCCGGAGGCAGGAAGAGGCTTACGGCGATCAACGAGACCTCTTACGCGTTCAAAGGACTTATGCCATATAAAGACAAGTGGTATGAGGTTGACGTAGCTCCTTATTCGAGTGCGCCGCTCAAGCCATACGTCCCCGCCGCGAAAAGCGTGCTTTCGTATAAAGGCAATACCATAGAAAGCGATATATTCTCCGTGACTTTCGATCCTTACGGAAATATCAAGAGTCTTATAGATAAGCGCGACGGCAAGGAGTATTGCGGAAGCTTCATGAATAAACTGAACGTTTATAAGGATAAGCGTCTGCATTATAACGCATGGGACATCGACATCAAATACACCAAGAAGGCGCCCGCCGAATTCAAACTCATCGATTCGCATACCACCGTTACCGACGGAGCGGTCGTGAGAGAGAATATGTATAAGTACGGAAACTCGAGTATAAGCCAGAAAGTCATTCTGGTAGCCGGAAGGCCTCTCGTGGATTTTGTTACGACCGTAGACTGGCAGGAAACGCATAAGATGCTGCGCGCGGACTTCCGTCCCGCGGTATTTGCCAAAGAAGTCACCTGCGATATACAGCTCGGCAATCTCAAGCGCAGTACGGGCGACTATACCAAGATCGAAAAAGCGCAGTTCGAGATATGCGCGCACAAGTGGATAGACTTAAGCGAAGGAGGCAGGGGCATAAGCGTGCTTACGGACTGCAAGTACGGATACCGCGTGAAGGAAGGGCTTATCTCTCTCAACCTCCTGAGAAGTCCGATGTTCCCCGCGCCTGACGCAGATAAGGGAATGCATACAATCTGTTACGCGCTCTGCCCGCATCAGGGCGATTATAATGCCGCAGATATACAGCGCAAAGGGTACCTCTATAACAATAAACCTGCCATAACGGAATTCGAAGTCGATATACCGCCTTATTTTGTATCCTCAGATACGCATGTGGTGGTCGAGACGGTGAAGCGCGCCGAGAATGACAAAGGTATCGTGGTACGCGTGTACGAAGATTCCGGTATGGCGCGCACCGCGAGCATATCCACTCCCGTCAAAGGCAAGGTATACGAAACTGACCTTCTCGAGAACGCGATCGGGGAAGCCGTGCTCGATAATATATCGTTCAAGCCTTTTGAGATCAAGACATTCTTTATAGAAGACGTGAAGTAACAGCGTAAAAGTAGTTCAAAAAGGCACGGCAACAGGCCGTGCCTTTTATTTGACTTCGGCGGTCGGCCGCCGTAAAAAATCGGCGTCCCTCGGGGACGCCGATCATAGAAGTTCACGTAAAACCTCAGTTCAGGAACTTGGAAGGTATCAACATGTTCTGGAGCTGAGTCATCATATTGTTGAACTGTACCGCGTAAGAGTCGCCGGAACCTATTACCGTTATACAGCCTTTGGTCGCGGCTTCGACGAATTCGTACCTTCCGCTGAGTACCGCAAGACAGCCGTCCGGATTGGGGAAATCGAAGAGCACGAAGGGGCGTTTACGGGTGTATTCGCCGCGTCCGGCTTTGGTCTTCCCTGCTTTGACGCGGAGATATGCCGCGATAGCGGGATAAATTTCCTTGCCGTTGCTGTCGTAGGTGGCGCCCACTTTGAACTGATATATCCTGTCGGTCTGCTTCGCCGTCCAGCTCACCATGGGCTGCCAGCCGAGTTTGGTCGCGCTCGACAGCGCGGTCGTGATCATGTATAGGGACATCTTGACCTTGAGGTACTGCTCCCACGGATTGTCCACCGAAGGATTGTTATCGGGCATCATCTTCGTGAGGGACAGCATCAGGAACAGGAAGGGAAGTGTAGCCTTCTTCGTAATGTTCTTGAGAAGAGGAACCACTATACCGAGCATCTCAAGAGGGGAGTTGCCTTTGAATACGCCGAGCAGACTTTTGATGGATTTGAACTCGAGGTTGACGAACTGGCAGAAATCGTATCTGCCGTCGTATTCGCCCTGATATACCTTGAAGCGCGGGACCGCCTTGACTTCGCCGGGATTCTGAGCTTCCGCTTTGGCTTTTTCGGTAAGCTCGTTAGCCTTTTCTTCCGTCAGGAATACTATGTGGCAAGCGAGAGGATTGACGTCGTCAGCCGCTTTGAACTGTACGACGGCGTTGATCTTGGCGAACTTCTTGACTTGTGCGGGGTCTTCGGTAAGCGGTATCTTCATCGCGGGGAACGCCGCGGTAAAGTATAGCTTCGCTACCAATACGTCGTTTTCTGA
>CALVNM010000097.1 GCA_944349735.1 uncultured Clostridia bacterium | reverse complement strand
TGCGGAAAATGCACCACCGTCTGTCCTCAGAACGCGAAAAAAGTGCACAGCGAAGTGGAGAGCGTCGAGGCGTTGTTGCGCGGCGGTAAGCCGGTAATAGCGAGCGTCGCTCCTTCGTTTGTAAGCAGTTTCGGCATTTCCGATTTCGGCGTATTCACGATAGCGCTCGCAAAGCTCGGCTTCCGCGGAGCGGAGGAGACCGCCGTGGGCGCAAACATAGTGACCGCGGAATACGCTAAGCTTCTTGCGAGCGGCGATTACAAGAATTTCATAACTTCAGCCTGTCCCGCCATTAACAGGATGATTCAGCTGTATTACCCCAAAGCTCTCAAATACCTTGCGCCGGTTGCGTCGCCCATGGTTGCGCACGCAAGGCTTCTCAAAAAGCGTTATCCCGAAGCCGAAGTGGTCTTCATCGGACCGTGTATCGCTAAGAAACGCGAAGCCAAAGAGAGCGGTATCATAGCGGGCGTGCTTACTTTCGAAGAGCTTTCCGAAATGTTCGCGGCGAAGAATATCGCGCTTGACGCGATTGCTTCGGTAGGGAACCAGAAGGACGGCGAGGCGAACAAAGCCCGTTATTATCCCATAAGCCGCGGTATCATTAAGTCTTTCGAAAGCCTGCCCGGCGGGTACGAATACGTGGCGGTGGACGGAGTACATCGCAGTTTCGACGTGCTCGAAGGTATAGAGGATCTCGAAGGAATGTTCATAGAGATCAACTGTTGCGAATACGCCTGCATCAACGGACCTTGTTCGCTGAAGCGTTCGGGCGGCGCGCTCAAAGCCAACGAAGCGGTGCGCAAATACGTCGGCGAATCCGGCAACGCGCCCGTTGAAATCGACGCGGAAGGAGTTAGTCTTATAGAAGGGCACCCGCGTATTGCGGTGAATTCCGTAGTGCCCGGCGAAAGAGATATTCGCGCCATACTTGCAAGGACGGGCAAATTCAAACCCGAAGACGAACTGAACTGCGGCGCTTGCGGATATTCCACCTGCCGCGAGAAGGCGATAGCGGTCGCGCGCGGCAACGCCGATATAGAGATGTGCATACCTTATATGCGTACCCGCGCGGAAAGCATGTCTTACGAGATCATCCAGAACAGCCCCAACGGCATACTCATTCTCGATTACGATCTCCGCATCAGCGAATTGAACGGTCTTGCGCGTAAAATACTCGGCATCACGGAGAGCGATCCCAAAGGTTTGTATATTTACGAATGTATCAATGCGGATGCTTTCGTTATGGCGTTGAACGGCGGTAAAAACGTTGTCAAGAAGCATATGTTCATCGAGCAGACCAAGCGTTATGCGGATATGAATATCGTATTGCTTCCCGAGCATAAGATATTATTTGCCGTTCTCAAAGATGTGACGGACAGCGTGGCTTACGACAAGCAGCTCGACGAAGTGAAAGCAAAGACGCTCGAGACCACTGACGAAGTCATCAAGAAGCAGATGCGCGTGGCGCAGGAAATAGCCTCTCTTCTCGGCGAGACCACCGCGGAGACCAAAGTCGCGCTTCTGAAGCTCAAAAAGACTTTGTCCGAATCCAAGGAAGAAGAATAAAACGGCGGGGAAGTAAGTATGGAGCTTTATCTCGAGAACGGATACACCTCGCTTAACAAGGCGCACGAAGAACTGTGCGGAGACAAAGTGGAAGTAGCGTATAACGGCGATTATACCACCGTGGTGCTTGCTGACGGTCTGGGAAGCGGCGTAAAAGCCAATATCCTTGCCACGCTTACGAGCAAGATATTATGCACCATGGTCTCCAACGGCATCGACCTCGACGAGTGCGTCAATACCATCATACAGACTTTGCCGGTGTGCAAGGAAAGGGGAGTGGCTTACGCCACTTTTTCCGTAGTTTACATGAACAAGCAGGGCGAAGGGTATCTGTTCGAATTCGACAATCCCGAAGCCATATACATCACCGGCGGAAAATGCGCGGACTTCGACCGCGAAGCCCACGACTACAGCGGTAAGACCGTTTATATCACTAAACTCAGACTTAAACCCGGCGATTACATCGTCATGATGAGCGACGGAGTGATCCACGCGGGTATAGGTATGATACTCAATTTCGGCTGGCTTCGTAAGGACGTCAAAGCCTATCTCGACAAAGCCGTCAAACCCACTATGAGCGCGAGGTGCGTGGCGTGCCTTCTGGCGAGCGCATGCAACGACCTCTACCTCGATTCTCCCGGGGACGATACCACGGTGGCTGCGGTCAAGGTCAGAGAAGCGCTTCACGTAAATATAATGGTAGGACCTCCCGTCGATAAAACCAAGGACGATTTCTACGTGTCCCGTTTTATGGAAGGACCCGGCAAAAAGGTGGTTTGCGGCGGTACCAGCTCCACGATAGTGGCGCGTTATCTCGGCAAAACGATCAAGACCGATTTCGATTTCCCCGACAAAGACGTGCCTCCGATAGGGCATATCGACGGGATAGACCTCACGACGGAAGGCGTGCTTACCTTGCGTAAGCTCGTCGAACTCAGCGAAAAATATTTGAGCACGAGCGATCTCACCCCTAAATATTTCACGAAAAAAGACGGCGCTTCGCTGCTTGCAGACATTCTTTTCGAGCAGGCGACGCATGTAACTTTCTTCGTAGGACAGAGCATAAACGCCGCCCACCAGGGACTTCCGATCGACATTACGATGAAATTGAAACTCGTGGATACCATTTCCGATCACCTGCGCCGTATGGGCAAGGTGGTGGAGGTGAACTATGACTGAAATACTTGTCGCTACCGACCTCCACGGCTCGCTCGCGCGGGCAAAAGACTTAGCTAAGGCTATCGAGAGAGAGAAGCCCGCGCTTTTCGTCTTTCTGGGCGACTTGAATTACAACGGAGCGCGCAATCCTCTTACCGACGGGTATTCTCCGAAGGAAGTCACCGCGCTTATCAATGAACTGAAAGTACCTTCCGTTTTCGTCAAAGGCAACTGCGACAGCGAAGTGGACGAAACGGTTATCGGGAAGCCTTTCCCGGAATACTATTCCGCGGTGAGCGGCGGCAAAAAAATTCTCTTTACCCACGGACACCGCATAAATCCCGACTCGCCTCCGGACGAGCATTACGACGCCGTGTTCTACGGTCACACTCACGTCAACGCGGTATGGAAAGTAGGCGGCGTCACGTTCGTCAACATCTCGTCTCTTTCCCTTCCGAAAGGGGGCTCCGAACCCGCGTACGCCGTAATAGAGGACGGTTTCGCTTTTATCAAGAATTTACAAGGAAGTATTATCGAGAGGATTGAACTATGAACAGATTCGATACCAAAGTACAATATCTTAAATACAGAGTGTTGCGCGAAGTGGCGCGCCTTGCCTGGAAAGACAAGCTGTACGACAAGATGCTCGACATCCCCGAGATGATCGTTCCCGGCAAAACGCCTACGATGCGTTGTTGCGTATATAAAGAGCGCGCGATATTGAACGAGCGCGTGA
>CALVNM010000096.1 GCA_944349735.1 uncultured Clostridia bacterium | reverse complement strand
GCGGCATTCTCCTCGGCTACCGCGAATGCGTAGGAGCATACGAGCCTGTTTTCGCGAGTTTCGGGACTCTCGTCTATATGGCGTTGAAGATAGAGATACCTCGCTTTTCGCCTGACGTTCAAGCCTCCCGGCAAAATACCTTCCGCCGACAGTCCGCGCTTTATGGAATCGGTCATTGCGTCCCAGATGGTTTCGAGATATTCTTTTATGTCGGGCTCCGTTTCGAACACGTATTCGCTCAGACGTATATCCTTATCGAGGCAATATGCTTTTATATCCGCGAAATGATCGTGCGGATACACTTCGGGGGTTATCACGGCGGGCTCGCCGACGATGCTGAATGCCCCGCCTCCAAGACTGTACGCGCGATGTCTGGCTATCGTCTCCGAGCCGTCGAGAACTTCCACGTCGAGCGTGTTAGGGTGCTCGATATTCGTTTCCGTCATATTGAATATTATCTCGGTATCGTCGCCCAGCACCTTTTTCAGGACCGTATCCGTACCGTGCCCCTTCCCCGTATGCGCGAGCGAGCCGTACAGTATCACGCGAAAACGTTTACCGGGATATTTTTTAAGGAAAAACTGCGCTATTTTCTGCGGCGCCATGGTATGCGAGGAGGAAGGACCGCAACCGATTTGAAAAAGTTCTTTAAGGGATTTCATATCACACACTCCGAAACTTCGGGGCGCGAGCTCGCGCCCAATCAATTATAGCAAAGTCGCGCCGCAAAATCAATAACGGTATCGCGCTAATCGATATTTACTCTTTTCTTGTGACGACGAAAATGTTACAATGGATCCGCGAGGTGGAACATGAAGAAAACGATTGCCTTTACGATATTGCTTCTGATCTGTACCGCGTGCTCGCTCGCGCTTCTTTCCGCATGCACGGGCGCCGTGGAAATACCCGAAGAAAAAACGCTCGCTTCCGTACTCGAAGCGGGCGGCTACGAACTCGTATTCGCGGACGAATTCGACGGCAATTCCGTAGATTACACGAAGTGGAAAACGGGTTACGCGGGCGGCGTAAGGCGCGCCGCGTATTACGAAGATTCCGCCGATACTCTTTTCGTCAAAGACGGAGCGCTTACGATACGCACTCTGTATAAAGACGGTCAATACGGCGAAGGCTGGTATACCTCGTGGCTCGAGACCTCCACGCGGGACGAAGGCGCGGGAATGATACGAAGCGACGGTTACACGGGATTTTCCGCCACATGCGGCTATTTCGAAGCACGCTGTATCGCGCCGCCCGCGGTGGGGATATGGTCGGCATTCTGGCTGATGCCCGACGAAGGCACGGGCATGAGCGAAGCGGACGTACTCGGCACGGGCGCCGACGGCGTCGAGATAGACGTAATGGAATCGCCCTGGATGTATTCCCTCACGGACAAAGGTTCCAACGTACACGTCGTGCACGGGGACGGCTATTCCGCTACGAAAACGGAAAGCTCGCCGCGTTATAAAATCCACGATATGTATACCGAATTCCACACTTACGGTGTCCTTTGGACGGTAACCGAATATATTTTCTATATTGACGGCGCGGAAACGTGGCGCACGTTACACACGGTGGACGGCGTAACGCTCGGCGTATCGGAAGTAAACGAATATATGATATTGTCCGTCGAAGTGGGCGGCTACGAAGCGGAGGACGGCACGCTCGTGGAAGGCAAGAACGCCGACGGCTCCGACTTCTGGTGCGGTAACCCCGCGAAAAACGACAAAAGCAAATCTTACGATTTCGTGATAGACTACGTTAGAGTTTACCGCAAGCCTTAACCGCGGTATCGGAAAATTTAGCCTGAGACCTTAATGACTTTTTCAATCTGCGGTTAAAGTTATAGCGGCGCTGTAGCTTACCTTTTCAGCCTGCCCGCATATAAAAGATGATTGCTATAGGCGTAGTATTGCGGATTTTCGCAGACTTTAAGCGATATTTCGAGATATTTTTGTCTGACCTTTTCGCTCGCCGACTCAATAGCGGTAAGGCGCGGACCGGTAAGCCCTTCCTGCCCGAGAAGGGCGAGTTTCTCGAATCCGAGCTTTTCGAAAAAAGGCAGTACTTCGACGCTGTTGATGAAGGTTGCCTGCGTAAAAGCCTGTCCGCTCCACGATTCGTCTTTCGCCATACGGTCGAAAAGGTCGAGCGCGGGTTCGTCGCTTATCGCGCGGGCGTAACGCGCGAACTTGTTTTCAAGAAATTTCCGCATTTATTCCTCCGTGACGGCTAAGATCCGTTTGATGTTTTCGATGTCGCTTGCGTCATATACGGGTATTCCCGCATCGGAAAGCGCTCGAGCGAAAATACCTCTTCCTTTAACGAGTTTTCCGCTGAAAGTGCCGTCGTAAATTTCGTTTACTCCGCATGTAGGACTTCTCGATTGCAATACCGCGAAATCGATAGCTTCGTTTTCAATGAGGGCAAGCGCCCTTTCGACTCCGTGGCGGTATATTTTATCCACGTCTTTGCCGTTTACGTCGTACGCCTTACCGTCCTTTAATTCCACGGGCGGGCGCGGCGTACCTATGCCGGACAGGGATTCGGGACAAATCGGAACGACTTCGGCATTCCCGAGCAGTTTAAGCAATTCCGGAGCAAAATTATTCTTTCCGTTATATTTGCAGTTTGCGCCTAACAAACAGGCGCTGACAAGAACTTTCATTTTCTTATTACCGGTGTCAGAATACTTATATATAATATAATACGCTCGGATAAGTATTGTCAATAAAGGTTCATCAACGAAAATACGCGGCCGTTGACCGCGTATCTTACTTTTACGTCTGCTTGCGCTTACGGTATTTCTATCTGTCAGAGATCCCGTCTCACGCTCCTCAGTACAACTCGGGGTTCTCGAACTTTCTGACCCGCACGGCATACAACACGATGATTATACCTCCCAAAATATAATTAAGCATGTCGCACACGTCAAGCACTATTCCGCTCCAATTACCTGCGCTTCCGGAAGTGGGCAGAAAATCGCTGAAGAACGATAACATGGAAACTTCGCCGCCGAGCTTTTCCACCAATTCGTTCAGCACTGTGCCTACGAAACCGGACATCACTGCGGAAAGGAATTTGACTATACCGATGATTAGCAATATTACCGCCGCTACAAAGTAATTGTTCTTTACTATGACGCGCTGTTCTAGTAACTTGGTGGCGGACTTCAACGAACCCAATACGGATTTACAGAACATGATAATTACCGCAAACCCTAACGTTACGACTACAAGCACGATAATAAGTATGTTATTGACGCCGAGTTCCAGTTCTCCGTCTCCGCCGACCGCGCTGTCAACGCTTCCGCTAAGCTCGGATATTACTCCGAAAGACAGGAACACGATAGCGTAAATAAGCGCCACTATAAGTATTATTACCGTATAGCGAACCGACAGCGCCCCGTTGACCAACTTGAAACCGGAAGCTCCGGTATTCTGCGCGCGCCCTGCGAAAAATATCTTCCACACTCCGGCGCAGGCTACCACAGCCAACAGAAGTTTAACGAAGTTTACCGCGATCATCAGCCCTTTCAGATCGGGTATGATGTCTACCACCGTAAATATCGTAGTGACGGT
>CALVNM010000095.1 GCA_944349735.1 uncultured Clostridia bacterium | reverse complement strand
CCGAATTCGCTTACGGGCGACAGACACAAAGCGGAATACGACGACGTGACGGGTAAACTTCTCATATCCTTCCGCTATGTTCTGCCCGGTATGAAAAGCAGTGCATTCGCAAAAGAGAATTATCTCGGCGGCTACTGGTGCGCATGGGTAGGCGACGCCGAAGATCTCGAGGCGTATGCGCTCGGCGCCGACATTATTCCGGGAGACGCGCTCGTGGTGCTCGGAGTTACCAACGACGGCAAAGCCGACTGCGGCTACTCCGGTACCGTTTGCAGAGACGGGGTGTTCGTATTGCATTCTTACGGTAAATTCGCAAAAGGGGCTAAATACCCCTACATCATGCAAGCTAAATTCAGCCTTGCCGACATAGGGCTAATCTAAAATGCGTAAGATTGAAGCCATAAAGAAAAAAGGTAAATATTTTGCCGTGACCGTAGACGGCGAGGAATACACCGGCATTTCTCCCGACGCGATCGCGGAATTCGGACTCAGGACAGGAGCCTTAAGCGAAGGGGACTTCGAGCACTTCTACGCGCTCAGCGATTATTACCGTTGCAAACAGTATGTGTTCGATATGATAGCGCGTAAGCCGCGTACTTCCTCGGAAGTGACGCGAAAACTGAAAGAGAAGAAGTTCTTGCCTGAAAGTATCAATAAATCCGTAGCTTTAGCTACAGAATATGGTTACTTGTCTGACAAACGTTATGCTGAAGATTACGTGGAAATATCGTCGCGCTCAAAAGGCGGCTTCCGCATAAAAGCGGAATTGAAACGTAAGGGCGTAAGCGACGAGGACATCGGCGTCGCGCTGGAGTCTCTGACCGAGGAGGACGAGGAAGAGTGTGCGTTGCGCCTTGCGCGTAGGAAATTAAGACCCGACGCCACCGAAAAGGACGTCGAAAAGGCAATGCGCTATCTTGCCGCACGCGGTATCTCGTACGAGATCGCGCGGCGTACCGTCAGGAAACTTATGGACGCGCCCGAACTTTTCGACGAATTGTATTAACCGAAGAAACCGAGACTTATCATCAAGGCGTTATTTACCTTCTGCATGGTATCTGCGCTCACTTCTCCCACTTTAGACTGTAGCCGCGTTTTGTCTATGGTCCGTAACTGCTCGAGGAGCAGGACGGAATTTTTCTGAAGTCCGCTTACTGGACTCAATTCGACGTGCGTAGGGAGCTTGGCTTTATTCATCTGCGAGGTTATCGCCGCCGCGATGACGGTGGGGGAGTAACGGTTGCCTACGTCGTTCTGTACTATCAGCACGGGACGCACGCCGCCCTGTTCGCTCCCGACTACGGGGCTTAAGTCGGCATAATAGATTTCTCCGCGCTTTATCATGATCACTTCTCCATTCATATCCTATTCATTCCCGATAAAAATTGTTGCCAAATTGGCTTACGGTAAACTGCTAAAACAATTTACTTATTCTTTAATAAGTGTTATTATTATCAAAGTAATTACGGGCGATGCCCGTTTCGGAGGTCCGAATGGAAAAACCTAAGTATTATATAACCACGGCGATCGCCTACACGTCCGGCACGCCCCACATCGGTAACGTCTACGAAATAGTCCTTACCGATTTTCTCGCGCGTTTCAAGCGCAAGCAGGGTTACGACGTGCGGTTTCAGACCGGAACAGACGAACACGGCGAGAAGATAGAGCAGAAAGCGGCGGCAAACGGCGTCGAACCCAAAGCTTTCGTCGACAAAGTGGCAGGAGACATCCGCGGGATATGGGATATGATGAATATCTCGTACGATAAGTTCATACGTACCACCGACGCCGATCACGAACGCGAGATACAGAAAATATTCGAGAAACTTTATAAACAGGGCGATATTTACAAAGGCTCTTATAAAGGCTGGTACTGCACCCCGTGCGAATCCTTCTGGACGGAATCACAGCTCGTGGACGGCAAATGTCCCGATTGCGGCAGAGAAGTGAAGATGGCGGAAGAAGAAGCGTATTTCTTCCGTATGAGTAAATATGCCGACAAACTTCTCGAATATTACGAGCAGAATCCCGATTTCATCGTACCCGTTTCGCGCAAAAACGAAATGATCAACAATTTCCTTAAGCCGGGACTTCAGGATCTGTGCGTATCGCGTACCTCCTTCAAGTGGGGGATCCCCGTGGAATTCGACCCCAAGCACGTCGTTTACGTGTGGATGGACGCGCTCAGCAACTATATAACCGGATTAGGCTACCGCGCCGAAGGCGATTCCGATACGCTGTATAAAAAGTATTGGCCTGCCGACGTCCATATTATAGGTAAAGACATCGTCAGGTTCCATACTATTTACTGGCCGATATTCCTTATGGCGATGGGCGAACCGCTCCCGAAGCAGGTTTTCGGACATCCGTGGCTTCTTCAGGACGGCGGCAAGATGTCCAAGTCGAAAGGGAACGTTATCTACGCCGACGATCTCGTCAGATTCTTTGGAGTGGACGCGGTGAGGTATTATCTTCTCTCAGAGATGCCTTTCGATAACGACGGTCTCATCGGCTGGGATCTCGTTACCGAGACCGTTAACGGCGAACTTGCCAACGTATACGGCAACCTTGTGAGCCGCACGGTAGCGATGAGCGAGAAGTATTTCGACGGCGTCATATCCGACGGTAAGGTTTACGAACCCGTGGACGACGAGCTCAAGGAGGCTGCCGTTTCGCTTTACGCCAAAGTCGCGGAAAAAGTGGAAGGCTATCGCGTTGCGGACGCCGTGGCGGATATACTCAATATGTTCCGCAGAGCCAACAAATATATTGACGAAACCATGCCCTGGGCGATAGCGAAAGACGCGACGAAGCGCGACCGTCTCCGTACCGTGCTTTATAATCTTTCCGAAGCCATCATTATCGGCACGAGCATCCTCGAATGCGTGATGCCCGAGACGGCGAAGAAGGTTTACAGGATATTCGCAACGGAAGCGAGAGATTTTGCCGATCTCGGTAAATTCGGACTTCTCAGGGACGGCACCAAGGTAAACCATACCGACGAGAAACTTTTCAACCGCCTCGATAAAGCGAAAGTCATCGCCGAAGTGGAAGAGATGTACGCGGAGCGCAACGTAGCGAAAAAAGCTCCCGAAGCGGAAGCGAAAGCGGACGAAAAAGAGAAAAAAGAAGGTAAAGCCATGATATCGATAGACGATTTTGCCAAAGTGGAGCTGAAAATCGGTAAGATCATCGCCTGCGAGCATCTTCCCAACAGCAAGAAACTTCTGAAGAACACCGTACAAATCGGCGACGAAACGCGTACTATACTGAGCGGTATAGCGAAGTGGTACACGCCCGAGGAGATGGTCGGTAAGACCGTCGTGGTTGTGGCGAACCTCGCGCCCGCGAAACTTGCGGGCACTATGAGCGAAGGAATGCTTCTCTGCGCCGAAGACGGCGACAACGTGGTACTGCTTACCGCAGAGAAGGAAGTTTCGTCGGGCTCGAGTATATCGTAACGTAATGCTTATAGACACCCACGCCCATCTCAACGATCCCGATCTTCTGCCGCTCGCGGGGGAGATAGCCGCATTGCGCGCGGAAAGGGGACCCGACGTCATAGTGAACGTCGGCTACGACGTCCCGTCGAGTTTCACGGCGGTCGAGCTTGCGAGGAGATA
>CALVNM010000094.1 GCA_944349735.1 uncultured Clostridia bacterium | reverse complement strand
CGAATTATACGATTTTGCCGTTTTGGCGGGCAAAGAATTCGAGGATCTCGTTTTCTCGCTCGCTTCGTCCGCGATAGAGAGCATCACCGATCCACAGACGATATTCGAAGCCTTCGAGGAATTTGCCGCGATCGATTTCGGTAAGATACTGGAAGATTTAACGCCGCAGACGATCTTATCGTCGTTATCCGAATACCGCGGGATACTCGCAAAGTCGGGAATAGATCCGAACCTTACCGAAGCGTTGTCGCAGGCGCCGACTACGGTAGCGGAATATATAAGTGAGATGCGCTCTGTCGTGAACGCGATATACGAGACGAGGACGAAGGTATTCTCGGAAGGCTACGCTACGGCGCGCAAAGCCCTTACCGACGCGGAATACTCGGCATTTTTAGACAGGATAGCCCGCGAATACGGCTCAACGGAAAATTTTTGGAAAAATTACGTCGGCGTGCAATAAAACACATGCCCCGCCGTGTTTAACGGGTACATTGCGAAATAAGCAAAAGGAGACGTGTCATGAAAAAGAAAATACTTATTGCGATATTACTGCTTGCGGTGGTTTCGACCTGTCTGATCGCCTGCACGAAGGATGACGGAGAGAACAACGAAGCCGATCGCGCTTATGTGAGTCTCGATATAAACCCCGCCGTGGAATTGATAACGGACGGAGAAAACACCGTGACTAACGTGCGAGGCGAGAACGAGGACGGACAGGTGTTGCTGTATAACGAAGCCGGCATCGTAGGCGAAAAACTGGACGTCGCCGTCAAGAGAATAATCGAACTGAGCGTGGATTACGGCTATCTCAACGAGGATAACAAAGCGGTCAGCGTGCTCGTGGCGGCTCAGGACTCCGCGAATATTGCGTCGATACAGAGTACCGTAGACGCGAGCGTGACGGCGACGGCTTCCGCGAAGGGCATTACGGTTACGATAGACCACGAGGGCGCGTTCTCGCTCCTGAGGCGTCTCAGGGAAGCCAAAGCTGAATATCCCGATAGCACTGCGGTACAAAATCTGAGCGCACAGAAGTTCAAACTTGTGCTTTCGGTATCCGAAACTTGCGGAATATCGATCGACGCCGCGGCGGAGCTCAACGATAAAGACCTTATCGAAATGCTTAAAAACGCAAGCGACAACATCGAGGAATTCGCAACCGACGCTTATGTGAGAGCCAAGGCTTCCGCGTCCGCCGCTTACGATAAAGCGGTGGAGCTTGCGGTATGCGGAGTGTATTCGGAATACTGCTACGACAGGCTTATCACGGAACCTTTGACCGCTTACTACGGACTCGTTTATCAGATGTATTCCGCGGGAGCGACGGGATTAGGTTATATAGCGAACATAGCCGATTACGCGGCGGACACCTTCGAATATTCGCTCGACGAAGCCACGGCGGCGCACGCTGCGGCGATATTCGGTCTCGACTCGTACGAGCCTCTGAAGAACGCCGACGGCGAGGTCACGCTTGCAAGTATCGAAAATTACGCGGATATCCGCTTCAAGAATTCCGAAGCGGGGCAGGAGCTCGAAAGAATGAAAAGCGAACTCGCTTCGGCTTTGGGCGAAGCCGAAGCGGAAGTCAAAGCGGAAATATATAAGCTTACCGACGAACACCGCGAACTTTTGGAGCAAGCGTGCGTAAGCGCGAAGCTCGTTGCGGACGGAGTGGAAGGCATGATCTCCGCGCTTCTCGACGACGATATAGAGGAGCAGTTGAGGAGTTGCGTAGCCGATATGCGCGCTATACTTGCGGAGCTCAACGAGGTCGTCGCCAACGGCGAACTCAGCGTGGAAGGACTTAAAAATTATGTGGACAGGCTGGAGACCAAATCCGAAGAATACCGCGTGAAACTCGAAAACGAGCTGAGCGCGGAGGAAGTTGCGGAGCTTAACGAGAAAAAAGCGAAGGTGAGCGAAAAGCTTACCGCGGAAAAAGAAAAGATGGAAGCGGCGATAGCCGAAGCGGAGAATACCGCGAGAGCGCATCTCGCGGCGCTGAAAGAAGCGCGTAAAAAGGGTGCCGAGGCTTAAACGGTCAAAACGGAAGGCATAGATGACGAACGATCGGTACGGGCTTGCGCAACGCGCAAGCCCGTATTTTAATGTAAAACGCAAAAAACAAACTTCGGCAAAAAGGGCAATACGCTCATTACGCTTGTACATAAGGCGGATTCGGTGTTAGAATAAAGCGAAGTCGCTTCTGCGGCGATAAAGCGGACGAGGGATCTATGTATATCGAGCCTTTTTTAGTGGAAGAGTGGATGAACGCATACGAGGGCGGCGCGAAGTACAATATCGCCGAAACCTGCGTCGAGTCGATGTCGTTGAGGGAGCTTTGCGCGCTTTCGGGGGAGAACGAAGCCGCTTTTATGAGCGAACTTGCGGGGCTCAAACTCACTTACGGCGACATAACCGGCTATCCGCCGCTCAAAGAGGGGATCGCTTCGTTGTACCGCGGATTAAAAGGGGAAAACGTCATCACTACGCACGGCGCGGCGGGCGCCAATCATCATCTGTTCCTTTCGCTTGTTTCGCCGGGCGACAAAGTGGTGAGCGTTATGCCCACTTATCAGCAGCTTTATTCGATACCGCGGTCTTTAGGCGCGCGCGTAGAGATACTGAAACTGCGTAAAGGAAACGCTTTCCTTCCCGATCTGAACGAGCTTGAAAGGCTTGTCGGGAACGATACCGTACTTATCTGCATAAACAATCCCAACAACCCTTCGGGCGCGCTGATAAGTGAGGAAACGCTAATGAATATCGTTGAGATCGCCCGCCGCGCGGGCGCATATCTTATGGCGGACGAAGTATATCGCTACCTTACTCAAAATGACGAGTATCCCGAATCCGTAGCCGATATTTACGAAAAGGGCATTTCCGTAGGAAGTATGTCCAAAGCGTTCTCAATGGCTGGATTAAGATTGGGATGGCTTGCTACCCGCGACGAAAAAGCCATGCGCGAATTTCTTACACACCGAGACTACGACCACATAAGCTCCGGTATGCTCGACGAGCGCGTCGCCGCGCTCGCGGTCAAATACAAAGAGGCGATATTCGCGCGTAACCGCAACATAGTACGCGAAAACCTCGCTATCCTCGACGAATGGATAAAAGGGGAGAGGAGATTCGATTACGTCAAGCCTTCCGCGGGAACGACCGCGTTCGTCTATTATAATTACGATATTCCTTCATACCGTTTTGCGCGCGAGCTGTACGAGACGGAAGGCGTGTTCGTTACCCCTGGAGAGTGTTTCGGCGAGCCCGGATGCTTCCGCATAGGGTACGCATGTAACAAAAACACTCTCATTGCGGGTCTGAAGGGCTTGAGCGCATACGCCGAAACTTTGGCGAAACGAAGTTAACGTGCCGCTATGAAAAACACTCCCGATTTCAAACGTACCAAACGCGCTTGCTTCTATACCTACGTCGCCATGTCGTCGGCGTTCGGCTTGCCGCCCCTTCTTTTCGCCGGCTTCCGCGAAATGTACGGTATTTCGTACACCCTTCTCGGGACGCTCGTACTCGTCAATTTTCTCACACAGCTTTCCATTGACCTCATTTTTACGTTTTTCCATAAGAAATTCAATCTTAAAGCCACGGTAAGAGTTATGCCGCTGCTTACGGCGGCGGGGTTATGCGTGTACGCGCTCGCGCCCGCGATTTTTCCCGAGCACGCGTATATAGGACTTCTGATAGGGACGGTGCTGTTCTCGGTGTCGGCGGGACTCAGCGAAGTGCTCCTGAGCCCCACGGTAGCCGCGCTTCCTTCCGATAACCCCGAACG
>CALVNM010000093.1 GCA_944349735.1 uncultured Clostridia bacterium | reverse complement strand
ATCAATTTCATTTGTAACACTCCTTCACAAAGTTTTTCCTATTATATCATAGCGCGCGCACGATAGCAAGCGATTGACTCCAAAGCGATCGGCTATTTTAAGCGCGCGGGACTCCGTAATTTACCGTTACCGAAGAACTCCCCTCGTACCAGCCGTCCGCCCAGCCCGCGGGAACGTTGTCTTCGCTTACTGCGCAGTTTATCACCGCCGTATCTCCGACCTTGGTGAAAGCTATTGCTTTCGCTCCCATAACGGCTACAGACTCGGGAATATAAATCGTTTTGATCGGAACGTCGTATAAAGCGTAGGTTTTGATGGTTTCAAGTCCGTCCGGGAGCGTGAGAGAAGTTATCTCGGTATTGTTGAAAGCTCCGTAAGCGAGCGTCTTACAATCGGTAAGCACGACCGTCTTTACGGAAGAAGGAATGTCGCAATAATACTTGGATTGAGATCCGCCCTCGGCGTAATGTTCGGACCAACCGGCATAGCGTGTCTCCGAGTAGTCGAATATATATCCGAAAAGTCCTTCCGCGCCCACCGCGTCGCGGTAAGCTCCCGCGAACGGAAGAGTAACGGAAGTAAGGGCGTTATTTGCACGGAAAGTACGCTCCGTTATTACTTTTACAGTGTCGGGAACGGTCACTTCGGTTATGGTCTCGTTGCCCTCGTATGTGGTGGCAAGCCCTATCACGGGATAACCTCCGAGCGTTTCGGGCACGGTTATCACGGTTTCCTCTCCGAGATATGCCGTAAGCACCAGCTTCCCGTCGCGGAGCGCGCATTCGTAATCTCCTATCTCGGTCTTCGCTGCAGAATACGTTACCGCGTAATTTACTCCTGTCTTACCCGAATCGTTCCACGAGCCGCTCCAGCCGGAAAGCAGCGTTTCGTCGAGATCGACATCTATTCTGAATGATGCGGGCGCGCCGCGGAATATCCTCGAACCCACCGAAACGAGAGTAGCGGGAAGCACTGCGTGCGTAAGTTTACCGCAACCGCGGAAAGCTTCCGAGTCTATGCGCACTATTCCTACGGGAAGTATGACTTCGGTAAGATCCGCACAACCGTAAAATGCGCTTGACCCTATCGACATGAGATTCTCAGGGAAATTGACCGAATTGAGTTCGGTACATCCGTAGAACGCGCTTGCGCCGATCTTTTCGAGCGTAGACGGCAACGCTATCCGCTCTATCGTTCTGTTGTCGGCAAATACGTTAGCCGCTATATACTTCACGCCCTCAGGAACGGTGTACGACGCGTCTTGTCTGCCGTAAGGATAGAGCGCAAGCGTCTCTTTGCCCAAAGTGAATAATACGCCGTTATCGCTCTCGTAGACGGGATTGCCGCTCTCTACGTCCACGTTCTCGAGCGCGATACAGCCGTCGAAAGCGGTACTGTGCACCGATGTCACGTTGACGCCTATCGTAACGGATTCGAGAGCGACGCAATTGGCAAAGCTCTGTTCCGCGACGGACTCGAGTCCCGTAGGAAGCGCGACCGTACCGAGCGACGTACAGCCGCTGAAAGCGTTCTTGCCTATCTCGTCAACGCCGTCGTGCATACGGAGATCGACAAGCGAAGTACAATTCATAAAGCAAGATTCGGGTACCGAAGTAATACCTTCGGGTATACTTACTTCGGTTATCGATTTACATCCGTAGAATGCCGAAACGCCGAGCGAGGTTAGTCCCGAGGGGATCGTAGTCACGTAACGGGCGCAATCGTAGAAAGCGTTCGCGCCTATCGAAGTGACTGACGAAATATCGAGCTTCACGAGATTTATACAGTTGACGAAGCTCTTCTCCGGGACCGTCGTCAACGATGCGGGCAATACCGCTTCCGTAAGAGCCGAGCAATTATAGAATACCGATTTACCCATCTCCGTGACGGTATCGGGAATGACGAACGACTTCAACGCGGACATGCCCATGAAGCATGCGTCGCCTATCTTGGTAAGCGCGCCCTTTATTACGGGCGTCTCCACTTTATTCATGCCGTAGAAGGTATATGCGCCGAGTTCGGTAACTCCGCTTCCTACGCTTAGCGAGCTTACCGACGAACAGCCGTAGAAAGCGTATGCTCCCATAGACTCGACCGAATCGGGCACGGTCACGGATTGCAGTTTCTTGAGATTGCGGAAAGCGCCTTCGCCTATGGAAATGAGACCGTCGCGCATGCTGACCGTAACTATCGCGGTACAGTCGCGGAACGCTTCCTTACCTATCGAAGTTACGCTCTGCGAAAACGCTATGCTCGTAAGCGACGTACAGCCGTAATACGCGGCTTCGCCTATCGTCGCGGCGCCGCCCGCGTTGAAAAATCTGAGCGAAGTACAGCCGTAACACATTTTATCCGGAACGGCGGTAAGCTCGGTAGAAAGTTGCAGACTCTGTATAGCCGTACAGCCGCTGAAAGCTTCCGCGCCGATATTGACAACGCTGTTGGCGAGACTTACGCTGCCAAGCGCGGTACAACCTTTGAAAGCGCGCTCGCCGAGCGTGGTATATCCCATCGGAACGGTGACTTTGGTCAGATTTTTGTTGTTTTCGAAAAGTCCTGCTGCAACTTCCGTTATTTTGACTCCGTCGAGTTCCTCGGGAAGGGTAAGCACGGTGGCTTTGCCGCCCTGCTCCGTGATACCGCTCAGCACACTGCCCTTATGCGAAAAATAGATCGCGGAATCCACTTCCGTCCACTTGGCGTAGACCGTCAGGTCGCCCTTCACTTCGTATGCTTCGGTGAACGGTGAGGAATATCCTTTGTCGAGATACCAGCCGTCGAAATTATAATCCGTTCTCGTAGGATCGGCGGGTAAGGTGAAACCCCGTCCCTCGGTGACCTTCATGGAATTGACCGCGCTGCCGCCCATGGAGTCGAAAGTCACGGTAAATGTCCTGGGTACTTCGACAGGCACGGGTACCCAATGCGCGTAAACCGTTATATCCGCAATGACTGCCGTGGACGTGCCGAAAGGCTGCGTCCATATCTCGTTATCGAAATACCATGCGTCAAAATAATATCCGTTTTTTTCGGGATTCGCAGGAAGCGAAGAAAGCGTTTTCCCCGACTCTACCGAAAGGGTCTTATAAGGGCTGCCGTCGACTACGAAAGTAACGGTATGCGTGTCGGATTTGCATGCCGACGCGACAGCTATAACCGAAATAAGAAGGACTAGAATTATTACGGACAATCTCAGTTTTTTCGACATATACACTCCCGTTTTCCTTCTCCGCAGATTATTATAATATAACGCGCGCGCAAAAGTCAACGCTAAACGGAAAAACCATATATTGACACGGCACGAATGTCCTTTCCCTCATACGAGAACACTTCTCGTACCAAAAAAAGTATTCTCCTGCGGGTATATTTGCAATTATAAGTAGCACAATATGAGTAAAGACAAATTCAAGGAGGTCTCATATGAACAACTGCAAACGTATCGTTAAGACAGGCGAGAAACCCGGATCGGGCACCTACAGCTGCACCAGCTGCCATACCAAGGTATCTCTCGGCGCAGGCGACAAAATGCCCCCCTGCCCCAGCTGCAGCAACGACTCCTTCTGCGCCGAATAATCGGAGCAAAGAGCTGTGCGGACATGACTCCGCAGACAATGAATCCCGCTTTTCGGCGGGATTTTTTGTAAAATGACGGTTATGCCTTGCGCTCCGGATACGGGATCTCGAGGTCTATGGTTACCGGACCGGAATTGACCTGTTCTATCGTCATGTCGGCTCCGAATACGCCGTAGCTTACTTTCACTCCCAGTCCTTCGAGAACATTGCCCGTATACTCGTACAGTATTTCGGCGCGGCTTGCGGCTTCCGCTCCGGTGAAGTCGGGTCTGTTGCCCCGGGCGCACTCGGCGCACAGCGTAAATTGGGACACGAGTAATATTTCGTATCCCTTATCCTTCACGGAATAATTGAGCTTACCCCTCTCGTCTGCGAAAATACGCATACGGGAGATCTTGGAAGCTATCGCTTCCGCCGTTACCTCGTCGTCGCCTTTCGCCACGCCGAGATATACTACGAGTCCCGCGCCTATCGACGATATTTCTTTCCCGTCCACGCTCAGCCGTGCCGAAGCCACTCTCTGTATCAAAGCTTTCATATAGAAGATCTCCTTTGTTTACGCGTGTTTTCCAAAAAAAGTGCGGTCACCCTGAACCGCACTCAATACCGGAATACCGTTAGAATTAAGGATTAACAAACCCGCATTTGTGCAGGTGGGCGAACTGTCGCTCCCTTTTGTCTT
>CALVNM010000092.1 GCA_944349735.1 uncultured Clostridia bacterium | reverse complement strand
CCGAGGACGTGGCGGGCTACTGCCTCGGCAACTGGGATAGATTGAGAGGGGATACCCTCCTTTTCCGCGACGCGCTCGCTTCGTCCTCGCTTCCCGCCGAGGTGCTCGACGCGGTACAGGGCAATATCGCCGTTTTGAAGTCATCCACCTGTATGCGCCTTACGAACGGCGAGTTCTACGGATTCGAAGGGAGTAACAAGACGAGCGGAAGTTGCGAAGGCACCTGTGATCACGTATGGGGATACGCTTACGCGCTCCCTTTCCTTTTCCCAGAGCTGGAGAGAAGTATCCGCGAGATAACATACACCTACGACGTAGGGAAGAACGGCTCCGTCACTTTCAGAAGCGCGCTTCCTTTGGGTAAGAAGCCCCGTAGATTCCACCCCTGCGCGGACGGGCAGTTCGGTAATATCATAAAATTCGTAAGGGATTATAAAATTTCAGGCGACGAAAAATTCCTCGATAAATATTGGGATACCGTCAAAAAAACTCTGGAATTTGCCTGGGATCCGAAAAACAAATACCGTTGGGACCCCGAGCAGAGCGGAGTGCTGCGCGGGCGGCAACACCATACGCTGGACGTGGAGCTTTTCGGAGCGAACAGCTGGCTCACCGGCTACTATATATGCGCGCTTCAGGCGCTTGCCGATATAGCCGAGAAGCGCGGCGAAAAGGATACCGCGCGAAAATACCGCTCGATCGCCGCGCGAGGCAAAGCGTTCGTAGAAAAAAGGCTTTTTAACGGAAGATTTTACGTCCAGGATGTGGACGTAAAAGACAAAAACGTCACCGACGCGTTCAATTGTTCGCGGTATTATTTCAACGAAGAAACGGGAGAGATCAAGTACCAGATCGGCAACGGTTGCGAAATAGATCAGGTAGTCGCGGAGTGGCATGCGCGGCTAACCGGCGCCGGAAGGGTATTCGACGAGGAACATTGCAGACGCGCGCTCCGCAGCATTTACGAGCTTAATTTCAAGTCCATGCGCGAAGTCTCCAATCCCTGCCGAATATTCGCGCTCGACGACGAAAAGGGTGTGACGATAGCCGCGTGGGAAAACGCCGCAGACAAGCCCAAGATACCCGTGCCCTACGCCGAAGAAACGATGACCGGTTTCGAATACGCCGTAGCCTGCAATATGCTTATGCACGGAATGGAGAACGAGGCGCTCGAAATTGTGCGCGCGGTGCGCGAGCGATACGACGGCTACAAGCGCAATCCGTGGGCGGAGATAGAGTGCGGCGCGAGTTACGCCCGCGCCATGGCAAGCTATTCCTTCGTCATAGCCTACAGCGGATTTACATACGACCTCTCCGAAGGCTACATAGGTTTCAATCCCGTCCGCTTCGAAAACGGGTATTCCACTTTCTGGTCCGTGGGAAAAGCCTTCGGGAAATTCATGTTCCGCGACGGCGAAATAATCCTCGAGGTGCTCTACGGTAAAATCGAATTAAAGAAAATCGGGCTTCCCGAATCGGTAAAAAAGATAACCGAATGTAACATTCCGTATAAATTTGCAGACGGTGCGGCTGAGGTCGCGTTCAAAGGAGAATCGGGTTCGAAATTGGTAGCGAGAGTCGAAATATGATACACGCGGACGTATGTCGCCTGGGCTGCCTGGAGCTTGAAATGTTCCGCATTGACTTAAATATGGTATTATGTTATCCTTAAATCGGCATATTTAAAGGCGCGCGGCACGCGTCTCTGCCGCTAAGTCCATAAAGCCGTGTATAGGAGGAATGAATGATGAAAAAAGCATTTTCGTATTCATTGTTCGTAGCGCTGGCAATAGCCGTATTATGTACACTGACGCTTGTCGCATGCTCAAAAGACGAACCCGTCGTCACGGGTATTTATCTTACGGATGCAAGCGGAGCGAGGATCGAGGATTCGAAAGAACTCGGTAGCGTACCGTTCGGTACGGCGTTTGCCGATATAATCGATTTTGCGGATTACGAAATGCACGCGGTTTATTCTGACGGCTCGGACGTTGCGGTAGGCAGTGCATACAGCGTTATGTTTACCACGCCTTCCATGAGCGGATATGAACCTATAAAGTCTTTTCCGGGTATACCTCCTATAGGAAATTACGAGATACTTTTCGATTATGACGCATATGCGGTACGTTTTTACTTTAACGTCGTTTCTGCGACGAGAGAAGATTATTCTTTCTATATAGCTAGTGAAAACAGGAGTTGGGAGTATGACGAAACGCCTCCGGTATTTACCGTAGAGTATCCCGGCGCAGGGATTGAGGAAAAAGTCAGCTTTTACGCCTTCCCTCAGGCGGCTTACGATACGCTTTCGGAGTCGGATAAGGAAAGCTACTGGCTTTACGCGGATACGAACGGTGCGGTACTTTTAGGAGACAGCCCGTGCGCCGTTTCGCCGGGCAGATATTATATTTACGCTGAAATACCCGCTTCCGACGGCTATGAAGTCACTTATACCGCCATCGATGAAGATAAACTATGCAACGTCTATAAAGGGAAGCTCTCATACCCCAACGAGTTACTCGAGAGCTTGCGGGGCTATTATAAGTATGACGGACAGATCGGTGTGGTTAGTTGCTCCGAAATAGCGTTCGTGGATAGCGGCGTGGAAGGGGCGGACGACGCTTTGCGCGATAAGACAGGCAGAGCCGTGCGAGGCAGTTACGTGCTTGACAATCCCGATGCCGTCGTCAACTCCGGCCTGTACGATAAGCTTGCGGTGGTTTTCGTCCTTGACGAAAGCGAGTCCGATAATTATGTCGTCGAAAACATTCCCGGCAAAAGTATATTCATTCCTATCACGGTAGAGCCGGGCGCGGTTACGAAACCTACGTCCGTCAGAGCGGAAAACGCCTATTATAACGAGTCCGGCAACGACAAGGGGAAAGGTCCGTATCCGAATTGCCCGAACGATTACGGAATTCTGAAAGGGGAGGAATATCGTATAGTATTCGACAACTGGGACGCCGAACTTATGGAAGCGAAAATCTACTGCGGAGAAACGGTGTACGATCCGAGCCTGCCATGTGAAGTAGAATCGTTTGCGGACGGCGATTCGGTGAAATATTATGTGTCGGTACCCTTAGAGACAGGCGACTATCTCGTGTGGATCGCTCTGAAAGACTCTATAAATTATTACTGGGAGGGAGGTTCCGGCACGTCCGACGACGAACCTGTCGAATATCGTTTCAGTATTTTTGAGAAAAAAGCGGTAGATATACCGACCGTGGAGCTTTATAACGGTATCGCCAGAGATACGTTCGGCAAGGCTTTTGTCGCGTACGACGGCGGCGCTAAATACCTGCTTTTCAACGATTACGATGATTTTGCCGTCATGTGTACTTTGAACGGCGAATGGGCTGTCCCCGTCGAATCGGTCTTTAACGGATACACTCGCCAATTAGAGATAGCGGCGGACGTTTACGGCGAAATAGCGGTGAAAATCGTGCCTGACGAAGATTATATCTGGACTGACGGCACGTCGGAACCCGTAACGCTGGATTTCGAGATAAGAAAAGGAGCGTTTTTCGATTTTTCCGGCGAATATGTTTCGGTGAATTTGTCGAGCGATATTGCTCTTCCCGAGGCTGAGAAGCCCGAATACGCAAAGCTGATGGGGAATTGGTTCGGAACGAGCGGCATCAACGGCAAAATGGCTTCGACGGGTATGGTCGGCTATACGGCCGCGGTCAGATTCGTTTATACGAAAAACGACGTGAAAGAAGCTGAATATTCCGGTACTTTCCATAACACGCACGGGCAAGACGCGGCATTTTACAGATTCGATATGGAGTTCGTCCTCGCGTCTTTGGCGGGAAGCGAGACCCGCTACAGCGGACACGGCGATAATACGGGCGAAATGCATATCGTGGATGTCGACAGCGGCTTTTTGACCGATAAGATAGGGGAATACGATAACGTATTTTTCGCGGCTACCGCCATAAATCTTACGCAACAGATATCTTCCGACAAAATATTCTATTCGGTGAACGGCGACGGCGGATATACGAGGATCAAAATGACCGGCTCGAGCGTGAATTCCGACGGTTCGGGCGCAACTGTCGTAACCGAGAGCGAGGTCGTCATGGTATTCGACGCAAAAGGAGATTACGTCGGTCACAAGTATCAAAGTACGATAACGACAGGCGATAACGTCGAATCGTTCGAAGTGGAATTCGGTATTTGCCGCTAAGTATAAAAGCTAAGCGTATCGATAAGATAAAGCGCGGGATTATCTGCCGTAAGACATAACGGAGGAGAGCGTATGGAAAGCGAGGACAGAACGTTATCATTATCCGGTTCGGACGCAGAGCCTTTATCTGAAGCCTCTGACACGGAACGGAATATCGTCGCCGAGGCGGAGGCAACGACTTGCGCCGAGTGCGCGGCGGAGGCTTCGCCTGAAGACGTCGCGCGTTCCGCGCGCCCCGAAAAACCGCAGAAATATATCGGGCGTTACGAGATGATCTCGTATATCGTGGGGACTTGCTCGTTCAGCGCTTTTATGGGGCTGGTCAACAACTACCGCGGCGACTACCTTAATAACGTCATTATGCTCAGCGAGCAGAACCAACAGATCCTCAACATCGTCACGACGGTAGTCGGATATCTGCTCGGCTTTTTCGCGGTCAATTTCATCGACAATTTCCGCAGTAAGCACGGTAAATTCCGTCCGCTCGCGCTCGTTTCCTGTATTCCGTACGCGATATTCGG
>CALVNM010000091.1 GCA_944349735.1 uncultured Clostridia bacterium | reverse complement strand
ATAATATACCAACTCTTACGCCGCTGTCAACGGATTTTTGCGAGTTTTTTTGAGATTTTCTCCGTGCACACGCGCGTTCCGCGCGATTATTATATTCCGATAGAACAAAAACACGCGCTTTGCCGGCGACACGGTTTACAACAGGCGCCGCAAGTGGTATAATTTCATAGTCGGTTCGGACAGAAATTTCATTAAAGAGGTGTGAATATGAAGGTTTTACTCGTAAACGGCAGTTCCCGCGAGAACGGTTGCACCGACCGCGCGCTCAAGGAAGTGGCTAAAGCGCTGAACGCGGAAGGCATAGAAACGGAATTCTTTTTCATCGGCTCCGCTCCGATAGCGGATTGCATAGGTTGCGGAAGCTGCAGAGTCAAAGGCAAATGCATCTTCGACGACGTTGCCGTAAGGCTTGCGGAAAAAGCCGCCGAATTCGACGGTTTCGTATTCGGTTCGCCCGTCTACTACGCTCACCCCAGCGCAAGACTTCTCGCCGTGATGGACAGAGCTTTCTATTCGGGCGCGAAAAACTTCGCCTTCAAACCTGCCGCCGCGATATTCAGCGCGCGCCGCGCGGGGTCCGTGGCTTCCATGGACGTCGTGAACAAACACTTCTCGATAGCTTCGATGCCGATCGTCAGCTCCAATTACTGGAACCACGTATTCGGAAAGCAACCTGCGGAAGTCGAGGAAGACGGCGAAGGCCTTATAACCATGACCAACATCGGCAAGAATATGGCGTGGCTTCTGAAGTGTATCGAACTGGGCAGAAAAAACGGACTGGATCATCCGGTAAACGAAAAAGTGATGACCAATTTCACGAGGTAAACGATGTCCATAGTAAAAGTACGCGAATATCTCAAAGATTTCGACGCTGACGGAAGGATACTCGAATTCCCCGTGTCGAGCGCCACGGTGGAACTTGCCGCCGAAGCTCTCGGCACCGCGCCCGCAAGGATAGCGAAAACGCTTTCTTTCCGTTTAAGCACTGGCGTTATACTCGTGGTACTCGCCGGCGACGCCAAAACCGATAACAAAAAATACCGTGCTGTTTTCGGGGAAAAAGCGCGTATGCTTCCCCCCTGCGAAGCGGAGCCGCTCGTAGGTCACGCCGTGGGCGGCGTGTGCCCCTTTGCCGTAAACGACGGCGTGAAGGTATATCTCGACGTAAGTCTCAAGCGTTTCGACACCGTTTATCCCGCCGCGGGAAGCGCTAATTCCGCCATCGAGCTTACGCCCGCGGAACTCGAAACTTTCTCCCGCGCCGCGGGTTGGGTGGACGTGGGAAAACTCCCCGGCGAAGCCGAATAAAACTTAAAAACAAGCGAAACGCCCGTCCTTCCCGGACGGGCGTTTTTTCATGACGCTTCCCGGATCGTCATTCCTTTACGTTCAGCGCGGGCGTGAAATTGTCGATAAAAACGATTATGTACGCCGCCCACATCGGCAGACTTTCGATGAAGCCGTTTTTACCCGCCGCCAAAAGCGCGATTATTATTGCCACGAGAATGGCGGCAAAACAGATAAGCGTTATCTTGTATTTTTTATTCGGTTTTACCGGGAACAGCAGGTGCAGGACTATAGCCGCCGCGAAAAACACCGCAAAAAGTAGCGCCGTCGACCAATGCGCGTACATCTGAAGCCCGGGTTCTCTCGTAGAGGGGATATGCACGCAGGTCATAAGGCATATAACGCCGAGCGCCATGCAGACGTATCCCGCTATCGTAGCAGGCTTATTCGAAAGCGGCTTCCTCGTATAAGAGTATACGAGGTTTACCGTGAGCGCGAGCGAAGTGGTCACGCCCCAGAATTTGAACGCCGTGGGATACTTAAGCCCTATCTCGGAAGCCGTGCCCGACGGAAGGAAGGGATTGCTCAGGAATCCGTATACCGTGAAATAGATAAAACTTCCGATGAGCAATACCATTGCGGTATACTTGAAAATCTTTTCACGAATATCCGCTTTGTCAGCGCGCTTTTCGGAAGGCGCGGCTTCGTCCGCTACGGCGGCGTCGCCAGCCAAAACTTCTTCGACCTTCTTATTTTCTTCCATATCTCCTCCGTGTGCCGAAACGCCGCATACGTTTCGGGAAATAAGTCTTGCGATATTTATTCTACAACCGTATTCATTCGGAACGCAATACCTTTCTTTTGCCGGTTATCTCGTACACCTTTACACGCCATATCGCGGTGCGCGCGAGGCTTCCCTTGACCGCCGCGTCGAAATTAGCCATATTCGCGGGCGTGTGCCTTAAGCAAAGCATTCTCAACGCCTCGATCTTTTCCGCGGTATCGGTCACTTCTTCCGCCCTGCCGCGTATGCAGGCGGACTCGTAAGCGGTGGTGAAAGACTTGGTTGCCCTTCTCGTATCCCCCACGAAGGTCATGCAAACTTCGCCCGAACGGCGCATACAGTCCACCTTGAAACCTTCATGCGCGCAATGGAAATAAATACATTCCCCTTTCCGCGCTATCGAAAGCGTGACGCAATAAGGCTTTCCTTCGCCGTCCACGGTGGCGAGAGTCGCCCATTCGCACTTATCTATCACTTCCCACGCGAATTCCGCGGGCATCTCCCTATCCTTTCTTCGCATATCCCTGCACCGTCCTTATAAATCCTTCCTTGAACGGGACTTTCGGCTTCCAGCCGAATTCCGCGTACATCTTACCCGAATCCAATGCGTATCTCCTGTCGTGTCCCGCTCTGTCTCTAACGAATTCCCTGTCTCCGCGCCCGAGTATCTTTATTATTCCGTCCACGATCTCGCGATTGGTGCGCTCGTTGCCGCCGCCTACGTTGTAAACCTCGCCCGACTTACCGCGCTCGAGTATGATATCCACCGCTTCGGAATGGTCCTCGACCGCTATCCAGTCTCTCACGTTGCCGCCGTCGCCGTATACGGGCACGGGCTTACCGCAAAGTATGTTTTTCACGGCGAGCGGAATGAGTTTTTCGGGATACTGGTTCATTCCGTAGTTGTTGGAAGAACGCGACACCGTCACGAATAAGCCGTAAGTCCTGTGATAAGCGAGCGCAAGCAGATCCGCCGCGGCTTTCGTAGCCGAATACGGCGACGAAGGTCGGAGCGCGCTCGTTTCGGTGAACTTTTCGGTGCTCGTAACGGGCAGATCGCCGTACACTTCGTCGGTGGATATCTGGTGGAATCTCGCTCCCGTCATACGAGCCGCTTCGAGAAGTACCCTCACGCCCTCAACGTTAGTGCGCACAAAATCTTTTGCGTCCGCTATCGAACGGTCGACGTGGCTCTCCGCCGCGAAATTGACTATAACGTCGGGCATAAAAGACTTCAGCGCTTCGTTCACCGCGTTTTCGTCGGCAATATCTGTTTTTGAAAATATAAAATTCGGGCTCCCTAAAATCCCTTCAAGGTTATCCAAATTTCCGGCATAAGTCAATTTGTCGAGGCACAATATCTTGTGCTCGGGATGCGCCGAACGCATATAGCGTATGAAATTGCTTCCGATAAAACCGGCTCCGCCGGTAACGACTATCCTCATAGGCACTGACTTATCCGTTCAAAGCTTACGTTACAATTATAACGCCCTTTCGTCCGCTTGTAAACAGTTAATCGGAAATCAAAAGGCGACGTTGCTCAACGGACGGGTATTCGAGGAGCGCGGCGTTACGTTGAAATTCCTTACCGTAAGCCCTTCGGCGTACGCGGCGTACAGACCGTATACGGGCAGATCGTAATATCCGCTCAAAGTGTGGTTGATGAAATATGCGTGCGACACCCTCGTAATTTCGGGATAACCGCCCATATTCATTTTGCCCGCACAGACTTTGTTTCCGAGATATATATCCGTATGCTCCTTCGCTTCGCGGTAAGTGACATCGAAGTCGGCAAGCGTCACGTTCTTCACGTTATGCGTTTCGCCGCCCTTCTTATATCCGACCACAGCCGACGGGAGATCGCAACCCACCGAAGTAATACCGCTTACCGTTACGTTCTCGAGCGCGGAGCCGTCCTTACGGTATCCGAGCCATATAAGGAGCGGCGAAGTAACGTGCTCCATATAAATATCGCTGACCGTTACGTCGCTTACCTTGCCGCCGTCGGTGGCCTCTATAGCTATCCCCGCGTATCCCCCCGCTATCCCCGGCATAAAGAAATAACAGTTCCTCACCGTCACGTCGCTCACGTCGTGATAGGTGGCGGTGCCTATCTTGAAGCAGTTGGCGAGGGAGAATATCTCGCAGTTTTCGACGAGCACCCCTTCGACGGCTACGTTTTCGGGATCGGTCTTCAAGCAAATACCGTCGTCGCCCGTCGATATGAAGCAATCTCTTATTACGATATTCTTGCCGCCCATCACGTCGATACCGTCGGTATTGGCGACGCGCACGTTATTGTTGATCACCGTTTTTTCGACGGTAAGCCCGTCGATACCTTCCGTTCTCACCGTCCACGAACCCGCTTCGTACAGCTCCGCGTTGCGTATGGTCGCGTTTCTGCAATAATTTATCGCAATGAGATAATCCCTTTTCGTCTCGTGTTCCTTGCCCGGCATTATGCGCTTGCGGTGCTCGAGAACGTACGCTTTAAGATCGAACTCGTCGAGCGGATAAAAAACCGAAGCGTCCTCGGCGGGCTCGCAATACGTTGCCCCCTGCCCGCTTATCCTGCCCGGACCTTCTATCACGATATTCTCGGCGTTCTTTGCGAAAATTAACGCGTTGTCCGTTGCGTCGTTCACGTCCGCCGCCGCATTGTGTTCGGTATTTTCCGAGTCGTCCGTTTCGTAGG
>CALVNM010000090.1 GCA_944349735.1 uncultured Clostridia bacterium | reverse complement strand
AATACGAACAAGCGCACCGACGAATACGGCGGCAGTTTCGAGAACAGATTGAGATTTTTGCGCGAAATAGTGGAAGGTATCCGCAGGGAATGCGGCGACTATCCGATAATAGTACGCCTCACCGTGGACGAATGTTACGACCGTATAGGTAAGGAAGGCAAGGGCTACGGGCTCGAAACGGGAGTGGCGTACGCCAAAGCCATAGAAAAAATGGGTGTGGACGCTTTGGACGTAAGCTCCGCTTCCTACGATACGTTCAATTACTGGCTCGAACCCACCTCTTTCGAGAGCGGCTGGAGGAAGTACATGGCGGCGGCGGTCAAGAAGGAAGTCAAGATCCCAGTACTCGCAGCGGACATTATCAGAACGCCCGATTTTGCGGAACGGCTCCTCGAAGAAGGCGTACAGGATTTCGTTTCTTTGGGAAGGCCGCATATCGCAGACCCGCACTGGGCTAATAAAGCCATGAACGGCAGAGCGGAGGACATCAGACGGTGTATCTGTTGCCTTTACTGCATAGAAAGCATGCAGGAGAACGCGTTTACGGGCGGGCACGGCTATTGTTCGGTCAATCCCACAGTGGGCAAAGAGCGCGAATATTATACCGAAGGTCTTGAAAAGAACGGTAACGGCAGAAAAATAGTGATAGCGGGCGCGGGTTGCGCGGGACTTACCGCCGCAGGTATTCTTGCGGAGAGAGGTTTCGACGTCACCGTGCTGGAGAAGGAGGAGAAAGCGGGCGGACAACTCAATCTCGCCTCCGCGCCGCCGCACAAAGAGCGCATAGGTTGGTGCTCGGAAGATCTCGAGCGCTTCGCCGTATCCAACGGCGCCGAAATAATTTACGGAGCCGAAGCGACGGCGGAAACCGTCAAGTCTTATTCCCCTTATGCGGTCATAGTGGCGACGGGAGCAGTGGCGGCGAGGCCGCGCTCGATACCCGGAGTGAACGGCAAGAACGTTTATACCACCACGGAGATCCTTACCGGAGCGGTAAGTTTCAAGGGTAAGAAGATAGCGCTCATCGGTTCAGGTATGACGGGACTCGAAACGGCGGAGCTCATAGCGCCCGATAACGAACTCACGATAGTGGAGATGGCGGATTCCGTTGCACCCACGACATGGTTCCAACATCGCGACGATTGTATACCCAAACTCGAGAAATGCGGCACGCGTTTCATTCTGAACACCAAGCTTGTCGCCATAGACGAGAAGGGAGTTGAGCTCGTTAAAGTGGTGAAAAGAGGTAAGGGTTTCAAAGTTACGGGAGAAACTTCGCGCCTGGATTGCGACGCCGTATTGCTGTCTTTGGGCGCGCGTCCCGTTAACGCGCTCGCGAAGGAGCTCAAAGGCGTTTGCGAAAAAGTTTATACCATAGGCGACGCGGAGCGCGTAGGCAGGATAGCGGACGCGACGCGCGCGGGTTACGAGCTCGCGGCGGCGCTGGAATAAATAAAATATAAAAGGAGTACGGCGTCGGATCGAACGCCGAAGCGGAGTAACGATATGAGCGATATTTCCAAAAAAGTAAAAAAAATCGTAGGCAAAATTGTCAACAGATTTACCAATACCCTTTCGCAGGATGAGAACCGTATGGCGGGCGTGGCGGCGGGAGCGCGCGAAAAATTCACGGGTCTTCTCACCGAAGCGGGCGCAGAAGGCATCGTGCTTCTCCGTAACGACGGCACGTTGCCGCTCAAAGCCGACGAAACGGTCGCGTATTTCGGCAGATGCCAGTTCGACTGGTTTTATATCGGTTACGGAAGCGGCGGCGACGTAATCGCTCCCGATAAAATAAACCTCGTCAAAGCGCTCGCGCAGACGGGCGTCAAGGTTTACGAGCCACTTCAAAAGGCGTATTCCGACTGGCGCGCGCTTCCAGCTAACGACGCGGATCACGGCTATTGGGGCAACTGGCCTTATAATTTTGAGGAAATGCCGCTCGCGTCCGCACTCGTGGCGGAAGCAGGCAAAGCCGCCGCTACGGCGGTAGTAGTGATAGGCAGAGCCGCGGGCGAAGACCGCGAGAACGTCGAGAAAGAGGGTAGCTATTATCTCACGCAAGCCGAAAAGGATATGCTCGACGCGGTGACCTCGACGTTCGAACATACCGTGGTCTTGATGAATTGCGGCAATATGATAGACATGTCCTGGACGGAGAAGTACGGAGACAAGCTTTCCGCAATAATGTACGTCTGGCAGCTCGGCGAAAGGTCGGGCGCCGCCGTCGCGGACGTTCTGTACGGCGTGCGTTCGCCTTCCGGAAAACTTCCGATGACTGTTGCGAGAAATTACGCCGATTATCCGTCTTCCGCGAATTTCGGCAACAGGGAATTCAATAATTATTCCGAAGATATTTACGTCGGCTACCGTTATTTCGAGACCTTTGCGCCGGAGAAAGTCCTTTATCCTTTCGGCTTCGGTTTGAGTTATACTTCTTTCACGATCGAACCGTGCGGCTTTGAATATAAGGACGGTAAAATCTCCGTTAAAGCGCGCGTCGCGAATACGGGTAAAGTTGCGGGCAAAGAGGTAGTTCAGATATATTGCCGTCCTCCTCAAGGCAGGCTCGGCAAACCCCTTATGAATCTCGTAGCCTTTACAAAAACGGCGGAGCTTGCGCCGGGTGAAACGGAAGTATGCGAATTTACATTCGACGAATACGCTTTCGCCTCCTTCGACGACGGCGGCGTCACAGGCTACGCTTCCGCGTACGTTCTCGAGGAAGGAGAATACGAATTCTATATAGGTTCGAGCGTGCGCGACGTGACGAAAGCGGGCTCGTTTACTCTCGGAGAATGTAAATCTATTGTTAAACTCGAAAAAGTTTTGTGCGTCGATAAAGCCAACGCTTTCGACGTATTGTATCCGGAGATCGCGGACGGGGGACTTCGCCCCGCTTACCGTAAGGTATGCGTCAACGAAAGAGATCTTGAAGCGCGTATTTGCGGAAATATATTCGAAGCGAAGGAAAGGTCGGCAGAACGTTTCGATTTTTCGGAAGTCGTGGCGGGGCGCCGCACGGTAGAGGACTTCGCGGATACCCTCTCGGACAGGGAACTCGAATCTCTTACGCGCGGCGAAGGAGCCATGAACAGCCGTTACGGGGTTATCGGCAATGCGGGCGCATACGGCGGCGTAACGAAGGCGTTGCGCTTGAGGGGCGTTCCCGCGCTCATAACCTGCGACGGACCCGCAGGGGTGCGTATAAGGCTTACCGCTACCCTTCTTCCCTGCGGCACGGCGATAGCCGCGACCTGGAATACCGCGCTCGTAAACGCGCTTTACGAAGCCGAAGGCAGGGAGGCGAGAGCCATAGGCTCTGATATAATGCTCGGACCGGGTATGAATATCCACAGGAATCCTCTCTGCGGCAGGAATTTCGAGTATTTTTCCGAAGACCCCGTTCTGAGCGGCAAGACCGCCGCGGCTTGCGTCAAAGGGTTTCAGTCGGGCGGCGCGTCGGCTTGCCCCAAGCACTTTGCCTGCAACAATCAGGAAGTCAATCGGAATTATAACGACAGCAGAGTATCCGAGCGTGCGTTGCGCGAAATCTATCTCAAAGGTTTCGAGATATGCGTACGCGAAAGCGCGCCCGACAACATAATGACGAGCTATAACAAAATAAACGGGGTCTGGAGCCATTACAATTACGACCTCGCGGAAACGGTGCTCCGTAACGAATGGGGATTTGACGGCGTTGTCATCACCGATTGGTGGATGAGAAGGGCGGAAAGTCCCGAGTTCGAAGGCGTGAAAGACAACGCTTACCGCGTTCGTTCGGGAGTGGACGTGCTTATGCCCGGCAATATCCGCGGAGTACCCTTCGATCACAGCGCCATAAGAAGGCTCGGTAAAGAGGGCGGCATCACCCGCTACGAGCTATTACGCACCGCGCGGAGGGTGCTCGGGCTTTGCGCCCGCAAAGAGCGTGAGAAAAAATACGGCGGTAAAGGCAAATAAGAGGTGATTATGTATTCGATCCGCAGCCTGAGAGCTTCAGATAAAGAGGACGTAAGACATATCTGCATAGAAACGGCTTCGGCTTCAGCCACAGACACACCTCTGAAGCGCGCCGTATTGTGCGATCTGTATTGCGATTATTACGTGGATTACGCTACCGATACTTCTTTCGTAGCCGCAGACGGAGACGACAGAGCGATAGGATACGTTTTCTGCGCGCCCGATTACCGCGAGTACGAAAAGAATTACCGCAAATATCTTCTTCCCGTTTTGCGTAAGCATAAATTTTCGCGCGCCGTAACGAAGAATCTGGAGCTTATATTCGAGCGCAAACTTTCCCGAGGCATGCCTGCACACCTGCACATAGACATTCTGCCCGAAGCGCAACGGCAGGGGATAGGGCACAGACTTATGAACGCGCTTATGTTCCGCCTCAAAGAACTCGGCGTGCCGAAGGTCTATCTCGTCGTGGGCTCCTCCAACGTAAAAGGAGTCTCTTTCTACGAAAAGTACGGTTTCGAAGCGGTGAGAGAGCTTCCGGGCTCCCGTCAGTACGCGATAGACGTGGAAGAAAAATGTGCCGAGCTCGAATCGCGCGGCGTTGCTTCCGAAGCCGAGCGCCTCCAGCCCCAAGCCGATTAAACGGTATAGGAAAACGAACGGAAACGAAAAAAACAAGCCGCCTTTAAGTTTAAGGCGGCTTTCGATCATTTTGCTTACGCGGAAATCTGTTAAACTTTTTTGACTTCGGCGCCGAACGGCATCAGCGAAAGGACGGCGAATTTGAAGCACTGCTTGCCGAAAGGTATTCCCACAATGGTTATGCACCAGAGAACACCGAACAATATGAATCCCAAGAATATTTCCAATCCGCCGAA
>CALVNM010000089.1 GCA_944349735.1 uncultured Clostridia bacterium | reverse complement strand
AACGTTATTATAACACCGTTATCTTATTCTGTCAACAGAATTTAGATAAGTGCCTATATAATTTTTTCTTGCACAAAGAATCAAACAAGGTTCAAGTCCTGTTTTAACATAAAAACAGGTAAAAGACAGCATAAAATCGAAACCTGTTTTTGCGAAGCACAAAAGTTGCGTTTTTGCCCGAAAAGCAGCAAAAAACCCTGAAAAACTCATCATTTTTCAGGGTTTTGCAGTGGACAGCATTTTTATCCACTAAACATGGTACTCCCGGCGGGAATCGAACCCACAACTAACCCTTAGGAGGGGTTTGTTATATCCATTTAACTACGGAAGCAAGTCGCGCTCGCGCCCCTTTCGGCGCTATTTGATTATATAACACTTTTTATTCCTTTGCAAGGATTTTTACCGCCTTTCGCATATTGACGGAATGCGTGAATTAAGATACAATGTTAAAGTATTTTATATTCGATTATCAAGGAGTGATCTATGTTTATCGGCTCTTATTCCGCCCCCGTGGCAAAATCCCTGAAAGCTAAAGTTATGGCTTCCCTTCTAGCCCTTGCGGCGGCTGTCGCGCTCCCGCAGGCGGCGCACCTCCTGGGCTACGCCACCGGTACCGGTAACGCTATCGGCTCGATACTCCTGCCGATGCACTTTGCGATTATCGCTCTGGGGCTTTTCGCGGGTCCCTATGCGGGGCTTGTTGCGGGCGCTATGAGCCCCGTAGTAAGCTATATGCTTACGGGTATGCCCTCTGTCGCGGTATTGCCCTTCATGGTAGCGGAGCTTGCGGGCTACGGCTTCGCCGCAGGTCTTATCGCTTCTAAAGACGTTCACCCCGCGCTGAAAGTCGCTTTCACGCTCGTTGCGGGCAGACTTCTCCGTACTTTCGTCACCGCTATAGCCGTATTGGCTTTCGGCGCTAACGCGGGAATCGCCGACGTATGGACGGCGGTCCTTCCCGGTATCCCCGGAATACTTCTTCAGTTGATACTCATTCCCGTCATCGTGCGCGCCGTGGAAGCAGCCGCGCGCTCGTAAAAGGCTATATCCCCCTATCGGCTTATAGTCATCAGATAAGGAGTAAACGTCATGACTCAGGCAAAGAAACTGGGATTCGGCTTTATGCGGCTTCCCACCATAAGCGGGAACCCGTTGCTGATCGATATTAAGCAGGTCCGCAAAATGGCGGATGAATTCATCGCGGAAGGATTCACCTATTTCGACACCGCGTACATGTACCACGGCGGCTTGAGCGAAGGCGCGCTCCGCAAGGCGGTCGTCGAACGCTATCCGCGCGACAAGTTCACCATAGCCGACAAAATGCCCGTCTCCATGGTGCGCACCGCGAGCGGGCTCGAAAGAGTATTCGCCCGTCAGCTCAAGCGTTGCGGCGTGGAATTCTTCGATTACTACCTTCTCCACAATCTCGGAGAAGAAAACTACCGAAAGGCTGAGGCGCTCAACGCATTCGAATTCATCGCGCGTAAAAAAGAGGAAGGCTATATCAAAAAGATAGGTTTTTCCTATCACGATTCGGCGCGGCTTCTAGACGAAATACTTACCGCGCACCCCGAAGTCGAATTCGTTCAGCTCCAGATAAACTACGCCGACTGGGAACACGAGACGATACAGTCCCGTAAATGCTACGAAGTGGCGACGGCGCACGGCAAACCGGTCATCGTTATGGAGCCCGTCAAAGGCGGCAATCTCGCGCACGTTCCCGAAGACGCCGAAAAGCTTTTCAAGGCATACTCTCCCGATATGAGTGCGGCGTCGTGGGCGATACGCTTCGCGGCGAGCCTCGACAACGTATTCATGGTCCTGAGCGGAATGTCCGACGAGGCGCAGCTAAACGACAACGTAGCTTACATGAAGGATTTCCGTCCTCTCGACGAGGAGGAGAAACGAATAGTCTTCAGAGTGGCGGATATGGTGACGGGAAATACGGCGATCCCCTGCACGGCGTGCGCATACTGCGTGGACGGCTGTCCGAAACATATTCCGATACCGCAGTATTTCGCGCTGTACAACGCCGAAAAGAACTTCCGCAGTTATATGTTCTCAACACAAAAGGAATACTACGGCAACCTCGTCAAAACCCACGGACGGGCGAAAGACTGTATCGGCTGCCGCAAATGCGAACACGCCTGCCCGCAACATCTCAAAGTTTCGGAGCTTATGAAAAAGATTTCCAAAGTGTTTGACTGAATTGGTCGGTTCAATAAAAGCGCTCGCTTAAGGCGAGCGTTTTTTCATTCTTACGGCTTCGCGCGCGGCGCGGGCGATATCCTCCGCCGTCATTTTGAAAAGTTTTTTCAGCTCTCCCAAAGTCCCTCGCGCGCCGAAGCTGTCGCGCACCCCTATCGGAACGACGGGCGCGGGGCAAGTCCCCGCGAGAGTCTCGGTAACTATCGAAAATAACCCGCCGTGAATATTGTGGTTTTCCGCCGTTACGGCGCAACCGGTCTTCCGTACGGAATCCACGAGCGTTTCCGTATCGAAAGGCTTGAGCGTATGCGCCGAGATCACTTCGGCGCTTATTCCTTCTTCCCGAAGCGTCTCCGACGCGCGCACCGCTTCACACACCTCTACTCCGCTCGCAACTATCGTGACGTCCTCGCCATCTGTAAGTTTATCGGCTTTGAATAAGTCGAATTCGTATCCCGAATTGTGTATTGCGGGAGTCTTTTTCCTCATCATTCGAATATATACCACGCCGTGAAAATCTTTGATGACGGGTAGCGCCGCTTTGAGTTCCACCGTATCCGCAGGCTCGTAGATCACTATCCCCGGTATCGCTCTCAATATCGAAACGTCCTCGAAAGTCATGTGCGTGGCGCCGTTGTGTTCGGCGGTTATTCCGGGGTCCGCTCCCACTATTTTAACGTCGGCTCCCGTGAACGCGAGGTTCATGACTATTTGATCGCACACGCTCCTTACGGCAAAGGGCGCGAAACTTACGGCAAAAGGCTTGAAGCCGTAAGACGCAAGTCCCGCCGCTATCGATATCATATTCTGTTCGGCTATCCCGACGTCGAGAGCGCGGTCGGGATACATATCGCGCAGTCTGTCGGTATAGACGGCTTTGGCAAGGTCGGAGTCTATCGTTACCACTCTCTTATCGGAAGCCATCAGGCTTGCCATCGTAGCGGAGAATACCTCTCTCGTCTCCGCTGCGGCTACCGCCGCGAAGTCGTGAATACCGAGCGTTTCGGTTTTACGTTTTTCCATATTATTCACCGCCTTTTATATACGGAGCGCGTTTTCCCACGCGCTTACGTCGAAGCGCGCGTTTGCGGGGCTCGTGGACGGGAGCGCCGTCGTCATCGGCAAAAGTTCGGGATAACTTTTTGCAAATATTTTCATAGCCGTGGTACCGTTGACGAGTATTTTCTTTATCGGAGCCGCGTCGAGCACTTCATTCAAGTCAGCTACGGCGTAATCGCGTATCGTAGCGTCCGCGCTGCCGACTATTTCGCAGGAAACCACTACGTCCCACAACGCTATACCGTGCGCTTTGACGAACGCCTTGCGTTCCTCCACGCTTTGCGGAACTTCTTTCCCGTAGAATGCGGCGAGCACGCGCCAGAATCTGTTGCGCGGATGCCCGTAATAAAAACTCGTTTCGCGCGACTTTACGCTCGGAAAACTGCCGAGTATGAGTATCTCCGCGTCCGGAGCGAAATACGGTCTGAAACCTTCCACGCGCATGAACCACCTTTACGAGACTTTACGCCCCGCGACTTTCGGTAACGCAATTATAACATACCGCGCGCTCGCGCGCAACTTAAACGCATACGCGCTTCCGCGCGTAATTTTGACTGGACAAACTACGTACGGGGTTGTATAATAACGGTATAAAACATCAAATTTATCGCGGCATACGCCCGCCGAGCGGAGGAAACAAATGTCAAATTACATCATCACTTACGACGTCGGTACCACCGGTATCAAAACCTGTCTTTTCGATATAAAAGACACGATCGAGCTCAAAGCCTCCTCTACCGAAGGATACAATTTATACGTCGTGGGCGGCGGCGGGGCGGAACAGGATCCCGCCGAATGGTGGAACGCCATGTGCGTGACCACTAAGCGTATTTTCGACAAATCCCGCGTGAAACCCGAAGATATCCTCGGTATTTCCTTCTGTTCGCAGATGCAGGGGCTGGTACTCGTGGACAAGGACGGCGAGCCCGTAAGACGCGCGATGAGCTACATGGATCAACGCGCACGCGAAGAGATCAAGAAAGGAATGGCGTACGGATTGCAGATAGCCGGCGCGAATATTTTCAAACTTCTGAAATCGTTATATTACACCGGCGCGGTATCCGCGAGCGTCAAGGATCCCGTCTGGAAATACAAATGGGTGGAAGCTCACGAACCCGAAGTTTTCGCAAGAGTACATAAATGGCTTGACGTCAAAGATTATCTGATCGCCAAATGCACCTCGCGACTGTGCGTAACGGAAGACTCGGCGTTCGGGACTCTAATGCTCGACATACGCACGAGGAAATGGAGTCTCCCCGTATGCAAGATGCTCGGCGTAAATCCCGCGCATCTTCCCGAAATAATTTCCTCCACGGACTGCGTGGGCGGACTCACCGCCAAGGCGGCGAAAGAATTAGGTCTCAAGGAAGGCACAAAAGTATTCGGCGGAGGCGGCGACGCGAGTCTTATCGGAGTGGGCGCGGGAAGCACCGCTCTCGGCGACACGCACATATATTCGGGCACTTCGGGCTGGATAGGAACGGTCGTGGACAAATCGATGGTCGACACAAGCGCGATGATAGCTTCCATCGTGGGCGCGCAACCGGGTAAATTCACTTACTTTGCGGAAATGGAAACTTCGGGAAAATGCCTTGAATGGGTCAAAAACCACCTCGCGCTCGACGAAATAGGCATTTATCTCGAAAA
>CALVNM010000088.1 GCA_944349735.1 uncultured Clostridia bacterium | reverse complement strand
TAACGAGCTTATTCCGAGGAGCGGATAATGAAAAAAATACTTCCGATAATGATGCTGATCTGCGTCGTCGCAAGCGTATTTGCGCTTTCGGCATGTACGGGCAAGACTCCCAAAGCGATAACCGAGGCTTTCGAGGATCTTGCCGAGGACGGGAAATTCCTGAGCGATTCGGGAAACGCCGGCGACAGCGCGGTTTTCGATTTCGGTAAGTCTGTGACGTTCAATACGCTCGTATTGAAAGAGAAGGGCGAGAATATTACTTCGTTTCGCATTTACGCGGACGGATCCGACGTCGCGTTTTACGGAAACGATTATATCGAGGGTCTGAGGTATTGCGCTTTCGAAAGGGTGACGGCAAGGAGTATAAGGATAGAAGTGCTGTCCTCGGACGGAGAATGGAAGCTTCGTAAGCCCGAAGCCTATATGGTGAGCGGTACGGCAGACGATTTCGAGATAATGGCATATATAAGCGTAGACGAAGCGGCGGCGCTCGCGGGCGAAAAAGCGGAGGTCGCCAAGAAAGTCACCGATTTCAATTTGTTCAACGTGGTATATTTCAATAAGGACGGAGATCTTGTCTTCAACGAACTCGAAACGAGTTCTGGTAAGGTAAGCGCGCAGATATTGCTTAAAGACGCCGTTGCGAAAATCAGATCGCTCAATCCTTCCGCCACGGTGGTCGTCATGGTGCTCGGCAACAAGGATTTCGGCGACGGGCTGACGGTACCGGGAAGGCACAATTCTGCGATGGGTACAAATTCCGATAATCTCAAAGCAAATCTTCTCGCTTTTGTCGAGGAATACGCTTTGGACGGGGTGTCGTTCGACTACGAATATCCCGAAACGCTGAAAGACTACACGGTTTATAAAAAGTTCGTGAAGGAACTGAAATCGGCGCTTCCTGAGGGCAAGTTGCTGACTGCGGCGCTGGCGATATGGAATATCGGCGTAGGGAAACTCACTAAAAAAGATCTCTCAAACTTCGACAGCATAGAGATAATGTCTTACGACATGTTCGACGAACGCGGAAATCACGCCGCGTTCTATACGTCCGCATACGAAGTGGTGGATAAACTTATCGATAAAGGGCTCGATCTCAAAAAATTCAATCTCGGCGTACCTTATTATTCGCGTCCGGTGAACGCCGATCCTTATTGGGGGAACTATTACGACGTTGCGGACAAGCTTTCGCCCTTCGAAAACAGTTACGTCGAAGCCTATACCGACATTAACGGCGTGAGTCATCCCGCGCTCCTCAATTATTATAACGGCAGGCAGATGATATACGATAAGACGGCGTATGCGATGGACGCGGGACTCGGAGGCATAATGATATGGCACTTCGGGACGGATTCTTTCGATCCGGAGCTGTCGCTTACGAATACCATAGCGAAAGCCATCGCCGCGAGGAGCTGAACGCGCGGTTAGAAAGAATGAAAGCAAATAGTGAAAGAACGCCCGCACGACGCGGGCGTTTTTATAGAAATCAGATATGAAGCGGTATTTTTCTGAGATATTTTTTGTCGGTATCGGCGTATTTGACGCCGTAACGTATCATTTCGCGCCATTTGAAATTGCGCTTCGGCGGCAGTACGAAGTATTTACCGTGAAGTATAACGTAAAGTTCCTTTTCGTTGAATCCGTGTGCGTACCATGTCTTTTTGACGAGTGCGGCGAGGACTTTTGCGGTTTCCGACATTTTTTCGTCCGGAATACGATATTCTTTGACGTGCCACAGGGGACATTCGTCGCCTTCGACGCTTTCCGTGCGTTCGGATAAGAAATATTCCGCGAGCGCTTCCGCGATCGCTTCGTCCGATATGCTTTCTTCTATTATTCCGAGTCTGAACATAATTAAATATTATGACATACGCCGCCGAAAGTCGATATTTCGTACGAAACCGCGTATTGACTTTTGAATTTCGTTGTTGTATTATTATTTTATAAAAAGCGAGGAGAGATATTATGCCGTCCGAAAGATTGATGGTGGTAGGTAAAGATTATAACTCAGACGTCAAACCCGTTCCCTTTGCCGTTTACGGTAACGGCGGAAGAGTGGGGGGAGCCGCGCCGCGCGTCCAATACAATATCGGTTACGTTCCCGCGCCCTATACGCCGCCGGCTGCGTACGACGAGTACGCTTACCCGGGCAGGAAATTCGGCGTCGAAAAGCTGTACGAGCATACCCGCGCACCTGAAGGAGACGCAGTCGTGACTCCAGCGTATAACGGCAGAGCCGTCCGTAAGATATACGTCAAAAACAAGCGCGCGATAGGAGCGGTATTCGTGGGGATAAGCGTTGTACTGCTTATCGTAGCCGCCTGCTTCCTCATCTGACGGATCGGAACTGAAATGCCTTATATAACGTAAATAAACCGCCCCGGAACGAGGGCGGTTTGTTTGTGCTTGAATTATCGCTGTTTATGAGTTACGGCTATCGTAACGCGCGATCAGGAATCCCAAACGCTCAGATATCTTTCTCCGGTATCGGGGAACAGGGTGACCACGACTGCCGCGGGATCCCTTGCCGAGACAAGCTCGGAAGCCACAAGCGCGGCGCCTGAGGAGATACCTATGAGGGTACCGTATTCTTTGGCGGCGCGGGTGGCGGCGGCTATCGCGTCCGCGCTTTTTACGCACACGGTTTCGTCTATGACGTCTTTGTCGAGAAGCGCGGGAATGAAGTTCGCGCCTATCCCCTGTATGCCGTGCGCACCGGCGTAGCCGCGTGAGAGGAGGGGGCTTTCCTCAGGTTCCACCGCTACGACTTTCAACGCGGGATAAACCTTTTTCAGCGCTCTGCCGAGCCCCGAGATCGTACCGCCGGAGCCGAAAGTAAGTACGAGATAATCGGGTTCGATTCCGTTAAGATCGGCGATGATTTCTTTAGCCGTGGTTTCTTCGTGCGCGAGCGCATTGTCGGGATTGGAGAATTGGTCGGGAACGAAGGCGCCTCTTTCGCGGGCTATTTCGTACGCTTTCGCGTGCGCGCCCGCCATACCTTCTTCTTTAGGCGTAAGCACCACTTCCGCGCCGAGGTGGCGTAGAAGTTTCTTGCGCTCGTCGCTCATGTTTTCGGGCATCACGAGCACCGCGTTATATCCTTTCTGCAACGCGATATAGGTAAGTCCTATGCCGGTGTTGCCGCTCGTGGCTTCCACGACGGTGCCGCCCGCTTTGAGTTCGCCGCGCTTTTCCGCGCCTTCTATCATATACAGCGCCGCTCTGTCTTTTACGGAATGTAAAGGATTGAAGTATTCGAGTTTGGCGTAGATGTTGCCGTTACCCAAGCGAAGCAACGGCGTGTTTCCTATAAGTTCGGTGATGTTTTCGGCAAGCATTTTTGACCTTTTCGGATAACGTCAGATTTTGTTGAATTTATACAGTACAAGCGTGGAAATTATGCTTACCACCATTCCCACTATGACCATGGTGGACTGGCTGTTCACCGTTTCGCCGTAACCGATAAGATTGCCCACAAGGCATATCAGAAGACATACCGCGAAAGGTATCACGGCGATCTTGAAGTATTTTGCCATGAGTACCATCGTGAGCCCGCCGAATATCGCGGGGATAACGTAGGGCGACACGGGCTTCAGGACGTTAACTATTTCGTTCTGGAATATCGCAAGCGGGATAAGTCCTATTATTATAATGACCGTCGTCACGATGCTTCCCACAGCAATGGATATCGTCGAAACTATTTCCTGCTCTTCGGAGCCCTGCTTCGTTTTCGCAATGGTCTGCGAGTTGAGCGAGCAGGGGAGCTTGAGGTTGGATATGTTGCCCGTGATGAACGAAAGGTATTGTCCGCCCGTTCCGAGAAGCGGCGCGTAACTCAGCGCTTCGATGAGTCCTATCGCCCAGTAACCCGCCATAAACGGTACGCATACGCCGAGTTGTGACCAGTTCGGAGTGACGCCCGCGGAAATGCAATACACTATGGGCAACGCGCAGATGAATCCCAAGGCTATCCAGGTGAATATCCTGCCCAGATTGTGCATCTGGTTGTTATGATCTTCTCTAGTTGCGGCTACGCCGAAAAAATCCGATTTTTTCATTTTTAATTCCTCCTTACGCGAATACCGGTATGAATGCGAAAGCTATCGCCAGAGAGCCGAGGATACTTATCGGCAAAGCGTAGGATTCTATCCATTTCTGTTTGAATACGAGCAATACCACTCCGCACAGCCCCATAAGAATTACGCTCGCGGCAAGCGTGATGAGCGTTATCTCGCCGTAAGTGGTTATTCCGCTCGCGTCGGTCACGGGAGAGTTGATGCCGAAGAAGCCTCCCATGATTATCGCGGACATTATGCCCGCGAGCATTCCGCCCAGGAGCGCTCCCGTTATCGCGTTCATCTTGCGTTCGTTCTTTTCCTGGAGTTCGAGGAGCTTGTTCTGATATTTTTTATAGAATATCGCGTTGAACAAAGGTCCCGTTATGATGCTTATCGTCATGACTACGCAGGCGGTGGCTATCGCGGTATTGTCCGTCGCCGTAGTGACTCCCGCCTGATCCATCGCAAGTATCTCGTACTGGAGCGCGCCTATGACCGAAAGTCTTATCCAGGGTATCGCGAGTCCCAGGAACTGCATCATTATTCCTATACCGATGACTATCGGGATAGAAGGGATTATCGAGAATAAAGCGCTGTTTTTGATCGTTTCGGTGACGATTTTCTTGTCCATTCCGATAGCTTTGGCTCTGCGCGCCGCTTTGACGAGAAAAACAACCGACATCGCTATGATGATCGCGGCTATTATCGCGCCGAGCACGTATACCGATACGAAACTTTCGGGCATAAAAGAGTTCCTCCGTTCTTTTGTTTATAATTTATGATACCCCACGAGCGCGCATAAGTCAATATTTGCCCGCGCTAATTTAATCGGAAAAGTTGAGTAATTCGCTTGATAACCGTAAATACCTATGATATAATAAGCAAGCGTTCCGTGACGTGCGCCTTATTTTGCACG
>CALVNM010000087.1 GCA_944349735.1 uncultured Clostridia bacterium | reverse complement strand
AAGTCGTAGACTTTATCCGCGCCCACTTCCGCGGCGCGTTTCTTACCGAATTCGAACAGTTCTCTTATCACCGAGCGCTTACTGCCCAGTTCGTACATTTTGGAGTTATACATCTTTTATCCTTACTTTTCGATTGTATATTATTTATGAGTCTGGAAATTCCAAAGATCTCTGCACATGTCCTCGAGGTTACGCTTCGCGCTCCAGCCGAGTTCGTTTTTCGCTTTCTCGGGAGAAGCATAGCATGCGGCTATGTCGCCGGGACGGCGATCCACTATCTTATACGGAACGGGTCTGCCGCTCGCCTTCTCGAACGCCTTCACCATATCGAGAACGCTGTACCCTACTCCCGTGCCGAGATTTACGGCGTCCACTCCGTATTTATCGATGTTTTTAAGCGCGGCAAGGTGCCCTTCCGCAAGGTCCATTACGTGGATATAGTCTCTCACGCCGGTGCCGTCTGGGGTATCGTAATCGCCGCCGAACACGTTGAGGAAGGGAAGCTCGCCGTGCGCGACTTTCGCGACGTAGGGCATGAGATTATTGGGGATACCCTTCGGGTCCTCTCCGATAAGTCCGCTCTCATGCGCGCCCACAGGGTTGAAATATCTCAAAAGCAGTATGTGAAAGCTATTATCCGCCGCGTACACGTCGCGCAGGATATTTTCTATCATGAGCTTGGTCGTTCCGTAAGGATTGGTAGTAGAAAGCCTGCACCCTTCGTCGAGAGGAAGCCTCTCGGGCGTGCCGTAAACGGTCGCCGACGAACTGAATACGAATCTCTTGACATCGTACTTCGCCATCGTTTCGAGCAGCGAAAGCGTGGACATAAGGTTGTTGCGGTAATAAAGCAAAGGCTTACGGCAGCTTTCTCCCACCGCTTTAAGTCCCGCAAAATGTATAACCGCGTCTATTTGATTTTCGGAGAATATCTTCTCGAGCACCGCTTTGTCGCAAACGTCGCCTTCATAGAATTTTACTTTGCGCGAAGTGATCTTCTCGACCTTTTCGATACTTTCGTAAGAGCTGTTGACGAAATTGTCGACGGCTATCACGTCGTAACCCGCTTCGAGCAATACCACGTCGGTATGAGAAGCTATGTAACCCGCTCCGCCTGTAACCAAAACTTTCATATTCTCATCTCCTTATGAATGATTTAGATAATTTATGCGATAATCGCCTCGTTATGTTATTCGTCCGACGTAAGGAATGGGACGAAACTCGCCGGCAAATGGAATGTCTCTGCGTACGTCGGATTATAGGCGTAAAGTCTGAGCTTGCCTTCGCCCGAAAAATCCTGACGGTAAATATTGCAGTACGAACATTCCTCCGTCCAGCCGAGAGCCTCCAGATTCCCTATCGGTATCGTCCACTCGGTACGCCAGCCGCTTTTAGTACGCTCCGTACGCGAAGTAAACGGACTCGACTCCAAAGGATACAGCCTGAAATTACCCATTCCGCCTTCGTTGACCACTATGACGGCGTATTCCGCTCCGTCGGGATTAACTTCGAGTTCGAGATACTTTTCTCGGCTGCCGAGGGTAAGGAAAAATTCCACGACGTCGCCTTCGTACAGCTTATCGTTGAACGCTTTGCCTTTGGAAACGATCTCGTTATCGACGCATTCGAAAAGGAATTTGACGGCGCCCTCTTCAGACCAAAGTCTTACTTCCGTATCTTTCGGCGCGTCGTGCCCGGTGACGTTGTCCCTCAACTTTACGACGTTGACGTCTTTTTCTACTGAAATAGACGGTTTAAGCATACCGCTCTATCGTTGCCTCCATATCTTTAAGTTGCGCTTCCATATCCTCGACCATTTTCATCTGAGTACGCGTGCGGTCGAGATTATGCCCTTCGCGGTGTACTTTGAAATAGGTATCGCCTTCGAGATGATCGGTAAGAAAGCGCATACCGCATTCGTAAGTCATGAGCACCGCTCCGAAAGCCATAAGCTTTTTTTCCGTTTCCGTAAGCTTTGCGCCTGCCTCGGAGATAAAACCTTCGGCGTAAGCGTCGAACAATTCACGCGAAAAATTGACTTTGCCAAGATCTTTTTCGTCTTCCGCTCCCGTATTAGCTCCCGAGCGTATGCCGTCGCCGAAATCGTACAGGATACTCCCTTTCATCACCGTGTCGAGATCGATAACCGCTACCGCTTCGTTATGCCTTACGTCTATGAGAACATTATTGAGTTTGGTATCGTTATGCGTGACTCTGAGAGGTATGGAGCCGTCCGCGATGCCCTTCAAAACTACCCCGCAATATTTCTCGCGCTCGAGATACCATTCGACTTCTTTCTTGACATATCTGAGCCTTCCCGCAGTGTCCGCGGCTATCGCCTCGCGGAATCGAGCGAACCTGCTCACCGTATTATGGAAATCGGGTATCGTATCGAATAGCGTTGCCGCGGGATAGCCGTCCAAAAGCTGTTGAAAACGTCCAAACCCCTGTCCCGACACGCGCATCTCGTTTATACTCGGTCTGGTCTCTATACTTACTCCGCCATATATAAAATTATACATGCGGTAATATCCGCTTGCGATCTTAAGATAATTGCCGCCTTCGAGAATAGGTATGACTTCGAGGCATTCGCGCCCGTCGACCGTTTTACGCGCGATATACCCGGTAACGCCGGTTATGTTACGCATGAGTGCTTCCACATTGCGGAATACGTTATTATTTATCTTCTGCAATATGTAATACTTCCCGCGCTCGTCGGTAATACGGTAAGTATCGTTGATATGCCCGCAACCGTAACGCTCTGCTTTTACGACATGAGCGTCGGTCCTGAATCTTGCGGCTATCGAAAGTATGTCTGTCACATTTTCAATCATAATCCACCATTTTGTATCGTCGCCTTTTAGAAACGCCGATATTCTCAAATTATTAACATTATAACGCATAGGCGGAATTTATACAACGGAATTGGAACATTTGGACCGGCATAAAACGCATTTCGATCATCCGCCTTTTTCGTTTGACATCGGCGCGTAAATGCGTTAACCTGTTGAAGGACTTTAACGGAACATGCGAGATGAAAGATAACGGATTTCTACAAGGCAAAATTTTACCGCCGCTGATACGCTTCGCGATACCGCTCATGCTGTCGCTCTTTCTCCAAGCCCTCTACGGAGCGGTGGATCTCGTCGTAGTCGGACAGTTCGGTTCTACCTCGAGCATTTCCGCAGTGGCTACCGGAAGTCAGCTCATGGTCGCCGTAACGGCGATAGTTACGGGGCTTACTATGGGCGTAACCGTACTTATCGGGCAATCCGTAGGCTCCGGCGAACTCGAAAAAGCAGGCAACGTGGTATGCGGTATGATCAAGCTGTTCGCCGTCGTCGCGGTCACGATCACGGCGGTGCTCGTAGCGATCCCCGAACCGCTCGCGCGCCTTCTCAAAGCTCCCGAATCCGCGCTCGAAGGCACCGTTCAATATATAAGGATATGCGGCGCGGGAATGATCTTCATCACGGCGTATAACGGAATAAGCGGCATTTTCCGCGGTATCGGCAACTCAGTCACGCCCTTCATATTCGTGGCAATAGCGTGCCTTGTCAATATCGTCCTCGATCTCGTATTCGTGGCGGTACTGCATCTGGACGCCGCGGGAGCCGCCCTCGCCACCGTGATAGCTCAGGCATCGAGCGTAATTTTCTCCCTCCTCTACCTATTAAAAAAAGGTCTGCCCTTCCCCGTTCGCAAATCGGGTTTCAAGACGAAAGGCTTTATCAAAAAAATATTGTTCGTCGGCGCACCGATAGCGATGCAGGATTTCCTCGTCAGTATCTCTTTCCTCATCATAACCGCGATAATCAACGGACTTGGAGTGGTACAGTCGGCAAGCATAGGTATCGCCGAAAAACTTTTCGTTTTCCTTGCAATAGTGCCGATGTCCTTCCTCTCGGCGCTCTCCGCTTTCGTTGCTCAGAATATCGGTCACGGCAACTACCCCAGGGCAAACGCCGCCCTTTTCCGCACTACCGCAATATCCTTCGCGTTCGGACTTGCGGTATTCTTTATGACCTTCTTCGGCGGCGATCTGCTGGCAAGAATATTTACCTCGGACGAAGAGGTGATAGCTTCCGCCGCCCTCTACTTCAAGAGCTGTTCTTTCGAATATATGATAATAGCGGTGTCGTTCTGTATGCTCGGATTTTTCAACGGACTCGGCAAAACGCCTTTCGTTATGATACAGGGACTACTCAGCGCGTTTGCGGTAAGGATCCCACTTTCCTACGTTTTCCGCTACCTTCCCGACACTAATATGCTTATGATAGGCATAGCGGTGCCCGTCTCAGCCGCGGCAAGTCTTCTCCTTTGCATAGTTTACTACTTTATCGTCAACCGTAAAATGCGCTCGCAATTTAACGATGTTACGGAGCAATTCGACGCAACAAACGGCGACGATAATAACGACAAAAACGACGATATGACGAAAATATAATACGTTGATATTTTATCGAAAATCTTCTCTCATTAAGTCGATCGACGAACTTAATCCGCTCGTTTTTTATCGACAAAGTAAATTGTTCCTTATTGCGCACCAAGAGCAAAAAAGAAACAAGCCTTTCGGCTTGTCCTTTGCCCTTGGTCGTTATAATGCGGTTCGGGACCACTCGTAGTTACCGTATTTCTTCTATATACTTCACAAGGCGCCTTATAGCGTATTTCTTTTAGGAGTGTACGTTCCCCTCGTCAGTTTTGACACCCTTCGGCTGTCAAAATAGCGCACCCCGTATCGGGCGCCGAAAGCTTATCCTGCTTCTCTGCTTGTTCAGGCTTTCGGGGACACTCGTAGTTACTATATTTCTTCTATATACTTTACAAGGCGCCTTATGGCATATTTCTTTTACGGGTGCACGTTTCCCTCGTATGTATCGAGGCATTTTGCCTCGATACAACGCACCCCGTATTATGCGCTTGCCGGCGTATAATACGGGGAGACTGTCCCTTATTGCGCACCAAGGGCAAAAAGAAACAAGCCTTTCGGCTTGTCCTTTGCCCTTGGTCGTTATAATGCGGTTCG
>CALVNM010000086.1 GCA_944349735.1 uncultured Clostridia bacterium | reverse complement strand
ATGTCGCTCGTGACTATACACACTTTCTGACCGGGCTTTACGAGTTCCTCTATACGCTTCGCGCCGATAGGCGCGTCCAGCGCGCGGCGAACCTCGGCTTCGCCCGTAAGAGCCACCTCCACGGCGTTGGGAAGCAATATCCCTTTCAGTCGCCCGCTTTCCGGAGCGAATTCGATTTCAGTTCTGTCATAACCGAGTTTCATGGCTTCTCCTTTATTCAATGAAATATTCATATATCAACTCGTCTGTCTCGAAGTACAAACTGACCTGTCCGCCGTTTATACCGAAAGCAGTCGGCGGATACAGGCAGGCGGTATCTATGTTCTCGAATTTGTAATTGAAATATTCCAGCGTCTTTACGTTATCGCCTTCCCGCATGACGAATTTAAGCAGAAGGTCGGTATCTTTTTCGAATACGTACGTGAAATTTTTGCCGTCGTACGTAAAGTTGTATTCGATACAGTCCAGATCTCTGTATACCGACTTTTTCCCGGTAGTCAACATAGTCGCATAGCTTCCGGTCGTAATAAGATCGGTGTATTTGTATATAAAATTTCTCTCGTCGTGCGTGCCGACGTTTTCGTTTATTTTATATTGTCCCGTCCAGACGAGATCGGTTTTGACTTCGCATATCTCGTACAGCCTGTTGCCACGGAATATCTGCCTGTACGCAAGCTCCGCGTAATCGAATTCCACCAAAGAAAATCTGTAAGCGTATGCGCCGTCTTTCCGATAACAGGTAACATATACGGGGTTAGGCTCGGACGAATCCGTATATACGATTTCGAAAGAGTACTCGTCCGCGTTACTCATCAACGAATTATAATTAACGCCCTCTTTCCCTCCGCAACCGGAAAGCGTAAAAAGGCATACCGATATTAAGATCATGGTAACCGTAACAATTATTTTTCGCATACGATCCGTTTATATATCTCTTATTGAACAAACCGGGGGAGCGCTTCAGTCCGGCTCCAAGTCCCGCATACCGTCTTTAAGATTATACCACATAACTTAACCTAATACAACTCAAGTAAACAACTGGGGCGTGCGACGAGCCAAAAGGTCGTTTCGTATAAGAAAAGCCGACGACCCTAAAAGAATCGTCGGCTCGAACATATTGCCGCTACGGATCAGACGTAAGGCTCGAATTCCGTGACCGCCCATATCGTTACGGGACCGCTGACCGATATGATGTCCGGTTCGGCGGCATCCTCTCTAGTCGCCCATCCGATTACGGTGAACTTACCCGCAACGTCGTCTTTATAGCCTTCGAAATATTCGGGAAGAAGGTCACAGCCTTCAAGCTCCGTTCCGTGCGCCAGCTCTATTACTTCCGTCACGTCTCCGTAATTCACCGTAACTTCGTAAACGTTGGGAACAAGCTTGATGAACCAGCCGATATCCGAATCCACTCCGCTTACTGTGAAGGTAAACGTGGACGTAACAGTTCCTTCGTGCGAAATTTCTACCGGGTAATACTTTACCGAACCGTCGCTCGGACGAGAAGCGTACTCAACGTACAGCACAGGCGTGTTACCGTAAGGAAGCTTTACTTTGAACGAAAATACGCCGTCCTCGCCTATATATGCCTTAGGCTCTTCGACATAAGTTATCCCGTTAAGAGTATCGCTAGTGGCGCAATTGAATTCGTCGTGGCTTACGAGCGAAGTATATTTGACCGCAACCAATCCGCTAACGGAGAATCCTTGAGCCACGTATACCTCTGACGCCGCAAGCGCGGTATTCAATCTCGCTACGGTAGCGTCTATCAAAGTTATCGTACCGGTAACGACGCTGCCGGAACCGTCACGGTCTATAACAAATTGAGGATCTCCGTCGGATACGAACATGAAACCTTCGTTTGCTCTGAGTTCGTAATTGCCGCTTGTATAGAGACTGACGTTTATTACGCTTCCTATTTCACCGTCAACAGGCTTACCGTCAGCATAAAGGGTGTAACCTTCCGTTACGGTATAAGGTATTTCCAGTCCCAACGCCGCGAAATTAAATTTCATCGTAATATTGCTGTCAATCCCTGAGACCGTTATGGCTATCGTGTACGCGAATGTACCCAGAGGAGTAATCGTATAATCGAATTGCACATCACTTCCGTCCTCTGCAGTCGCCTCAAAGGGTTTCATACCTTCTTTGATCACGGGCACAGAGCCGCTGTTATCGATGTATTCGTCGATATCGGTCACGTTAAGCATCGAATACCAGGCTTGGAACTGCATGAACACGCTTCCGCCTTCGGTTACTTCTGCAGCGGGTCTGGTACTCCAGACAACTTTGGCATGCTGTTCGTCCAAAGTAAATGTATATTTCGCTTTAGGCGATCCGCACAGATATTCGTTAGAGTCACTGTTTACTGTGATCTTATAGCAAAGCACGTTTTCGCCGAGAATCTCGTAATATTCGGGTTCAACGTTTATCCCCGTCGTGTAGTCTTTGAGAACGGGATATTCGTCCGTTCCTCCGGTCAAAGTAAACTTTATATAGACCTCGGTACCTACCGAGAAACCTTTGACGTCGATTCCGTCGACCGACAGTTTGTTTACGCCTTCGGAAACGACGAAGTTCTCATTCCACTCGCCGGCGCCGTCGTAATAATAAGCGAAATCGGAATAACCCTCCGGAGCAGTACATCCCACGCCGTAAATATACGCTTGTCCGAAGAAATAAAGATAATGATACACGTTATCTCCGCCTTTGACGGGATACAGATCTTCGATATTTTCCGTGTCGTATCTGAGGAAATATTCGGAAGCGTCGTCAACGACATAAGAATCGAGTTCCAGGTCGGTTATAGCGAGCGCTGTCCCGTTGAGTATTCCGAAATAATAATTGTTGTAGATGAGATATTCGTTTCCGTCGGACCGGTTTGTGACTGCAATATTATTATTGAGCAATCCGTCGAGTTTACCTATCCAGCCGTACGAAACGGTCCACTCAAGAACGATCTCATCGTTGTTGATATCTACAAACGTAACGGGTATCACGTCCTCTACGCCGCTTATCAAAATCACGCCGTTGCGCGTAACGGTTATCTCGTAAACAAAATAAGTAACGTCATCTGCGACTTCTGTGCCGCACGAAACGATCTCGCTTCCCGCGTATGTTACGGCCGGCGCCGCGTCCTCATACCATTCGTTACCTCTTGCGAGCACTTTTACGGTACTTCCGTAGACAACTTCATCCGGCATTTCCGCGGTATATGTTGCGTTCTCGGAATTGAAATTCAGGAAGTATTCTATTTTGACCGCGCCTTCCACCGATACAACGGTATTTTCGCTGAATACCGCAGTATATATTCCGTCTTGCGCCGATACCTCGACGCCGTCTACCGATACGCGCATGCCGCTTATATCAACGCCGGCATTCTTAACTACGCAGAAATAATACGGTTCGTTATATTCGCGCGATATTTCCGTGATCTCCGCTCCTTCCGTATCTGTGAAACGGACGAAATCACCGCCTAAAAAGCTTACCGGATAGTATCGGGTTGTCGGAATATATGTTGCGGTATAGTCCTTATTCGCCGTCACCGCGACGATCTCCGCGTCCCAACCGCTGAAAACAAGCACGGTCGTTTCACTCTCTGTCTTGTCTCCCGCTTCGGGAGCCGTAGGCATATCGCCGTACAGTAAAGTTTCCGTCTTCAGTACGGTTCCGTCGTTATCGATAAACCTGATAATATATTCGATATCGACCCATACTGCGGAAAATTCACAATTTTCCTTGACGATAAGTTTGTTCCCGGCATTATATGCAACTTCGCCGAGTTTCCAACCGGAGAATCGCTTGCCTAAGTGTTCTGCGTCACATTCCGGAACAGTCAACTCGCTTCCGTAAGTAATTTCCTCGGTCTTATAAACGGAATTGCCGTCCTTGAAAGTAACGGTCAATATTTTATCCGCCCATTGTGCTGTCAGAACGCAATTCTTGTCGGCTACAAATTTATCTCCGGGATTATAATTCAGATCCTCCGAAGACCAGCCTGCAAAATCCTTGCCCTCGTGTATGACGTCGCAATCGGGCACGACAAATTCCGCTCCTTTCACGACAGTCTCCGTGGCAACGACTTCGTCGCCGTCTTTCAACACTATTTTTACCGTTTCGGGCGGAGGCTCGGGCAGCCCGCCTTCTATCACCCAATACGCTTTGTAGGTGACGTCGGAAGTTACGGTGACTTTCTCGCCGGCCTGCATCATACGATAGCCGCCTTCCGATTTCCAACCGAGGAAATCGTAACCGTCGCGTTCAGCTTCGGGCAGAATGAAAACACTCCCGCCGTCGACCGTAGTTACCGTCGGTTCGCCGTATCCGTAGTCCAACGTAACGCTGTATGTACCGAAAGTACAAGCCGTAAGCAGGACGGAAACGATCACGGCGAAGATGGTCAAAACAGTCAGTTTTTTCATCTTTGCTCTCCTATTGAGTTTTATTTATATAACCTGCAAGCTCATCTATCGCTTTCAGGACATATATCCGCATTCCCTAATATGCGTATCCGCTACCGACCTCGAAAAATACACGAGGGCAGCCGGAATTATAGCTCATAACTTTCTCGGTCCTAACATTAAAAATCAAAAAAAACGAATCTATATTTGTTATTATACTATAAAATTTATACCGAGGTCAATAAACTAAATTATTCAAAATTATGCAATGATTATAGGTTCGCTCCGTGTGGCACCTGTTTCGGGTACCTGACAGCAGCATGCAAGGATATACAAATCTGTATCTTGCGCTACAAAAATAGCGCATGATTCAAGTGCATGCGCCGATCGGATACTCAGAGAGAAGTTCTACCATACGAATTCGGCTTTTGCAGCTTCTCCGTTATCGATAAGGAGATCCTGCGCCGTCATGGACTTGTTGATCACTGTCATGAAATATGCCCATTCGGCTATCTCGTCCGCCGAAGCCCATTTCCCGAGCGGAGTAAGGCTCATTATCTTAGCCCACTTCGTTTCGTCGTTCATGACAGGCGCGTTCAAAGGAGTAAGCACTCCGCCGGGCGAAAGGCTGTTGGCTGTGGCGCCGTAAGGCGCGAGCCTTAAAGCCACGTTTTTCATATAGGAAACCACGCCGCCTTTGCTTGCCACGTATTCGGGGAA
>CALVNM010000085.1 GCA_944349735.1 uncultured Clostridia bacterium | reverse complement strand
TTCGATACCGTGACCGGTAAGGCGATAAATTACGTTCAGCACGTCGCGATCTATCCCGCCACGCACTACGTCGTCGGTTCCGATAAACTCGAAGGTACCCTTGAGGAAATACATTTCGATATGGAAGCGCGCGAGGCGGAATTCACCGCCGAGAATAAACTCATCGAAGCTCAAAGGATACGCGAGCGCGTCAATTACGACATCGAGATGATACGCGAAATGGGATATTGCAGCGGTATCGAGAATTATTCGAGATATTTCGACGGCAGAAGTCCCGGAGAGCCGCCTTATACGCTCATGGATTACTTCAACGAAGATTTCATCGTATTCGTGGACGAGAGCCATATCACTTTGCCGCAGCTGAGGGGTATGTATAACGGCGACCGCATGCGCAAAACCAATCTCGTGGAATACGGATTCAGGTTGCCGGCTGCATACGACAACCGTCCTCTCAATTTCGACGAGTTCAATGCGCGCGTGAAACAGATGATATGCGTGTCTGCTACGCCGCAGGAATACGAACTTAAAGAAGCCGGCGGCGAAGTCGTGGAACAGCTCTTGAGACCGACGGGACTACTGGAGCCGCCCATAACGGTGAAACCCACCTCGGGACAGGTAGACGATCTTATAGGAGAGATAAATTCCGCAGTAGACGCGGGCGGCAGGGTGCTGGTCACCACGCTTACGAAAAAAATGGCGGAAAGCCTTACCGAATACCTCAAAGAACACCATATCAAGGTGGAATACATGCATTCCGACATCGATACTCTCGACCGTATCGATATAATCAACAGGCTTCGCCGCGGCGATATAGACGTTATCGTGGGCATCAACCTTCTGCGCGAAGGTCTGGACATTCCGGAAGTACTGCTCGTAGCGATACTCGACGCGGATAAGGAAGGCTTCTTGAGGTCGCGCACGTCGCTCGTGCAGACCGTAGGGCGCGCGGCGCGCAATAAAGACGCCCGAGTAATCATGTATGCCGACGTAATGACGGGAAGCATGCGCGAAGCCATAGCCGAGACCGACAGACGTAGGGAGAAACAGATAGCATACAATATCGCTCACAACATTACTCCGCGTACTATCGTAAAGCCTATAGTCAATACTATAGCCATATCGAAGAAAGCGGAATTCGATAAAGACAAGAAGAAGATGACTAAACGCGAGATCAACGCCGAGATCGAACATTTACGCGGCTTAATGGCGACGGCGGCTGCGGGATACGACTTCGAAGGGGCGATCGTTCTGCGCGACAGAATAGCGGAACTCAAGAAGCTCAGAGGAGATAAATAATGCGTAGCGACATACGCGTGCACGGCGCGAAGGAAAACAATCTCAAAAATATCGACGTGACGATACCGCGTGATAAGCTCGTGGTATTTACGGGTTTAAGCGGAAGCGGTAAGTCGTCGCTTGCGTTCGATACGATATTCGCGGAAGGACAGAGAAGGTATATCGAGAGCCTTTCGAGTTACGCGAGAATGTTTTTGGGGCAGATGGAGAAGCCCGACGTCGAGAGCATAGACGGCTTAAGCCCCGCCATATCGATAGATCAGAAGACGACGAGTAAGAATCCGCGTTCCACGGTAGGCACTGTCACGGAAATATACGATTATCTGAGGCTTTTATTCGCGCACGCGGGCGTTCCGCACTGCCCTAAATGCGGTAGGGAAATAACCTCCGTAAGCGTGGATCAGATAAACGAACGCATAATGCAGTCTCCCGAGGGGGCGAAGGTGATAATTTCAGCGCCTGTGGTTCGCGGGCGCAAAGGCGAATTCAATAAACTTTTCGAGCAATACCGCAAACAGGGTTACGTTCGTGTGAAAGTGGACGGTAAGATGCGTACGCTCGACGAAGATATAGACCTCGAGAAAAACATCAAACACACTATTTCGGTAGTGGTGGACAGGCTCGTGATACACGAGGATATGAACAGAAGACTCACCGATTCCGTGGAAACGGCGCTGAAACTCGCCGACGGGCTTGTGTCCGTCGAAACGGACGGCACGGAGACGCTGTATTCGACCAAGTACGCCTGCCCCGATTGCGAAATATCGATACCGGAGCTTACGCCGAGGATGTTTTCGTTCAACAGTCCGTACGGCGCATGCGAATCCTGCCTCGGTATAGGAATGCGCCACGAAGTGGACGTGAATAAAGTAGTACGGGACGAGAACCTCTCTATCCGCGAAGGTGCCATACGTGTCAGCGGCTGGTCGATAATGGATATGGGCAAGGTGTACGAGAGAGAGCTTTCCGCTGTCTCCAAGAAATACGGCTTCAGTCTCGACATCCCGTTCAAGGACCTCTCACCGGAAGCGAAAAACATCATTCTGTACGGAACCGGCGGCGAATCCGTCGAAATGGAATGGCAATCCAAGCGTTTCAGCGCGACATATAATTCTCCCTTCGAAGGCATCATAAACAATCTTGCCAGAAGATACAAGGAAACGCAGTCGGAAGGAGTCAAGAACGACCTCGAGAGATATATGACATTTCTTCCATGCGAAGCGTGCGGCGGCAAGAGGCTGAAGAAAGAGGTCCTAGCCGTGACGTTTGCGGGAAAGAACATATCCGAGATATGCGATATGCCCGTTAAGGATCTCATAGAATTTTTCGATAGCGTCAAGCTTAGCGAAAGGGACAGGCTGATTTGCGCGCCGATACTCAAGGAAGTAGGCGCGAGACTCAATTTTCTCAATTCGGTAGGGCTAGGGTATCTCACGCTCTCGCGTTCGGCAGGAACGCTGTCCGGTGGCGAAAGTCAGCGCATAAGGCTCGCGACCCAGATAGGCAGCGGACTCATGGGCGTGCTGTACATTCTCGACGAGCCCTCGATAGGATTACACCAGAGGGATAACGGAAGACTGATAGAAGCGTTGCAGAGGCTACGTGATCTCGGCAATACGCTCATCGTCGTCGAGCACGACGAGGAGACTATTCGTTCCGCCGACCATATAGTCGATATAGGACCTTATGCCGGAGAAAAGGGGGGATATTTGGTAGCCGAGGGTACAGTTGAAGATATTATGGCTTGTAAGGACTCCATAACCGGAGATTATCTCGCCGGGAGGAGGACGATCGCTGTGCCCAAAGAAAGACGCAAAGGAAACGGCAAGAAGCTCATAGTCCGCGGCGCTAAGCAGAACAATCTGAAGGACGTGACCGCGGAATTCCCCGTAGGCGTCATCACGGCTGTTACGGGGGTATCGGGGAGCGGTAAATCCTCTCTCGTCAACGGCATACTGTATCCGCATCTCGTCAACGTAGTCAACCACGCCTTCCGTACCGAAGGCAAATTCGATTCGATAGAAGGCGCGGAGAACTTCGACAACATAATTTGCATAGATCAAAGCCCTATAGGGCGCACTCCGCGCAGTAATCCCGCCACTTATACGGAGGTCTTTACGCCGATACGCGAACTGTTCGCCATGACGGCTGACGCGAAAGCGCGCGGATATACCGGCGGAAGATTCAGCTTCAACGTCCCCGGCGGCAGATGCGAAAACTGTAAGGGGGACGGTATCCTGAAAATAGAGATGCACTTCCTTCCCGACGTATACGTTCCCTGCGAGGTGTGCGGCGGCAAGCGTTACAACAAGGAAACGCTCGAAGTCAAGTTCAAAGGCAAATCCATTTTCGACGTGCTGGACATGACGGTGGATACAGCTTGCGAATTTTTCCGTAACGTGCCGCGCATATATAATAAAATCAAATGTCTCCAGGATGTTGGTCTCGGATATATCAGGCTCGGACAGCCTTCGACGACTCTTTCGGGTGGCGAAGCGCAACGCGTGAAACTCGCAACCGAGTTGAGTAAAAGGAATACGGGTAAGACGTTGTATATACTCGACGAACCGACGACCGGACTCCACATGTACGACGTGGATAAACTCATCAAAATACTGTCGAGACTCGCCGAGGGCGGTAACACGATAATCGTCATAGAACACAATCTCGACGTAATAAAGGTCGCGGATCATATAATCGATCTCGGTCCCGAAGGCGGCGACGGAGGCGGAAAAATCATAGCCGAAGGCACACCCGAAGAAGTGGCCGCTAATCCCGCTTCGTTCACGGGGGCTTATCTCAAACCTTTGCTCAAAGTATAGAGGCATAATTTCAATAACCGTAAGCATACTACCGCTATGCTTGTGGTGTTTATCAGAACGATAATCATATATCTCTGCCTTCTCGTTGGACTGCGCCTTATGGGCAAGCGTACGATAGGGGAGCTTCAGCCATTCGAGTTCGTAGTGACTCTAGCAGTGGCGGACGTCGCCTGTATGCCGATGCAGGACATAGCCGTGCCGCTGGTCTACGGTATCGTTCCGCTGTTCGTGATGTTTCTTTTACACTTCTTTTTTACGCTTTTTGCGACGAAATCGATTAAATTCCGCAAATTTATCAACGGAAAACCCGTAATTATAATAAATTCAGACGGCATAGATTCGGAGTCGATGGCGAAACTGAACATCACGGTGAACGACCTTCTCGAGAGCTTAAGAAGCCAGCAGTTTTTCTCCGTAGAACAAGTAAAATACGCAGTGTGCGAGACCAACGGAAACGTATCCATTCTCGCTAACGAAGAAGCTCCCTCGCCGAACGGCGTACCCGTCACGCTCGTCGTGGAAGGCAGACTCATGGAGACCAATTTCAAGCCTGCGGGCGTGGACAAAAGCTTTGTAGAGGATTACGTGGAACGCAAAGGTCTTAAAATGAAAGAAGTAGTGCTCTTTACGCTTGACAAAAATCGCGTATTTTTACAGCCGCGCGGCGGAAAATATATCGCGGAAAACATCGCCGTGAGCGCGTGAAAGGGGGAAGCTCGTGAAATACAAAGTCGCCGCCGTGATCATAGCTCTAACGCTGATTATAGGTCTCGGAATTTTCGAGCAGATATTTATCAAGACAACTTTCGAGGAATTCAATTCGAGATTGGATTCGTTCATAGTGGAAGAGGACGAGACTTACGATCTCAAGCAGATCAAGGAAACGCAGGAATGGTGGGAAAAACGCCACAAATACCTCGAATTGTTCCTGCCGCACAATCAACTTATCGAGATTTCGATAACTTACGGGGAACTCGTGGGCGCCGTGGCCGCCGAGGACTTCGATTCGGCGCAGGCGCTTCTC
>CALVNM010000084.1 GCA_944349735.1 uncultured Clostridia bacterium | reverse complement strand
AAGAACGAAATAAGTTCAAATTATAAACAGAAAGGCAGTCTAAAAAGACTGCTCCTTTATCTGACTTTCAAAGTTCGCACAAAGGCGACAACTCGCCGCCAAGCAAAATAAGAGCCCGTTATGGGCTCTTATTTTGCCAGGCGGAAGCGGAGAGATAGCGCGCCCTTCTTGCTTCAGCAAGCGGGGTGCGCAAGTTTGCGCAGTTCAACGGCGCAAACTTTACGAGCATGAAATTGCGCCGATTTGCAAGGCGGGTGCAATCTTACCTACCCTTAGAGCGAATCTTTTGCGTTAAGCTCGTTTGCGCTTAATTGAATGTCTGATATGCGGTGAACGTTAATTTCACGTTGCGGTTTTGCCAGTTATCGTCGAATTTGCCGCTCGCGCCGTAACGTATGTAGAGATTGCCGTTCCCGAGCGAAATTAGGTCGGAGATACTGACTGTGAATTTGAGGTTGTACGTTGCCCAGGAGGTGTTTTTCTTGCCGGGTCCGTGTTCGAACTGATAGCCCGCAAGGAAAGAAGGATCGTCGCGGGTAGCTTCCTGCCCCAGTATGTATCTGTCGAAGAAGCCTGCCAAAGATGAGGAGTAGGCGTTGCTACCCACGTTGCCGTCCGCATACAGGAAGCAGTATTGGTATCCGTCGTCCACCTCTTTTACGTCGAGAGTGACCGTGATGTCCACCGAAGTATATCCGTTAGCCGCAAGCGCGGACAGACTGACGTATTTATTAAGATCTATGTAATCGTATTTCTGATTCACTCTGCCGCTGTCGGTGATTGTCGCGGTGTCGTAGCGCAGGAAGGCATTGAATTCCGTGGGCGTGAACGAAGCGGTAAGATTGAGATCTTCGGCTCTTCCGGATATCCTCGTTACGGTTTCGTTTGCGGGAGTCACCCAACCGCAGAATACGTAGCCGGCTTTAGTTGCGACCGGTAACGCTATCTCGTCGAGAATGTTATATGAGGTCTTTAACTGTTCCGAACATTTACCGCCGTTAAGGTTGTATTTTATGGAATAATTTACAAGACCGAATATCGGCATATAAGAGGAATTCTTTTCGGGGAACACTAGCGCGTCGGAGCGGGTAAGAGTATTCGTTTCGAGCCAGCCGTCGAAGCTGTATCCCTTTTTCAGCATCGAAGTGGGAGCGTTCAGCGCTTCGCCGGGCACCCCGTACAGAGTGGCGAGCACTTCTTCCGTTTCCGTCATAAATACGACTCGGACTCCCCATTTGGCATAAACGGTATCCCCGTCATTGATATCCGAGAAATCAACGCTGTTCCCTTCGGCATCCACCCAGTCTATGACGGCGCAATCGTCCACGACGGAATTTTTATATGCGGCGAACTCAGCAGCAGAGACTGTGACTACTTTGTTTAGTCCAGATTGAGCGCCGTAATCCAAGTGAATTTCCGTCTTTTTTTCGCCGTTTCCTTCGCAAGCCGTGAAGCATAACAAAACTACGGAAAGTACGATAAAACAAATAATTGCCTTTTTCATTACGGTTTCCCCCTTATTAAAATATATTTTTTGAGATGTGAAACGGTTTAAGCGATTGAAATTTTCAAAACTTCAAAAATAGTAGCTACTGTTAATAATTTATCACATAACCGTCGGTTTGTCAAGTGTATTCGACGTCAATTACGAGCCCCGCGCAAGGTAGGAATATTTACGGTTGCTTGTTTAAATTACGCGTGCTATAATTGTAACAACAATAATATAAGAGGTGAAATTTTGGACGTAGCGTCGATATTGCAAGAAAGATCGAGCGAAAAACGCAAAGCGTTCAGCGCGAAGCTTTTGCCGGGCATAGAGGAAGCGCGCATACTCGGAGTTAATGTTTCCGAGCTTCGTAAAATAGCCAAAGAATCGGTGAGAAGCGGGGAATACAAAGAATTCATCAAGAAAGAGCATTTTTACGTCGAGGAAGTCATACTGCACGGCTTGGTGCTCGGGTATGCGAAACTTACGATAGACGAGCTAATTATGGAATTGGAAAAATTCCTGCCGCAAGCGGATAACTGGATGGTTACTGACTGCACGGTGAGCGCGTTGAAGGCGGTGGAAAAGAACCGCGATATCTTCTACTCCAAGTGCATCGAGTGGCTCGGGTCGGAAAGGGAATATACCGTGAGATTCGCTACGGTAATGCTTTTGAGTTATTTTCTCGACGAGGACTTCAGAGAAGATATTCCCGCAAAACTCGCGCGCGTCGTTAGCGACGCATATTACGTCAATATGGCTATAGCCTGGTACTTCTCGGTAGCGCTCGTAAAGCACTACGACGAAGTGATCGGATTGTTCCGTACCCGCGCCATAGTGAACCCTTGGGTGCACAATAAGTCGATACAGAAAGCCGTCGAGAGCTACCGCATATCCGACGAGCGCAAGGCTTACCTCAGAAGTTTGAAAAGGAATAAATAGATCTCCGTATATAATAAAAAGGAAGCCTGAAGCTTCCTTTTCGCACATATAAAGTTAATTAGAACATTTATAACACACGCCTTCCTTCGATGAAGTAGGAGCGGCGGGAGGGGGATATCGGCTCTATGACCGCGTGGTCGGAGGCGGTGTGGAGTATGTAATTGTCGCCCAGGTAGATGGCGACGTGCCCGACGCGCTCCGTGCCGGTAAGATTGTAACGCGAGGAGTTTGTAAAGAACATGAGGTCGCCGCGTTCGAGGTCGTCGAACCCGACAGGCGTTCCCTGCTTTACCTGCGTGCGGGTGGTGACGTCGAGAAGCACACCCGCGCCTTTGTAATAGGCGTACTGTGTGAGCGCCGAGCAGTCGAATTCGCCCGCGACGAAATTCGTATTGAGTATGCCGTTTCCCCGGTGATAGCGTTGACTTCCCCATACGTATGGGTAGCCGAGCAGAGTTTTGGCTACCCCGATGACGCTTTCCGCGCGTTCGGAGCCTTTGTCCATATAGTAAAGAGAGGTATAGTTGTCGTTCGCGGATATATACGCCGTGCGCTCCTTATAGACGGTCTCGTACCAGCCGTCCGCATACGAAACGTACGCCGCCATATCGCCCTTGTCGAGAGTGCCGAGAGAGGGGTAGGCGGTGCCGCGCCCGCTGCGCAGGTTGAGTCCGTCGACGAGAGAAAGGATCAGCACGTCCTTGTCGTCGTCCGCGCTTGCAGCGGAGTCATTGTTTGCGCCCGTTTCTGCGTTTCCGTTATCGTGGTCGCCGTTTCCTGCGTCAGCCGTGTTGTCGGCGCCGTCCGCGTCGTCGTCCGACGGTAAAAGCGTATCGTCTTTGCCCGTGACTTCGCCGCCCGCGTTCGTAACGGCGTCGTCGAACGGGGCGTCTGCGTTTTCGTTGCTTTGAAGGTAAGCTATCGGCGCGACTATAGCGAGAAATATCGCGATGACCGCCGTTATTATCGTCATTGTTTTCATTTTCCGTTCCTTTTACATAAGGGGCTTGCCCCGAAATACATTGTAAAGGCTTTTATACGCCTACGCAACGCACAATTTATGGTAAAAAAGCGGCACGTCCTGCGTGCCGTAGGAGGAGCGTCGTTTCGGGCGCGGTTATTTCAGCCCGTTCTTTCCGTAAGCTCGCGCCAGGAACGGATATGGTGTACCGCAATACCGAAGCCCGCCGGCATCGTTTCGCGGAGAAGGTCGAGTTGTCCGTTCATATATTCCGCGCCTTCCTCGTAGAAGGTGACGATATCCTCTTCCTCGCCCGTCTCCACTCCGAGGTTGAGAACTTTACCTGCCGAAAGGGCGTAATTTATTTCGTCCTCGGCAAACTTCAGCACGCCTTCGCAAGAGTCGCGGTAGCTCATCAGAGTCACGCGGTCCGCATTGTCGATAATGAATTCGTATGCGGGGCGCGTAACGCCGTTCAAGGTTATTTCGTCGTCGAGCCAACAGGGAATGTCGTAGGCAAAACGGATATCGGGATAATCGCGTTTCATGGCGAAAGTAAGTTCGACGAATTCGGTAACGAGCTCAATGCGGCGCGCGTCGAATTCTGGGTGCTGGTGCGGCTCTATGTCGAAGTGGACGCCTTCGAATTTATATTCGGAGGAGGTTTGAAATTCAAGGAACGAACGCAGTTTTTCTTTAAGCGAAGCGTAGTCCTCTATCCATTCGTATTTGCCGGCGAGCCAGTAGACCTTAATACCTTTTGCGGAAGCCGAGCGGATAAAGTCGGAGATCCTTTCTGTGAACGACGAAGCGTAATAGTATATCTCGTTCACTCCCTGCGCTGCGGCAAAATCGAGGTAGCTCTCGTCCAAGCGGTTATCCCACCACCATACGGCGAATACGCTTTCGACGGGCTCTGGCACGACGTTGCCGTCCTCTTTGTTATCGCCGTCTTCTTCCTTACCGTCTCCGACGTCGCCAACGCTTCCGGATTGATCCACGTTCGCGCCGTTTCCGTCGTCGCCCCCACGCTCGCCGCGGGTAAGAAGAACGCCCGCGGTTATACCTGCTATGAGAAGCGCCGCTATGACGGTAAGGGATATCGTGAGTAAAGTTTTCTTTTTCATAGCTTCTCCGATGCGCGCGGAGCGCGTGAGAGGTTTGCGTTGCGTTGTCAGTAACGTCCCGATTTATGTATCTATAGCTACCGAATAAGTATACTATTTACGGTTTGTTTCTGTATCGCGCGGGCGGTATCCGTTGTACGACCACAGAGGAAGTCCCGCTTCGATGCGGTTAAGCGTATAAAGCTGGAGGGCGTTGCGGGGTGCGTAATGCGCTCTGTCCTTTTCGTAGCCGAATACCCTTCTTTCGTTCATATCGCAGTCGGGCGCTCTGCCGAGCAGAGTAAACAGCTTGCCGAAGCGCGCGATATTGCTCTCGCTGCCCAGAACTTCCGTGAATTCGGGATTCAGAAGCCAACTCACCGTATTATACACGCGATAGCGGTATTCGGGGTAAAATTCAGTAAAGAACTCGTCCGCTTGTTTGAAGGAGTCGAGCACCCGCGCGTAGTCGAGCTTTTCGCCCTGCGGGATATGAACGGCAATACATTTTTCGCCGAGGCGGTAGGGGCATTTGAGAATGTTTCCGAGCCCCGCGTTGGGTATCACGACGAAACGTGAAAACTCGAACTGCAATCTGCCGAGCCTGAAAAGCCGCATCGTCAGGTGACGGGTGAGCCACTTAACGTTATTGAGTCCTTT
>CALVNM010000083.1 GCA_944349735.1 uncultured Clostridia bacterium | reverse complement strand
GAGTGTATCGAAGACGGGATGGACGACAAGAATTATCCCGAGCTCATCCGCTCAAAAGCCGCCGACATGAACGACACCGTTCTCAAGATAATCGACGCCGCGAGGACTTCTGCGGGTAAAGCCAAAGAGACGCTCAAGCTTGTCGACGCCCGCGAAACGCTTACGGCGATAATACTCAAGCATATCCCGTACGCCACGGAGAAGAACGTTTCGGTGCGCGTAAAGCGCATACCCAGGTTGCGCATAGCGGTAGCGGAGCGCGATCTCGATTCCGCGATAGCCAACGTTATTTCCAACGCCGCTAAATTCACACCGAAAGGCGGCAAGATAACGATAAGCTTCCGCAAGTCGCGCAAATATTTTTTCATTAAGATAAAAGACACCGGCACGGGTATCAAAGCGGAAGATATGCCGCACATATTCGAAAGGTACTATACCGCCGACAAGGCGCGTAACGGAAGCGGTACGGGGATAGGTCTCGCGACGGTGAAAGAGGTAATGAAGGATCACGGCGGCGACGTTTATTGCACGAGCAAGCCGGGAAAAGGTTCCGTTTTCACACTATATCTGCCTCTCTATTTGCCCAAATCCAAAGGACTTACGGAAACTGAGCGCAAGATCATTGGGGCTTGCTTCTATCTGGTGGGTTTCCCGTTCGTGGTCATCGCAGATTTCTTCTATATCTTTTATCTTCTTATCAAATACGCATACGAGAGCGGCTCGGATAAAAACGGAAAAAAGCAAATCGCTAAGGCGCGTCGTGAAGCGCGCAAGAAACAAAAAGCCGTTTTGAAAGCGGCAAATTCGACTTCTTCCGCCACTGCGGAAAATGCGGAAAAATCGGATTAGTTTTCCTTAAGCTGTATGAAATAAAAAACGCCCCGTTCCGGGGCGTGTTTCATTCTACGGGAATATCGATTTTTTTGTCTCTGAAATAATATAAGCGGTCGCGTTCGCCTATTTCTCGCAGCACTCTCGCGGGGTTGCCCACGACTACGGTATTCGGCGGCACGTCTTTGGTCACCACGCTTCCCGCGCCGACGACGGAATTCTCACCTACCGTTATTCCGGGCATAATTATCGCCCCCGCCCCTATCCAAACGTTACTACATATCTTGACGTCGACGTTGAACTGCAAGCCCTTTTCGCGTAAAGAGGGAAGCACCGGGTGAGTCGCGGTGATGACGGTGACGTTGGGCGCGAACATCACGTTGTCGCCGATATCGATATTGCCGTCGTCCACGAGAGTGAGGTTGAAATTCGCGTAAACGTAGTTTCCGAGCCTGACGTGCTTGCCGCCCCAGTTGGCGTGGAAAGGCGGCTCTATGTAACAGCCTTCGCCCGCTTCGGCGAACATCTCTTTGATAAGCGCCGCACGCTTTTCCGTTTCCGCGGGAGAAGTCGCGTTATATTCGTTCATACGCGCTATGAGCGCGCCCTGTTCTTTCATGAGCTCCGGATCCGTAGGATCGTAAATGAGCCCCTTTTGCATCCTTTCTCTATTTTCCGTCATCGTTAACTGCTCCCGACGCATTCGCCGTCGCTACGGAGGCGGGTCTGTGCTTCTTTCTCGGTCTTCTGCGCTTTTTCTTCACTACGGGCGTACCCTCCTCCGGCACGACCGGAAACTCCGCGTTTTCGAGCTCCTTCTCCGTGAGTGAGAGCCTCGTCAACAGTTCTTCGAGCGCTATCGTTTCCACCGATTTCCCCGCGGCGATCGCTCTTTTTACATGCGGAAGCCGCATACAACGCTTGCCTTTCTCGTCAGCTACGTATATATCCGCTTCCGAGCCCATGCGCACGTATCTGCCGCCGCGCGCCGCTATTTCTTTTGCGATCAGACAGGTTTCTTTGAAATGCTTGTATTCGTAAGGACTATTCAGCGTTACCTTCTTGCCTCTGAAAGTCAATTCCAGAATGGGATCGGGTTGCAGCGAGCGAACGTATTTTTTAAACTCCTCGAGATTCTTGGTAGTCATGCGGTTGGATCTGACGGCAGCCGCCCTCATGCGTTTCTCCGCCTTGATAGCTTCTCTCACGTAATATTTGCATTTGCCTTCGGGCGTCACCTCTCCCGCACACCGCGGACAATGTCCGATCAGTTCCTCTATCGTAAGTCCGAGATCCTCGCAAAGCGCTTTGGTCACGAGCATCGACGCTTCCGCGTCGTCGTCGCTGCGGTGCTGAACAAGCTTACTCAGATCCACTTCGAGCGCTTCGGCTATGGCGTTCAACGCTACCTGGTTGACTATGTTGCGGCTCTCGCCGAACATTTCCTGCGCGTCGTAGAATTTGTAATCGATGACGGGAAGTTCGTATCTCTTGCACGCGACGGTAAGGAATAGAGCGTCGTTATGATGCGAAAATCCTATTATTTTGCGGTCGTCGTGTTGTAAAAGGCGTTGTATGCGTTCGTATCTTCCCGGGAAAGTTGGATTGGCTTTGAAACGTTCCTTGGGATATGCGAGCTCTATGCCGGGGTCTTTCTCTCTGTTCTTTTTGCTCCACGCGCCGGTATGGAAGATCGCTTCGGGGTTGATGAGGATATCGGCTTTTTCCAATATGTTAAAATACTCGTCGGTTATAACGTAACCGAAACTGCACATATGTCTGCCGTCACTGCATTCGATGTCGTAGAATAAATAATCCAAGACCGCTCTCCAATCTATACTGCGAATATTGTAACAAAATACGAATCAAATGTCAATTTATTTGAAATCCGTAAATTTTGCGCCAAATGCGCTGAAATCGGTACTGGACAATAGACGTAACGCGTGATAAAATATTTATGAAGGTTTATGCCTCAAATTTTCAGGAGTACGGTTATGGCGTATTACATCGACAAAGAGAAATGCGTTGATTGCGGATATTGCGGATACATATGTCCTTTCGGCGCGATCGAAGAGCTGGAAGAAAGCGGCAGGTATTATTATTCTATAGGCGAAAAATGCGCAGGTTGCGGTCAATGCGCGGAAACCTGCCCCGCGGTCTGCATATCCCCCGCGCCCGGACACCGCGCGATAACGCGTGTGCGTATCGACGAATCGAAATGTATCGGGTGTTCTCTTTGTAAGCGAAACTGTCCCGCGGCGGCGATAGAAGGCGTAGTCAAAACCCCCTTCCGCATCATCGAATCCCGCTGTATCCGTTGCGGCGTCTGCGCCACAAAATGCAAACCCCAAGCCGTCGTGATAGAGTACGCGGAAGTTTAATGAGATTTGTATACGCAAAACGGGCTCCTCACGGAGCCCGTTTTCATTTGCCGTAACTGCGTCGATATTTAATCAGTCTTTGTCCGCGTTCTCGCTCAGAACGTCGGTAAGGCTTATGTCGTTGGTCTTGCCGAGCAGAGCGGAATTCGCTTCCACCTGTTTTTTACCGAGATTGTACACGAGGAAGAACGCTACGAGCATGAGAGCCGCGCCGACGAACATCAGTACGAAGGATACGGTGACCATTTTTTCGGCGACGCCCGCTTCCTGCGCGGTTATGGGATTGGCTTTGGCGTTATACCCCACGGCTTCCATGCAGAGGAGCGGAAGCGAGAGCGCCACGCCCTGCGAAATTTTACGAAAAAGGCTGTAGAGCGCATACACGCTTCCTTCGTCGCGGGAGCCAGTCTTGATCTGCTGATAGTCTATGCAGTCGTTGACCATCGCCCAGGCAAGCAGGCTGAAAAGTCCGCCGCCCGTCTGTACAAGCATCAGCCCTATTATGAACGTGACAGTTCCACCGGTCGTCGCGGGCATTGGCACGAACATCATTACGAGAGAAGCGGCAAGGCTCAAGAACAGCGGTGCCGCGACGGCAAGTTTCGTGCCGAATTTCTTGACTATTTTCGAAGTGAAAGGAATGAAGAATACCATCGGCAGATACGCGATGACCGTTGCCACCGTGACCATTACGTCGGCGTTGCCGAAATGCACCTGGAAAAGCCACTTCGCGGTCTGCGTGCAGGACATCAGAAAAACTATCTGCGCAAATGACGCAAGGCACAGTCCGAGAAGCGGACGGTTATGCAGGAAGCCTTTGATGGTCTTGATGTAATTGAATTTCTGTTTTTCGGCTTTCGGAACGATGACGCGTTCTGTGGTAAGTTTCAAACAGAGCATATACGCGACGTAAGCTATACCGCCCAGAATGATGCCTATCCATATGAGCCTGCCGCCGATGATATTGTTGTTGTCGTCGTAGACGAACAACGGAAGTATTACGCAAAGCGCCCCGCCTATCGCGGCTCCTATACTGCGCCAAGTGGAAAGTTGCGTGCGTTCGATGGGATCGCCGGTAATGGCGCTGCTCAGAGCGCCGTAAGGCACGTTCAGCAAGGTATAGCAAATATCCCACAGGAGATACGTCACCACGCAAACGGTTATTTTCACCCAGGTAGCGGCGTTCGGTATAGGCAGAAATACCAATGCGCCCGAAACGATAAGTCCTATAGCGCCGATGCTCATCCACGGCTTGAACTTACTCTTGGCACGCTTGATGTGCGCCGCGTCCATAATACCGCCCATAATGGGGTCGTTGACGCCGTCCCACACCTTGGTGAGAATGATGATGACCGCCCACGCCGCGGAAGGTATCCCGATATATTGCGTGTAGAAGTCCACCATAAAAGCGGAAATAAGCGCAAAACTCAAATTACAGCCGAAATCGCCGAGGGCGTAACCGATCTTGTCTTTCCAACCGAAAGGCGGCAAACCGCTTTTATCCGAATTTTCCTGAACCTGAGTCACGGGCGTTACCGGAGTGGTATTGTCATCCATACGAACTCTCCTTTATACAGAATTTCTTACGCGCACATACGCGCGACACATATTTATTCTACGATACCTCGCCCTATCCGTCAATACGTTTCAAAAAACCTTCATAAAGAGTTTAGGTGCAAGGGTAGGCGCGAAGGCTGTAGTTTTACGCCGAGCAACGCTCCCGACGGAGATAAGCAAAAAGCCTCGCTCACAGGGTGTTCAAGATACCACCCTACCGTTAGGGGGCGGTATAGTTAATTGCGCTTACCTCTCGGATAAGCGCAATCGTGTACGCCTTGCGGAAACGTATTTTCGTCCACTTACGTCGAGAGTGTCGCTCGATGCAGTATTGCAATCTTCGCTCCTACCCTCGTAATTGAACGAAAATCCTGTTCCCTCAGGCGCA
>CALVNM010000082.1 GCA_944349735.1 uncultured Clostridia bacterium | reverse complement strand
AAACAGGCAACGAACCTCAACGCGGTGATGATTATCGCGGAATTCGTTCCCGGCTCAAGATTGTCGAAGCCTATCAAAGCGAGCACGAGATATGCGCCGGTATTGAAAGCCTGCCACATCATTATAATGGTGCGGTTATTCATTTTCCGCGTAAAAAGCGGCAGAAGTATCATATTCGGCGTAGCCGCAAAGCCTATTATCATGCTTACCGCGCCGAATATCTTGGCGGCGTCCGCCATATTATCGGCATATTTTACCCTTGCCACGATATGCCACACGGTGTCCACGGTACCCTTCATGCATCCGAGCACGAGAGCCGCGGTAAGGATCATCAAAGGCTTGTTTTTCGCTACCAGTTTCAGTCCCTGTATCGCGCCTATTTTATTCTCGGTGCTTTCCTTTTCGGTGATGAAAACGCGTTCCTTGACTTTTATAAGCGCGATGACCAGCGCAATGCCGACCACGGCGCTGCTCAAAGCGAATATCCTCGCAGCCACGATGTCGCCCCACAGCCCCGCGCAGAAATCTTTGAGAACGTTCATTATACTCGGCGCGAATCCCATGACCAGTCCGATCGGAGACCATATATCCACTCTTTCCTGTTGATTGGGCGTAAATACTCCCGGGAAAAGATTCCAGGTATTGAACCATATATTCCACACGAGCAGCGTAGGTACGCAGATACAGTAAACGTATACCGTAGTCTCGGTAACGTCCAAATTCTGCGGCGACCACGCACCGAGAGTGCCGAGGACGGCAACCACGGGAGCGAGGAACATGATATACGGCTTATATCTTCCCCATTTGGTGTCGGTGCGCTGTACCATCCTGCCGTATATCGGAGTGATGATCATGCCGCCTATGCTTGCCGCAAGATAGACTATCGTAGCGTGCAGCGAACCGTAATTGCCCATATTGTACAATAACGGCAACTGACCTATCGTCACATACATGTTGACGATATTGCATATGAAGCTGACTCCCAAGCTCGCGCCGCCGAGACAGCAAATTTCCTTGAGATTCAAATATCTCCCGTCCGGTGCTTCCTTCCAGAAGCGTTTGCCTTTTACCGCGAGTTCTTTGAAGTCTATCTTTTTCACTGCTTTATTCTCCGTTAAAACGATTCGCCGTTACACTTCTTCGTCGAATACCACGGCGACTTTACCGCATTTTCCGCTTGCCATGAGAGCGTATGCCTCGGGCGCTTTCTCCAGGGGGAACTTATGCGTGATGAGTTTGTCGGGATGTATGCCCCATCTCACTATTTTCTCGACAAGGTCTTCCATTCTCCATAATGAGGTAACCCAACTGCCGTAAATCGTCTTTTGTCCGTGAATGATGTCGGGTGATGGGTTGAAAGTACATGTACCGCCTTCTCCTACAAAAGCTATCTTGCCGTAAGGGCGCGTCGCTCTGATCGCAAGCTGCCTTCCGGGATCGCTCGCGGAGCAGTCGACGGCTTTCTCCACGCCCTTACCGCCAGTTACGGACAGTATGTTATTCAGCGCGGAATCGTCGGACGCGAACACGTGATCGAACAGTCCCGTATTCTTCGCTATCTCTATGCGCTCCGCGCCGTACTCGACTCCGATCACGGACTGCGCGCCCATGGCTTTTGCGAGCATCGCCGTTGCGAGCCCCACGGGTCCCAATCCCACCACGAGCACGGCGTCGTCGCCGCATACGCCGATTTTTTCGAGCGCTTCGTAGGTAGTTCCGAATCCGCATGCAACCTGCGCGCCGTCGCAATAGCTGAGTTCGTCCGGAAGCGGAATGAGATCTTTCTCTTCCGCAAGTATGTAAGGCGCCATGCCTCCGTCTCTCTGCCATCCGTAAGCTTTACGGTGAGGACTTGTGCAGCTTATCGCATAACCTCTGCGACAATCGTAACAGACCCCGCATCCGCTGATGTGATACACTATTACCCTGTCGCCTTTCTTGAAGCGCTTGAGTCCCTCGCCTTCCTCGACTATTACGCCGCTCGGCTCGTGACCGGCTATCATCCCGGGGATATAACCTTCGGCTCCTTTGCCCGTATGCTCGCGGTATATGCATCTTATGTCGCTTCCGCATATCGTCGAAGCCATCGTCTTGATAAGTACCTGACCGTAACCGGGCGTGGGAATGTCGAATTCTTTGAATTCAACGGTGCTGTTACCGGGAAGTATTGCTCCCGTCATTTTACCTTTCATTTCAATTCTCCTTTTTGATCCATTTATCGTTCACGAAACGCCAGTCGGCAATTTTTCCGTCAAGATCCCATAGATCGCGCCAGTCATCGCTGCCTTTCCACAGGAAAACCTGCCCTTTGATAAGTCTGTTGTCAGCGTCCGCGCCTTCTATAGCCGCCATTTCCTCGTCGGTAAGCCGTATCCTGTCGCCTACGGTGAAGTTATTGAGTATATTCCTTTCCTTGGAAGCGAAAGGTATAGGCGTATGCCCTTTGCGAATAGCCCATGCCAGGCATATTTCAGCAGGATGACAGCCGTACTTGCCCGCTATATCTTTGATGACAGCCGACTCGGTATCTGCTATATCCTGAGCCGTTCTGTCTCGCTCCGGACGGTTGGGAGAGCCGAGCGGACAATATCCTATGATCTTTATTCCCTCTCTCACGCAAAGATCGTATAATTCTTTTTGACTGAATGTGGGGTGCAATTCCATTTCGTGTGCGTAAGGCTTGATTTTGCATAAAGGAAGCACTGCTTTCATCTTGGCTACCGTCATATTGCTCATGGCGATTTCTTTTACATATCCCTTGATTTTGAGGGACTCCATTTCACGCCAGACCGCCATGAAATCTTCTACGAAAAAAGGTCTGCTGTCCGCATTTCTGCTCGTAACGTCGCAGCCCTTGGCATGATAATTGGGAAAAGGCCAATGCAAGAAATATACGTCGAGATAACCTACACGGAGATCTTCTATACTTTTGAGACAGCTCTCTGTGACCTTACCCGCTCCGTGCATGTCGTTCCATACCTTACTCATAACGATCAAGTCTTCTCTTTTGACCGTCCCGCTTGCGAAAGCCCGGGCGAAAACCTCGCCTATTTCGGCTTCGTTACCGTATACCGAAGCGCAATCGAAAAGCCTGTATCCCGCCTCGAGCGCGAATTTCACCGCATTTGCAACCGTTTTCTCGTCATATCTGTCTGACCCGAAAGTCCCCATCCCTATGCGTGGCAATTCCATATTAAGCCTGATCTCTCCTTTTCAGTCGAATCGTTTCGACTTTGTTTATTATCATACCCCCGCACCTCGGGGACAATTATTTTATAGTATTTCTGCTTCGAGAGTAACGTTGCGCGCTTTACCGCCGTTTATCATATCGACTAAAGTATCCGCAGCAACCTTCCCGATTTCCTCAAGCGGCTGATTCACCGTGTCCGTCGCAGGCAGAAGAGCGCGCGTTATCTCAACCCGATCAAATCCGGTGAATTCGACATCTTTACCTATCTTCTTGCCTTCTTCGTTCAATGCGATTATACTGCCGATTGTCATTTCGTAATTTGTAACGAATATTGCCTCGGTATCCGGATGATTGCGGAAAACCTCTTTTGTCGCCGCATAACCGCCTTCTACGCATAATCCGCCGTTAAACACGCGAGTTTCATCGTAATAGCCGGCTTTACGCATCGCTTCTTCGTAACCGATCTTTCTTTCTTTGGCAGTATATACGGTCATGTCGCCTGTTATGAGAGCAATATATCTGCAACCTTTGGCAAGTATTCGCTCGGTAGCTTTTCTACTTATTTCACGATTATTTATTACTACGTGAGATACTTTGTCCGAGTCGGTCATGCGGTCTATAACGACAACGGGAGTACCTTTTGTCACCGCAATGTCAAATGCTTTTTTGTCGGTAGACACCGGCATTATTATCAGACCGTCAACCATTTTGGACAACAGGAATCGGACAGACTCCGCTTCTCTAGCAAGATCGGTTCTGCAATCGCAGACTATAATACCGTAGCCATTCTCTCTCAATCTTTCCTCTATCTCCGTGATTATCGTGGTGGAAAAAACGTTGGAAAGCTCCGGAATAAGCACCCCTATCGTACCGGAACGATGCGTCTTCAACCCGCGCGCATAATCGTTACGAATATAACCGAGTTTGCCGATAGCGTTCTCTATTTTGACTTTATTGTAATTTCTCACCGGGACACCGTTAAGATACGCGCTTATCGTAGCGCAGGCAAGACCGGTTTCTTTAGCAAGATCTTTGATGGTTACAGCCATACTTCACCCAACTCGTATCGTTTCGAGTTTATTGTAGTATACAAATTTACGTTTGTCAAGGTCAATTACAACAACAAGAAATTTATTTCATAAAAACGTATTACCGAATAAAACCGAAATCAGTTATAACGCAATATTGCTCAGGACTTTTCTGCAACGACAAATAGCTCTCGCGTACCGGTAACAGGTTCGGAATAGTTTTCTATACAAGTTATAATCGAGAAGCCGTTTTCTTCGAGCAGCTCGCGCACGCGAGCGGAGTCGAGCGCGGCGTAATAGAAAGTTTCGCCGAACATTTCTCCGCTTATCTCGCCGTCGCGGCTGCCGTGAGTAAACAAAATATAACCGCCGCACTTAACTAACGATGCGAGCTTGGGATAAATATATTCCTGCCGCGAGCGCGCGATATGCCACAACGAATCGAAAGCGATCGCCGCGTCGAATGAGATATCGGGAACGTAATCCGAAAAATCGACGTTAATAAAGCGGGCGACGGGTAAATTCAACGCGCGCGCCTTCTCCGTCATTTCCGCGGATAAGTCTATACCCGTCACGCGATGCCCCATTTCCGCAAGATACGCAGCTACGGGGTACCCTGTTCCGCTCCCTACGTCCAATATATCCGAGTGCGGCGGAAGCAGTTTTTCGAATTCCGCGATACACTTGTTTATTGCGCAACCGGAACGGAACTCCCCCCACTTGTCAGCGATATTGTCGTAAGCCCGCTTAACGCTATCGGGAGTAGCTCCCGTTACCCTTGCCGTCACTTGTCCTCTCCTTTTATTATGTCTAGCATAACGGGATGCTCGTACTCGCGCGAAATTATCTTACGCACGTTGGGCGTGTGCAGGACTAGATACCGCCTCAGATCGGAGTCTTCGAAAATCATGCCGTGTCCGCCGTCGCTAGCGTATAGCGGCTTCCCTCGCTGAAGCCAGTTTCCGTCGAGCCTACCGTTATCGCTGTACGCCGAAAGCTGCACGTACTTACCGCTGCGGGTGTGCGTGGACCACAGCATACAAAGTCTTTCGTTATCTCGGAAAAGGAAGGGTCCGTC
>CALVNM010000081.1 GCA_944349735.1 uncultured Clostridia bacterium | reverse complement strand
GACGGCGCGGATAAATATATCGACGAAGGTTATTTCGACTATTGCCACATGCCGATAGACAATCTGACGCTTAACTGGTACAAGAAGGAAGTGGCGTACCCGCCTGCGGATTGCGCGTGGAGCGACATGAAGTACGGCGCGTATATCGAGATACAGACGAATATAAGGAATTATCTCGAAGGATCTTCAAGCCCGCTTCCTTCGAGCGGACTGGAAGCGGAGTTCTACGTATGGCAGAGGGAGCGTTACTGCGAAGATTTCAAGGAGCTCGCGAAAGCGCTCGCCGCGGTGAACGACGATTATCTTCAGAGCCTTTCGGACGACTTCGTGAGGAGCGTAAGGGTAGGGCGCGACAGGAGCGCGATCGACATAGCGGCGACGATACGCACCCTCGACGCATTGAAAGCGAGACTCGAGCGCGTGAAGAAATCCAAAAAATAAAAGCGGCAAACAAGGGAAAAAGTGGCGCCGTCCGTAAGGGGTGGCGCCTTTTCGTAACCGCGAAAGGGCGGGCGAGGAAGAGAAGGGGTGCGCAGGTAAAGAACGAAACGGGCAAATTCCTAAAACGCAAACGGCGTAACCGACCGCGTTATGCGGCGTCGGCGCAAAAAAAGAACCGCGTTTGCGGTTCCTTTTTCTTTAACGTGTTGCGCTTAATTACGAAGCGGCTTTGATGGCGGCTTTGGTTCCGGCGTAAACGATCTTGCCGAATCTCTTAGCCTTGCTGTTGTTGATCATTTCGAGCATGGCGTCGTATTCGTCTTTGTCGAGGTCGCCCGCGTCGTAAGATTCTTTAAGCTCAGCTTTCGCTTCGTCCTGGTTGGCGTCGAAGTCGCCGTACATTTTATCGAAATACGCCTTCGCTTTGTCGGAGCTCTCGAAATAATAAATGGTGACGGTTTCGGCGATTAGCGACGCGGAATCCTCGTCGGCTTCCTTGGTGCCGCTCACTACGTTGGTGGCGCCGTCGGGAAGAGTGATGCCGGCAAGACCTAAGGCGTCGTCCTTATCGTATGCAATAACGGTGTAGCCCGCTTCCTTGAGGTTGGCTTCCGCTTTGGCGGGATCGGTGGGAACGCACGCCACGAGCAACGTAGCCACTATCGCTACGAGCGCGACAACGGCGATGATCGATACTAATTTTTTCATACAAATCCTCCATTTTTTCGGTAGCGCACCGCTACCGTAGTATTATATAAATAAAATACCATATCGCCGCCCACATTGCAAGCATAAATTTGAACGTATTAGCCCGTAATAACCTTCGGTTACCGACAAAAAACGAGATTTTTTCGATGTAGGGCTACCTAACGCCGGAATAACGAATCCCGAACACAGGAAAATAATTTTTATACGGAAGCGTGCGAAGCGCGCCCGTCACGGACTTGAACGCGCGAAAATAAAAATATTCCGTACAAAACTTTCCGTCGTTTGTTGTTAAGCCGTAAGGAGGCAAAAACGGCAATGAGAAAGAATAGAGCGGGATCGGCGCTCGCGCTCTTTGTATTCATCGTACTTATATCGCTCGCGTTCGCGGGATGCGCCGCGCGAGGAGCGGACTTCACGACGGTTTACGGGAGCAAGGGCGCGTTCGGCTACAAGGAGTCCGGCGAAGGTATAACTTACGGCGTTAGCGCGATAGCGAGGAGCCTTGACGAGCTTAAGGAATTGTGCGCGGAGTGGAATAATCCCGCCTTTACCGAGGGCGCGGAAGGGTACGACGGAGAGCTTTCAAGAAAGCTCCGCGCGTACGACGACGGGTTTTTCTCGGAAAAATCGTTGGTCATCGTATTCCTTTTCGACGTAAACGGCGCGCGCGAGCCGAAGCTTGAAAAACTTTCCGTTAAAGAGGGCGCGCTCGTAGCGGAAATAAGCCTGAAAAAAGGGAATTTTACCGACGTGGCGGAAGCGTGGATCTTCGTTGCTGAAACGGAAGCCTCGGCGGTCGCTACCGCTGAGAAGGTAACCGTAACGACGAGCGAAAGACGGAAATAGTCAAACGAGGACTGATTCCGACGCGCGGAGAGGGGTATTGCAATATTTTTTACAATAATATATAATGAAATCGGACGGAATCCGGCACGGATAAAGAAGTTGTAGCCGTGCGGGAAAAGCAAAAAGTCTGTGTTTTTAATTTAATATTGTAAGGAGGAGCTGGAATTATGAGGAATAAACCGTTTATTGCGATTTTTGCGATAGTATTCGCGATACTTATATTCGCTACGGCAGGCTGTTCGGACAATAATGAAAACCCCGGCGACAAGACCGAGTTTTCCTACGCCGTCGCTTACGCCGAGAGCTTTACCGCAGACGAGCTCCCATTCGACGCGAGTTATGCCTCGTCGATGCGCGGTAAAGAGTTTACGGCGAAAGTCGACTCCGTTACGCAATTAAAAGAAGTTTCCGAAGGAAACGGATATCCTTTTTTCGACGAAAACGCCCCCGAATATTCCTCTGCGCTGAGCGTAAAGATAAGAAGTTATGACGACAAATTCTTCGAGAATAAATCGTTGGCGTTGATATTCGTGTTTGCGTCCGTATATGACGCAGCGCGTATAGAGAAAGTGACGCTGTCGGGTACGACGCTTAATTTCGTAATGTCAAGACCGGACGAAGTATACGCACAGGAGAGGGAGACGACGTTTGCGTATATCGTAGAGCTTGACAAGGCGAGCACGGGAAACGTCGAAACGCTGACCGTCGAATACGTCACGAACGGGAAAATGTATCTTATGGAAGAAGTATTCGCGGCGGGCGATATCGACGAGGACGACCTTAAAAGCATAGCGTACTATCACCACGACGGAAGGGTTTACGACGAGGAAACGGGATTTAGCAAAGCCGATTACGAGCCCGCTCCCAAAGAGCCCGAAACGCTTACGGAAGAAGTCGAAAAGCAGATAATCAGGACCTATCTCGATTATTATTTCGCCGTGGGCGCGGGACACGAGGCGGGGATTGTGCGCAAGAACGCGCCGTTCGACGAAGACGATCTTCGCGTAACCGCATATTACGGTACATATAACGGCTATACCGCCGTCAGGATAGGCGGAGATATGGCGCTCGGCACGGTGAGCGTCAGGACGGTAGGCGGCGTGACCTTCCTCTACCCCGACAGCAACAATATAATCATACTTTGGAAACAGAAATAAACCAAGCCGGAATTTTCGCTATCGCCGCGCATTGTTAAACGTGAAGCAGGCGAAATCGGAAGCGTTCTTCGGGCGTACCGAATAAAATATATACGTGAATACCGGACCGCGATATTCCCGAAAGAGCTTAAAACGGTTTCTTTCGTAAATGTCGCATGCGTGAGATTTTGCATGGGATACGAATGCTTTTCCGTAGGAGTAAGGAAAAGCTTTCCGACGGAACGACGTAAGGAGGAGAAGATGAAAAAGAAAATTATTTGCGCATTGCTTTTGGTCGTTTCGGCGGTCACGCTCGCGGGTTGCGTGACGGCAGACCGTTATACCGAAGAAGAACATATCGCGTATATGTCGGAACGCATGCGCGTGAAGCTCATCGATTCCGCCAATGCGAAAGTGACGGATTTCGACGTTTATCCTCTTTATGACGAGAACGACGAATTCAGATATTGCCTATATGAATGCGAGCCTTCGGGCTTCGCCTTTTCCAAAGTGCGCGATAAGCCGTTCGATTACTTTTATTCAAATTTATACGTTACGCTCCCGAAGTGGAGAAAATTCATAGTGAGAGAGTCGGACGATACGGAAATAACGTATAACGGGACGCTGTGGAAAGAAGACGAGGACAAGAGTTTTCCAAACGCATATTACGAATGTGACGAAAACGGAAATTTTGTGGAAAACACAGTAAGTCCGTTCGCGCTCGCAGGCTTTCCGGAAGGGAAGTTGTATTTTCTCAAGGCATATCACGGGTATATCCCCGCCGTGAAAAGCGAGAACGGCAATTATATCAATCTGATCTCGCTCGAGGAATTCGAGTATAAAACCGAATACGCCGAACCCGAATACGAATTCGCCGTACCGAAGCTGTCATTAGGCTTTTTCATTAAAGACAAGCTGAAAACGCCGAACAAACTCGGCATATTCTTTTAGCTACTTACCTTATTTTTCCGCCTCCGAGGCAGATCCTTTCTTTATAGAGCACCGCGTATTGTCCGGGGGTGACCGCCCTTACCGGCGTGTCCGCTATTATCCTTACGCCCGCGCCTTCGGGGTATGCCGTGGCTTCGGTGAGCCGTTCGCGGTGCCTCGTGCGCAGAAGCACGCGCTCGCCCTCCGCGGAGATCTTGTCGGTGATGTAATTGAAATCCTCCGCGAAAAGCTCTTTTTTATAGAGTTCGGGACAATCCCCCTGATTTACGTAGAGGATATTGTTTTTCACGTCCTTTGCGACGATATAGTAGGGGGCGTCGTTCTTCTCGCCCTTCACCCCGCCGAGCCCGAAGCCTTTACGCTGTCCTATCGTATAGAAGAACACGCCGTAGTGCTCTCCGAGGAGCTTTCCTTCGAGGTTTCGTATCTCACCCTTTTTCATCGGAAGATAGGTAGATAAGAATTTGCGGAAATTCCTTTCCCCGATGAAACATATCCCCGTCGAATCCTTCTTCCTTGCCGTCGCAAGCCCGTTTTCTTCGGCGATGCGCCTTACCTCCGGTTTCGGTATCTCCGTCAAGGGGAATATCACGTCCGCTATCTGCGCTTCCGTGAGATTGTTGAGGAAGTAGGTCTGATCCTTGTTCTCGTCCTTTGCGCGGACAAGGTAGGTGCGCCCGTCCTTTTTGAGAGTTCCCGCGTAATGCCCCGTCGCCACGTAGTCCGCTCCGAGCCCCGCCGCAAACTCCTTGAACGGTCCGAACTTTATCTCCGAGTTACACAGTACGTCCGGATTGGGAGTCCTGCCCTTCTCGTATTCTTCGAGGAAAAGTCGGAATACCCGCTCCGCGTATTCCTTCGAAAGATCGAGCGTGTAGTAGGGGATGCCGAGGCTGTTCGCGACGCGCCTTACGTCCGCGTAGTCTTCTTCCGCGGTACAGGAACCGTTCTCGTCCTCCTCGTGCCAGTTGCGCATGAAAAGTCCTATAACGTCGTAGCCCGCGTTCTTGAGAAGAAGCGCCGCCACCGACGAATCCACTCCTCCGCTCAATCCCACTACGACTTTTTTCCTTGCGCCCATCCTGACTTACTCACGCCGCTCGCGGCGCCTCCGAATATTTTATATACTTATATATCCTTATTATATTACGCGTACGCACGCGCCGCGTGCGCGCACTTGTGTTCCGATTTCCACACCCCCACAATATATGGGTGTAT
>CALVNM010000080.1 GCA_944349735.1 uncultured Clostridia bacterium | reverse complement strand
GCGAATTCTCCCGTATACCGCGAGGTGTGCGATTCTCAGGCGGGAGGTGTCAAAGATGAGTGATCTCAGAGCCGCCGTAAACTCGGTGAAACCTCTTAATCCTTTCAGTACGTTCGCCCGCATATTGCGCGAACTGGGTTCCTATAAATGGCATTTGGTAGCCCTTGTGTTCGCGGGCGTGATTTCCGTTGCAGCCAACGTAGGAGGGGCGTATTATCTCAAAGAGGTGCTTTCCGCCATAGAGAACGCGGGCAACGCGCCCGGGGAAACTTTGCTTGCGGAACTCGGCTCCGGCGTCATGTTCATGATATTCATCTATCTTACCGGAGTGGTAGGGACTTTCGTTTCGATGCGTCTCATCCTTACGATAAGCACGGGCGTGCTTTATAATTTCCGCGTGAAAATGTTTACGCACATGGAGAAATTGCCGATAAAATATTTCGACGCGCGCACCCACGGAGAAATAATGTCGCGTTATACGACGGATACGGACGCTCTGCGCGAAATGATCTCCAACGGACTACCGAACATAGTTTCGTCGATACTGACGATATTGGGCGTGCTTACCATGATGATAATCCTGAGTCCCACGCTTACGTTGCTCGTGTTGGGAATGCTCGTCGTAATGGTCATAGCGGTGTCCGTCATTGGCAGTAAGGGCAGGAAATATTTTATCGGACAGCAGGCGGAGCTCGCGAGCGCCAACGGCTATATCGAAGAACATATCGAGGGGCAGAAAGTGGTGCAGGTATTCTGCCGCGAAGACAAAATCAAAGAGGGCTTCGGCGCTATAAACGACGCGCTGTGCAAAGCGGAGACCTCGGCGCAGACATACGCGCAGATACTCATGCCCGTCATGGGCAATCTTTCTTACGTCAATTACGTGCTCACCGCCGTGGCGGGCGCCTTCCTCGTAGCTACGGGAAGGCTTGAGGGCGGGATCGCCGTCGTGATAGTTTTCCTGCACCTTTCGAGACAGCTTTCGATGCCTTTGACGCAGATATCTCAACAATTCAACGGCATAATGACGGCGCTTGCGGGAGCGGAAAGGATATTCGCTTTGCTCGACGAGGGCGAGGAAAAGGACGACGGTTACGTCACGCTCGTCAATGCGCGTAAGACTGCGGACGGAATAGAGGAATGTGACGAGCGCACCGGGCAATGGGCGTGGAAACATTATCACCGCGCCACGGATACCACTACTTACGTGGAATGGCGGGGTGCCGTGGAATTCGAGAACGTGACCTTCGGCTACGTAGAGGGCGAAACGGTATTGCATAACGTGAGCTTCAACGTACAGCCGGGGCAAAAGATCGCCCTCGTAGGCTCTACGGGAGCGGGCAAAACTACGATAACCAATCTGCTTAACCGTTTCTACGGAGTTACGGAAGGTAAAATAAGGTTCGACGGTATAAATATCAACAAGATAAAGAAAGAGGATCTGCGCCGTTCGATGGCTATGGTGTTGCAGGACACGCATTTGTTTACGGGAAGCGTGCGTGACAATATCCGTTACGGCAGACTCGACGCTACCGACGCCGAGGTCGAAGAAGCGGCAAAACTTGCGAACGCGGGATTCTTTATAGAACATCTTCCCGAAGGATACGAGACGGTGATCACCGCCGACGGAGCAAATCTTTCGCAGGGACAGCGGCAACTTCTCGCTATTGCTCGCGCCGCCGTTGCGGCACCGCCCGTGCTCGTACTCGACGAAGCCACCAGTTCCGTCGACACGCGTACCGAATCGCTAATCGAACAGGGTATGGATAAACTCATGGAGGGCAGGACGGTATTCGTCATAGCGCACAGACTTTCCACCGTGCGTAACGCCGACTCCATATTTGTAATAGAACACGGAGAAATAATCGAGCGAGGCAACCACGAGGAACTGCTCGCCGTAGGCGGCAGATATTATATGCTCTATAACGGCATGTTCGAGCTCGATTGAGATAACGGAGGAAATATGAAGAAAGTAACTGTTTTAAGCGTCCTTATACTCGTTGCGGTCTGCGCGGTATTGTGCGTAAGCTGCTTCGGCGGCGAAACGTCTGACGATAACGGCGGCAACGATAACGCCGACGATATTTATTATCTTTATTTCGAGGGTGATGAGGTGGATATCGCCCGCATACCGCTTGTCGGCGGCACCGTCACGTTGCCGGCGGAGCCGGAGAGAGCGGGCTATGAATTCGGCGGTTGGTATACCGATAAAAGCTTTACGGTTACCCTTAAAGAACATTTACAAAAAGGAATAAACGGTAACGTCATCGCTTACGCGAAGTGGATACCTCTCGGTTATACCGTGGTATTCAACACCTCTAACGCGGAGGCCGGACTTATATCCGTGAGCGGCGGTCAGTCCGTCGCGGAGTCCGTGGAGCAGTACGAGATAGGCGACGTGATAGTCTGCGCGGTGGTCACGGGCGGCGAGGAAGAGTATTACGATTTCCTCGGTTGGTATATCGACGGCGAAAAAGTTTCCGGTAACGCCGAATATGCTTACACCGTGACCGACGACGTAGTGGTTACCGTTACGGCGGTATGGAAGGGCGTAACGCGCACCGCGCTTTTCTACACTAACCGCTCCGCAGACGACGACGAATTCGTAAGCGTAAGTTTCGATTACGGTTCCGAATTGGAGTACGCGCCTGCAGCGCGCGCAGATTTCGTTTTCGCGGGTTGGTACGACAAGCCCGACTGTTCGGGAGAAGCGTACACCTCGGGCGACGGTATCTTCGAAAAGCTCAAAATGCAGAGCGAGACGGTAAGCTTCTACGCCAAATGGGTGAACACCGAAACGCTTTTCGAGATAAGAAAGATAGCCGGTAAAGAGGAAGCCGAAGTCTACGGCTACGACGAAGCTATCTCCGGAACGGTTTATATTCCTTACAGTTGGGGAGGCTACCCCGTGACGAGGATCGCGGAAGGCGCTTTTGCGGATTGCACGAAGAACGCTATCGTTATTCCCCGCACCGTGAGTGAGATAGCGGACGGCGCGTTCGGCGGTTGTACGGCTAAAATTTATCTCGATAACGGCACTTCGCCTTCCCTTATCGGCGCGTTCGACGAAGGCAGTGAAATTTACGTTCATATCGCCAGCGACGCGTCGTCGCTTCCCGAAGGAAGCTACGTCGCGCGGTACGCGGAAGCGGACGGCATGTTTGCAGACACCGACATCGACGACAGGGCGGAATTCGAAGCTCTTTTCGAGTATATATGGCTTTATACTGTGACGGGTAAGGACGGCGAAGGCGTTATGTTCTCCTTCTATGGCTGCGAAGGTCTTAACAACGACAATTTCAGCGTTACCGTAATGGGCGATAACGAGCAAGGTATAGCCGGATGGGTCACAAATATTTCGTTGAAACTCGCTTTGAAAACGAATACCGAACCGGAATACCGTTACTCCCTTAACGACAAAGAAATGAGCATAAGATTCGAATTCAGCAAGCGTACGGACAATACGGTAGCGTCCGACAAGACTACGGGAGCGGACAGGCAGCAAGGTACCGTGTGCGAGAATATCGATGCATTCGACGGGACGGAACATTCCTTCGTGATAGACACTTTGCCGGGATACGTCGTATACAATTCCGAGCAGCTCGTTTACGCGGTCGAGAACGGGTATAAACCTTATTTCGCTAAGGAAGGGAGCACCGCCGAGCAATGCTACAAAGAAGCCCGAAGGATACTCAACGACATCGTGAACGCCGATGACGGCGACGTAGCCAAATTGCTTGCGATACACGACTATATAGCCGACAGCGTAATTTACGATACGGAACTGCTCGACTTGAGCGAAACCAACGATGCGGGCGCGCTTTCCGGATACAGAGGTTTCGGTCTCGAGGGCGTTTTCCTTGACAAAAGAGCGGTTTGCGACGGCATAACGAAAGCATTCATGCTTATGGCGCGCATAGAGGGGATAGAAGTTATCCGCGTATCCGGAGCGCACTACGGCACCGGTCACGCATGGAACAAGGTATGCCTTGACGGCGTGTGGTATGCGGTGGACGTCACGGGCGACGACGTACAGGTCAGGTTTACGGACAGCGACAAGATAATCGAGGTAATACGCCACGACAAATTTATGGTGCCGGACAGTTATCTTGCCGAAAACGGTTACGTCGAGGACGACTACGACTTCCCTGAAGCTACCGGCGAATACGACTACTATGGCGAAGCGAAGTACGGAAGATACTCGCTGACCGTCAACAATTCCGCAGAGCTTAACAATATACTCGCCGCTATGAAAAAGCAAGCCGTAGCAAGCGGAGTGTATTACACTGTCGAAATACGTTGGACCGGAACGGGCACGCCCACTCATAAGACAGACGGGGTGAGCAATCTTAAAGATCCTGTGGGCGACAACGTGTACGTTTATATGTATAAGAAACCGGGCGCGTAAGAAGCGAACGGAGCTTAAAACGGAGAAAAATGCAACCCAATCAGACGCTCGAATTCGTAATAGACGATCTCGGAATGAACGGCGAAGGCATTGCCCACAAAGAGGATGCCACCGTCTTTATTCCGTATGCGCTGGAAGGGGAGCGAGTGCGCGCCAAGCTCACTTATTTGCGTAAAGGCATAGGCTACGCTGAATTGAAAGAGGTCGTCGAAGCTTCTCCCGACAGGGTGACGCCTCCCTGTAACAGGTTCACGCGGTGCGGAGGTTGTACGCTTATGCACTGCGTGTATCCCGCGCAGCTCGAAGCCAAACGCGCCGCGCTCGCCGCGGTTATGAAAAAGAATGCGGGATATACGGGCGAGATATTGCCCGTCGTGCCTTCGGAGCCGTATTTCGGATACCGCAACAAGGTACAGCTTCCTTTCGGCGAAGTGAACGGCGAAGTCGCCGTCGGCTTTTACCGTGAGGGCACGCGCAAAATAGTCTCGATAACGAAATGCTTTCTGCACGGCGAGTGGCTCACGCGCCTTATCGCCGTCGTTTTGCGCTTCGCGCGCGAAAACGGATTGACCGCATATTCGCAGGAAACGAAGCGGGGGCTCTTACGCCACCTTGTGGCGCGGATGACGGGCGGAAAACTCTGCGTAACCGTGGTGATCAACGGAAGGAGTCTTCCGAACGCCGAAAAGCTCAAGGAAATGCTCGCCGCGGAATTCGACGAATTTGCGCTGTATTTAAGTCCGAATACGAAAGACACGGGCGTGGTAATGGGAGAGGAACTGATACCCGTGTACGCGCCGCCGCTCGTTTCCGAAGTGAACGGCGTGAAACTCGAAGTCAATCCCTTCTCTTTCTTTCAGGTCAACGACGATATACGCGAGAAAGTATACGCCGAGATCGCCCGTCTTGCGGGCGGCAAGGACTCCGTATTCGTGGAC
>CALVNM010000079.1 GCA_944349735.1 uncultured Clostridia bacterium | reverse complement strand
TACGCATACCCTCGTTCATCACCGCTTTACGCGCCTTCTCTATCCCCTCCGAAAGGGTGCCGCTCACCGAGGTAAGCGTTTCGAGCGCGGAAAAAGCTTCCTCGGAAATGCCGAGCCTAGCGGAAGCCGCTTTCAAGCCGTGGATATTTTTGCCGGTCACGTAGCCGTAAATTTCTTCGTTCGCTTCGTAGTCGAGTCCCAGCCCTTCGATAAGCGCGGACACAAACCCCACGTGCGAAATGTCGAGTATGAAATCCTTATCCACGGCGGCGAGCGCGTTGAGCGCGAGTCTCGTCACCTCGTAAACGGTGTATCCGTCGATATCGCCTATCGCTTCGAGCCCTATCTGTTCGGACTCGCGGAATTCGGGCGAATTGCGCGCCGGACGGTAGACGTTCTCGATATAATACAGTTTTCTGACGCCCTTTTCGGCTTTTGCGTTTTTGACGATGGACAGAGTGACGTCGGGCTTGAGCGCCATGAGCTTACCGCCCGCGTCGGTGAACGTGATTATCTTGTCACTGATAAGAAAATCCTTGTTCTCCATATAAAGCGAATACTCCTCGAAACGGCTCATAAGGTATTTCTTATAGCCGTAGCTTTCGAAAAGATTGCCGAGTACCAAGGAAACTTCGTCCTCTTTGCGCATCGAATTCAATTCTATTTCCATAAACTCTCCGTGGAATTTAATTATATGCCGAAATATTCCGCTACCGCTCGAAGGCGGTAAAAGTATATTATCACGCTTTAGCGGTTTAGTCAACTAAATTGCTAAAGTGAACCGAAAATTCTTTACGCACGTCATCCGAGATCGACGCGCGCGAAAACTTCGCCTATTTTCGCGTTGATGACGAGGGTCGCGCGCCTGTCGGCGGGCGTGGGATCGCGGTTGACGATGACGAGGTTTTTCCCGCCGAAATAGTCTATCAGTCCCGCCGCGGGATAGACCGCGAGCGACGTGCCCGCCACTATCAGAGTATCGGCGCGTATAATGGCGCGTATTGCGCCCGTCATTACCCCCTGATCGAGCCCTTCCTCGTATAGAACGACGTCGGGTTTCACCACGCCGCCGCAGGAGCAACGGGGAACGCCTTCGGAGTCCCTTATCTTCTCCACGCCGTAAAACTTCCCGCACCTGTCGCAGTAATTGCGGAGTACGGAGCCGTGCAGTTCGAATACGTTTTCCGAACCCGCCGCCTGATGCAGTCCGTCGATATTCTGAGTTACTATCGCTTTGACCTTACCGAGCTTCTCCCACTCCGCGAGTTTCAGATGCGCCGCGTTAGGGCGTATGCCTTCTACGAGGAGCTTGTCACGGTAGAAGTCGAAAAACTCCTTCGTGTGCCGTACGTAGCAAGTGTGACTTAACATGTACTCGGGAGGATAGGCGTATTTCTCGGCATACAGCCCGTCCGGACTTCTGAAATCCTTTAACCCCGATTCCGTGGAAACGCCCGCGCCGCCGAAAAAGACGACGTTATCGGAATTAACGAGCACTTCGCGCAACTCGCGCGCGTAATCTTCGACGGTCTTCATTATTTGACTTCGAGCCAGCCGCTGCCGTTAGGATCTTCGCGGAACGCCGTCACCATACGGTATTCCTTTTCGGTGATGTATTTTTCGCCAAGCGCCACTTCGCTCAAAACGCTGAAATTGCTCAAAGATTCGTTCCTTACGCCCGCCGCGGCGAGGCGCTCGTAACCTTTGCGCATCTCGTAGGTGAATATCGAAACGATACCGATAACTTCTCCGCCCGCTTCGCGGAGCGCTTCGACTACTTCTATCGCCGAACCGCCCGTCGAGATGAGATCTTCCACCACGACCACCTTTTTCCCTTTGGGATCGGCGCCTTCTATGCGGTTGCCCCTGCCGTGCTCCTTGTTGCCGGAGCGAACGTATCCCATGGGAAGACCGAGCTTTTCGGACGCTATCGCCGCGTGAGGTATGCCGGCGGTGGAAGTTCCCATCAAAACTTCCGCTTCCGGATATTCCGCTTTTATGACCTCGGCGATACCGTTTTCTATTACCGCGCGTACCTCGGGGTAGGCAAGGGTAAGTCTGTTATCGCAATATACGGGCGACTTGATACCGCTCGCCCAGGTAAACGGTTCGGAAGGACGGAGAAATACCGCCCTGATCGACAATAACGCCTTCGCTACGTTTTCCGCCAATACTTTTCTGTCCATGTCTAAACTCCTTTATTTTTATATTCTGCCTACGAACTCTTTCACGCATTCTTTGTATGCGGCGAGAGGATCGGCGGCGCCGGTAATGCTTCTTCCCACCACTATATAAGTGCTTCCCCATTCTTTGGCGAGCGCGGGAGTAGCGACGCGCTTCTGATCGTCCGCGGAGTCGCCCTGAAGCCTTATCCCGGGAGTAACCGATATAAGTCCGAGATCCTTGATTATCCCCGCCTCGTGCGCAGAGCATACAACGCCGTCCAGACCCGCTTTACGAGCGTTCTCGGCATAAGCTTTTACGGTATCTTTGAGCGGCACCGAGATGAGCAGCTCTTCTTTCAAAGTTCTTTCGTCGGTAGATGTAAGCTGCGTGATCGCTATAAGTCTTGCGCGCTCGTATCCCGCCTCCTGAGACCCTTCGGTAAGCCCTTTCAAAGCGTATTCCATCATCTTGATACCGCCCGCCGCGTGCACGTTGGTGATATCCACGCCGAGTCTTCCCAGATTGCGCATCGCTTTGTAAACGGTATTGGGTATGTCGTGCAGTTTGAGGTCGAGGAATATCTTATATCCGCGACTCTTGAGTTCGGAGACCATCGCGGGTCCCTCTTTGTAGAAAAGCTCCATACCTATCTTGAGGTACGGTTTGGCTTCTCCCATTTTTGCAAGAAATGCATTCACGTCTTCTTTCGAAGAAAAATCGCAGGCTATGATTACCTCTCTTTTGATGTTGTCAAGCATTGTGCGCCCTCCCGATAATATCCGTTAATTTTTCTATGCCAAGTTCTTCCATCAGCGCGGGAAGTTCCTCGATAATGTTCTTGCATGCATACGGGTCAACGAGGTTGGCAGTGCCCACCATTACCGCCGAAGCGCCCGCGTACATCATTTCGATAACGTCGCGCGCCGAAGATACGCCGCCCATACCTATGATCGGCAGTTTGACCGCTTCTCTTACCGCGTAGACCATATTGACCGCAACGGGGAAAACTCCCCTGCCGCTGTAACCTCCGCGTTTGACCGAAATTATCGGATGCGCGGTGCGTAAGTCGATACGCATTCCGAGTAAAGTGTTGATGAGGCTTATCCCGTCGGCGCCCCCTCTTTCCGCCGCTTTGGCAAGCGCCGTGATATCGGTCACGTTGGGACTCAGTTTGACGACGACGGGCTTGACGGAAGCCTCTTTCACCGCCGCTACGAGCTCCTCCACCACCTTCGGATCTGTGCCGAAAGCGAGTCCGCCGCCTTTCACGTTGGGACAGCTTATGTTGAGTTCCACGGCGAATACCTTATCCGCGCCGTTGAAGCCCGCAGCGGTACGCGTGTACTCCTCGAAGCTGTGTCCGCCCACGTTGGCGATGACCTTACCCTTATATACCTTGTCGAGCTTCACGAGCTCGCGCGAGACCACGTTCTCTACGCCGGGGTTCTCCAGACCTATCGCGTTGATGAGCCCCGCGGGACAGTCCGCGATACGCGGCTGGGGGTTTCCGTAGCGCGCTTCGAGAGTAGTGCCCTTCAAGGATATCGAGCCTAAAATATTTATGTCATACCAGTCCGCGAACTCGTAGCCGAAGCCGAAAGTTCCGCTCGCGGGAATGACCGGATTTTTAAGCGTATATCCGAAAAGCTCTATTCGGGTATCCTTATTACCGCAAACGGTATTCATAATATCACCTCCGCCGCGTCGAATACAGGTCCTTCCTTGCATACGCGCTTCGAGCCGGAGCGCGTCATTATACTGCAACCCATGCAGGCGCCGAAGCCGCAACCCATACGCGCTTCGAGCGAAACTTCGCCTTTTACGTCGAATTCGGTAAGGTACTTGAGCATCACCGTGGGACCGCAGGCGTAGTAATAATCGTAGTCTGCGGAATTGTTCTTGAGATAGCTTACGGCGTTACCGCAATAGCCTTCGGTGCCGTCGTCCGTCGTAATGCTAAGCTCCGCTATCTTCGCAAGTTCCTCTCGGAGAATAACGTCCCGAGCGCTTCTGTATCCCGCCACCACCGTGGGACGAATGCCTGCGGAAGCGAAATATTTGGCAAGATAATTAAGCGGTGCGATACCGAGTCCGCCGCCTATAAGAAGCGGCTTTTTCGCGCGTTCGGTGCGGAAGCCGTTACCGAGTCCCGTTAGCGCTTTTATCTCGTCGCCGGCTTTAAGTCCGGTCATGGCTTTTGTCCCTTCCCCGACCACGCGGTAAAAGACCGTAAGCTTCCCGTCCTCGTAATCTCCCGCGCCGAAAGGTCTTCCGAGGAAATATCCGTCCACGGTCAGTTCGACGAAGCTTCCCGGCTTTACCGGGGAGCAACCGTCGAGTACGAGTTCGTAAGCGTCGTGCGTGAGAGGTCTGTTGCTTATTACCGTAAGGATCTCTTTATTCATGTCTGTTCAGCTAATCGTGGATATACCCATGGTCGTCTCTTCGAGCACGTCCAGAAGCACTCTGACCGTGTCGAGCGAAGTGAATACCGGCACATTGTTGTCTACCGCGGTACGTCTTATGACGGATCCGTCCGCCTGACGCGCCGTACCCTCCGTTATCGTATTGACCACGTACGTCACATAACCTTTCCTGAGACTTTCGAGTATCTCTTCGCTACCCTGCGAAAGTTTGCGACGGATACGGGTACGTATGCCGTGAGCTTTGAGGAACTTAGCCGTTCCTTCGGTGGCTTCTATATTGAATCCGAGGTCGTAGAATCTCCTTATGAGCGGGAGCGCGGCTTCTTTGTCGGCGTCGCCGATAGTAGCGAATACCGTACCGTAGTTATCCACGCGCAATCCGCTCGCTTTGAGCGATTTGTATACGGCGCGCGTCAGCGTGTCGTCGTAGCCTATCGCTTCTCCGGTGGATTTCATTTCGGGCGAAAGCACCGCGTCGAGACCGGTAAGTTTCGAATACGAGAACGTCGGGGACTTCACGTACCAACGCTTTTTACGCGGATAAACTCCGGTATAACCGAGCTCTTTGAGCGTGGAGCCGAGCATAACCTTCGTCGCGATATCCGCTATCGGCGCGCCCGTGGTCTTGGCAAGGAAAGGCACCGTTCTTGAAGAACGCGGGTTGACCTCGATGATATAAACTTTTTCCGAAGGATCGACTACGAACTGGATATTGAAAGGTCCTATTATCTTGAGTTCGAGCCCTATCCGCACGGTGTAATCCACTATCGTTTCGCGCACCTTCTCCGAAAGAGAATAGGTGGGATATACGCTCATCGAGTCGCC
>CALVNM010000078.1 GCA_944349735.1 uncultured Clostridia bacterium | reverse complement strand
GCCGGAATGTTGAAGTGGCTACGTAAATTTTTCGAGTACAAACCCGACAGGGAAGTGCAGAACAAAGAGCTTGTGGATTTTGCCATAGGCGTTGCGGGACAGAATCAGGCTTACAATATAGTCAGCAGTTGGTTCATGTATTTCTGTACGGACGTACTTTTTATGAATACGCTTTTCATAGGCACGGTACTCGGCGCGATGCGTATATGGGACGCGTTCAACGACCCGCTCGTCGGTACGATAGTGGACAGACACGTTTTCAAGAACGGCGAAAAATTGCGTCCCTTCCTCAAAATCACCGCTATTCCGATAGGTATCCTTACCGCGTTGATGTTCGTGGACTGGGGCATGCCGGAGTCCTGGACGGGCGTATACATTACGGTCATATACTTCCTTTGGGATTTCCTGTATTCCTTCCAGGATCTTTCGATGTGGGGAATGACCGCGATGATATCCACGCACTCGTCGGAGCGCGCCCGTGCCGCGCAGTTCGGACGCATAGGCGCGATGGTGGGCGGCTGGATTCCCGGACTCATTCCGCTTATGATAGATTATCTTCCCGATTTTGGCATTTCGGAGCTTGCGATATTTACCACGCTCGGCGTATTGATGGGTATCGGCGGTATGTCGATATCCATGTTCAGCGCGAAAGCGAAGGAGCGTTCCCCCGTTTATACTCCCGATTGTTCGCTCGGAGAATCGATAGGACTGATATTCAAAAACAAGATAGCGATGTCGCTCGTTATCGCGAGTATTTTAAGTAACTTCACCCTCGCGGTGCAGGACGTGTATTTCTTCAAATACATGGTATCCGTCAATATACTCGGCTTCCAGATGGACGGCATGACGGTCAAATTCTTCTACGGAATATTGGTGGGGCTTCCCGGTACGCTGATGATGTTCGTCGCGACTTGGTTCGCGCGCAAGATAGGCGGCATGAAACGCGTTCTTATACTCGGCACATCGATGAATATCATAATGCGCGTCATATCCTATTTTATAGGATTCGAAGGCTGGCGAATTTTCATAGTGATAGGGTTGATGGCGCTCGCCGGCATCCCCAACAACCTTAACGGCATAGCTTCGACCGCGATATGGGGCGACAGTATCGATTATATGGAATGGAAGACTGGTCATCGTAACGAGGGAAGCGTATTCGCGCTTCAGAACCTCGTGGCGAAAATAGGCACCGCGCTCAGCACCTTTACCACGGGACTCACGCTCACTATAATGAACTTCGACGCCACGAAGTACGATCAGGGGCTTCCGCAAGATCCGCTTTTCTACAAATTGATATGGCCGTTCTTCATGCTCGCTCCGGCGCTCGGGTCGGTATTCTATCTCATACCGCTACTGATGCTTAAGTACGACGAGAAACAGAAAGCAATAGTCGAGAAGGAGTTATACGAGCGAAGGCACAAAGCGGAAGTTTCGGAATCGGAATACGTGAGCGTGCTCGATCTGCCGATATATTGAGTTGAATGTAAAAGAAAGGGGAGACCGCAAAACGCGGTCTCCCCTTTCTTTGGGGGAAATAAAGAAAAGTGGGTATGGTTTTTTTTCACGAATATTCGATCATCAGCTTGTCCGCGATGAGCGCGATAAGCTCGCCGTTCGTGGGTTTTTCGCCTTTGCCGAATATCTTTATACCGTAGATATTGTTTATGTTTTCGATCTTGCCGCGCGACCAGGCTACTTCTATCGCGTGTCGTATGGCGCGTTCCACTTTCGAAGGGCTGGTGGCGAATTTGTCGGCTACAGCGGGATAGAGTTCTTTCGTGATATTGTTGATCATCTCGGGTATGCGTACCGTTTGCTTTACGGCTTCGCGCAAGAATTGGTATCCTTTGATGTGCGGAGGTATCCCGGCGGATATGAATATGTTGGCGATGCGTTCGTCGAGCGCTCTTTCCCGACTCAGTTTCAACTCTATCTGTTTATTGCTTTTCTCCGCGCCGCTCGCTTCTATGATCGCGTCCGCTATGTAAGCGCAACCGCGGGATGGGTTGACCAACGCGTCCGCATACGCGCCTTCGCCGTTGCCTTCCGTAATTATCACGACGGTAGGGGACTCGGGAATGGCTTTGACGTATTCGGTGAAGTTTTTAAGCGCGGGTATGTCTTTGGTACCGTATATCGCTACCGCCATCGGCGCGCGTTCGTTGAGTACGGAACGAGCTTCCCCGTATCCGTCGGCTGCCGCTGTGACGTTAAGCTCCAGCGGTCTCGCCATCTTCAGCCCTTGTAATTCAGCGGTCGGAAAACCTACCGCAAGGCACGAGACAGCATTCATACAATATCCTCCAATACTATTCTTCCGGTTTATTTCTTTTCTTATGGTATTTTTAGGGACTTTTCGTGTCTTTTGAATAAATAACGTTCGGGTTTAGCGAATGTTAGCATTTTTTGTTTGCTCCCACATTATAGCACGCCTATTTTCGCCGTGCAAGTTATTTTTGTAAAAAATTATGTCGAATAATTTATAATTTTGTAAAAAAATAGTTTCGGCAAAACGGGGACCGCATTTATTTCGGGATAATGTCGTTCAAACGGTTGACTTCGCCGCTTTAGCGTGTTAAATTAAATATATTGATTATCTAAAATCGGAGGATATGATGAAAAAAGTTTTAGCATTGATACTGGTTGTTGCCATGTGCGCGGTATTCGCTACTTCCATGGTAGCATGTAAGGACCAAAGCGATTGGGAAAAAATACAAGAAAGCGGCGAGCTCGTAATAGGTATCACTTATTTCAAACCCATGAACTATTACGAAGGCGAGACGCTGGTAGGTTTCGAGACCGAGTTTGCCACCGCCGTTTGCGAGATACTCGGACTCAAACCCAAATTCCAAGAGATTAACTGGAACAATAAGATCGTGGAATTACAGTCCGGCACGATCGACGTTATCTGGAACGGCATGACCATATCGGACGAACTTCGTCAGAATATGGATATAAGCACCGCATACATGACCAATCGTCAGGTAGCCATCATCAATAAAGCCAATGCGGCGGTATATACCGATATAGCTTCCATGACCAACGCGAAACTCGGCGCAGAACAGCAATCCGCCGGCGAAAGAGCCATAGCGGCTACTCCGGAACTTGCGGACAACTCTTACGTTTCGCTTACCGCTCAGGTTGACGTTCTCAACGAGTTGAAATCGGGTACCATCGACGTAGGTTTCATTGACATCGTTATGGCGACCGCTTCCGTCGGAGCCGGCACCGATTACGAAGATCTTATGATAGTCGAAAGCGCTATGGTCGGAGACGACGAGCTTTACGGTATCGGTATGAGAAAGGGAAGTACCGATCTTCTTAACAATATCAACGCCGCTATCAAGAAGCTCTATACCGACGGAACGCTTGCGGAAATAGCCGAAAAATACGGTCTCGCCAGTGCATTAGTGCCTCAGGTATAACATATGACTTTTGAAACAGTGACCCTCCAGTTGCTGGAAGGGTTCGGTACAACCGTTCTTTTATTCGCAGCGACACTTTTGTTGTCGCTGCCTTTAGGTCTTATAGTGACTTTCGGATCGATGAGCAAAATAAGACCGATCCGTTATCTTGCGAGAACGGTCGTGTGGATAATTCGCGGTACGCCGCTGATGCTGCAGGTAATGGTGGTATTCTATGTGCCGGGATTGGTATTCAATTATCCGATGCAGTCCCGGTTCATAGCAGTGCTGATAGCGTTCGTGATAAACTACGCATGCTATTTTTCGGAGATCTATCGCGGAGGGATCGAGTCTATCTCCCGCGGTCAATACGAAGCGGCGCAGGTATTGTGCCTTACCAAAGGGCAGACGTTTTTCCGTATTATTTTGCCTCAGGTCATCAAGCGTATACTTTCGCCTATGTCCAACGAGGTAATAACGCTTGTCAAAGATACGTCTTTGGCAAGAATAATAGCCGTTAAAGAGATCATTCAGGTCGCATACAATATTCTGGGCGGATACGCTCTGGTATGGCCGTTGTTCTATTCGGGCGCGTTCTACCTGATCTTTGTCGGACTGGTGACGGTTTTGTTCCGCTATGCGGAGAGGAAACTCGATTATTATAAGGTGTGATATGGCTCTTTTACAAGTAGAAGGCATCAAAAAGAGTTTCGGCGGTAACGAAGTCCTCAAAGGCATAGATTTCGAACTCGAAAAGGGCGAAGTGCTTGCGATAATCGGTTCCTCGGGAAGCGGCAAAACGACTCTTCTCAGAACGTTGAACTTTCTCGAGACCGCAGACGAAGGACGTATAACGGTAAACGGAGAAACGCTGTTGGATACTTCCGACGGCTCGAATAAGAAGATGAACAGATCCGATAGCGCCGATCTTAGAGAAAGAAGATTGCATTTCGGATTAGTTTTCCAACAATTCAATCTGTTTCCGCATTACAATATAATAACCAACGTCAGACTTGCTGCCGAGCTTTTGACCAAAGATAAACTTCATAGGAAAAAAGCCGAAATCGTAAAGCGAATGAAAGCCGATAAGATAGCGGCGAAGAAAGCTTATAAAGCGGCGCTTAGAGAACAGGCCGCGGATATTACGGCAGACGAAAAGAGACGCAGGAAAGAAGAACTGACCGAAATGTACCGTAAAAGGCTGACGGTAGATATACCGCTTGCAGCGGAAGGAGAGTACGCGGAATACAAATCTAAATTGCTGTACGACGGCCTGTCGGATCAGTACCCGCAGACGGAAGAGAGCACGGGCGCAGAAGAGCGCGAAAAGTGTGGTACGATACGTAAAGCTTTCAAGAAATTCGCAAGCAAAAGCCGAGAGCTATTGGATAACGAGATACGCCGAGTCACGGAAAATAACGCCCGGAATCTTTTGGACAGGGTAGGACTAGGGGACAGAGCGGACGCGTATCCCTGCGAACTTTCCGGCGGACAATGTCAGCGCGTGGCTATAGCGAGAGCGCTCGCGCTGAGTCCCGACATACTATGCTTCGACGAGCCGACGAGCGCGCTCGATCCGGAACTTACCGGCGAAGTCCTCAAGGTCATCAAAGGGCTCAAGTCGAGCGACAGGACTATGATAGTGGTCACGCACGAGATGGAGTTCGCCCGCGGCGTAGCCGACAAAGTGATATTTATGGCTGACGGAGTTATTGAGGAAACGGGTACTCCGGAAGAAGTTTTCGGTAACCCGAAATCGCCGAAAACGAAAGCGTTTCTGAGCAAAGCCGCGGAGGTGGTGTGATGGAAAACAAAGAGAAAGCTATCGCACGTCTGTACGAAGTGCTTGCGGGAATATCCGACGCCCGTGAGTGCGCGGTATTTCTGGAAGATCTCTGCACCCATAAGGAAATAGAGCAGATGGCGCAACGGGTAAAGGCTGCGGAACTTCTTCTCGACGGAAAAACTTACGCGCAGGTCATAGCGGAAACGGACATTTCCTCCGCGACTCTGAGCCGCGTATCGCGCTGTATCCGTTACGGCGACGGCGGGTATCGTCGCGTACTGAAAAAGGACGGTAACGAGTGATCCTTTTCGTTTAGCGTCCGCTTCGACCGCTTACCGCCCCACGGGGCGGTTTTATT
>CALVNM010000077.1 GCA_944349735.1 uncultured Clostridia bacterium | reverse complement strand
GTTGCGAGCACCGAGACGGGAAACATTCTTTAGCCGCATCCGCATTTATTTAAGTTCCATAAGCAAGCGCGGAGCTTCAAACTCCGCGCTTTACGGTACTCATAACGCTTTCCCTTTCCCCGCTACTTTACCTTGCGCCAGTAATAATTGTAATACGTCGACTTGAGATAGGTAGCCGCGGTGGACGTGTTCGCAAGATCCGCGCTCGCAAGCGTAGTATAACTGCTGAAAGAACTATACCTCGACCTCTGCCAGCCCTCGGTATCCTCGAAAACGACCGAGCTAAGTCCCGTGCAATTATAGAAGGCATAATTTCCTATGCTCTCAACCGAGTTCCCTATCGTCACCGAGGTAAGTCCCGTGCAACCCGAGAAGGCAGAGCTTCCTATGCTCTCGACCGAGTTCCCGATCGTCACCGAGGTAAGTCCCGTGCAATCCCGGAAGGCAGAATTTCCTATACTCTCGGCACCGTCTCCAATCGTCACCGAGGTGAGCATAGAACAACCGTAGAACGCTCCGTATAAGATATTCCCGCCCGTTACCGTGACGCGGCGAAGACTCGACGGTATATAATACGTGCTATACGTCGTGCTCGAAGTGCTGTAGCCGTAATAGTACTGCTTGATCCCCGTTCCGCCGGTATAGGAAGAAGTACCGAATATATATCCGAAGGGATACTGATATGTGTCGAAAGAAGTCTTACCCGCTTCGGCTCCCACGAAAGGTATAGTAATGCTCTCGAGCGAACCGCAGCCCGAGAAAGCGTACTGTCCTATGCTCGTCACCGAGTTCCCTATCGTCACCGAGGTAAGCCCCGTGCAACCCGAGAAGGCAGAACCTCCTATGCTCGTGACCGAGTCGGGTATCGTCACCGAGGTAAGTCCCGTGCAACCCCAGAAGGCATCGCTTCCTATGCTCTCAACCGAGTTCCCTATCGTCACCGAGGTAAGTCCCGTGCAACCCGAGAAGGCATAACTTCCTATGCTCGTCACCGAGTTCCCTATCGTCACCGAGGTAAGTCCCGTGCAACCCGAGAAGGCAGTTTCTCCTATGCTAGTGACCGAGTTCCCGATCGTCACCGAGGTAAGTCCCGTGCAGCCATAGAAGGCACGTTCTCCTATGCTCGTCACGGAGTCCGGTATCGTCACCGAGGTAAGTCCCGTGCAATTATAGAAGGCACCATATCCTATGCTCGTGACCGAGTCGGGTATCGTCACCGAGGTCAGTCCCGTGCAATTATAGAAGGCACCATATCCTATGCTCGTGACGGAATCAGAGATTGTTACAGAAGTTAGCGCGGTATTCCCGTAAAACGCATATCGATTTATCTCATAGGAATTTACGGTAGTTCCGTCGTATGCTATAAAACTCTCCGGCAAGGTTATATCGGTTGCTTCGCCGTAGTAACTTACGAGATAACCTTTCGCTCCGTCATATATAAAGCGATAACCGTCCGCGGTATCGGTAAACCGGGAGCCGTTCTCCTTGGTATACACGTTCTTCGCGTAATAGCCTATATAGCCGTTACCCGAGCTTCCCGCCGTGATATCGAGAGAACTCTTGTTATACACCTCTACGAGTTTGTAACAACCGGAGAAGGCAACATCTCCTATGCTCGTGACCGAATTTCCTATCGTCACCGAGGTGAGTCCCGTGCAACCGTAGAAGGCTTCACTTCCTATGCTCGTCACCGAGTTCCCTATCGTCACCGAGGTGAGCATAGAACAATTGTAGAACGCTCCGTACAGGATATTCCCGCGCGTTACCGTAACGTTACGAAGGCTCGTAGGTATATAATAAGTTCTATAACTCTGCCAAACTTCCGTTCCGCCGGTATATGAAGTAGTACCGAATATGTATCCGAAGTGATAGCCCTTACCCGCCTCGGCTCCCACAAATGGTATAGTCATACTCTCGAGTGAACTGCAGCCCGAGAACGCGCCCCCGCCTATACTCGTGACTGAGTCGGGTATAACGACCGAGGTCAGTCCCGCGCAACCCGAGAATGCGCCCTCGCCTATACTCGTGACCGAGTCGGGTATAACGACCGAGGTAAGTCCCGTGCAATTCAGGAAAGCTCTTTCTCCTATACCCACGGTATTGCTACGCAAAGTCAACTCGCTTACCGAAGTATCGCAACTTATAGCCCACGTGTCAACGTAGCTTACTCCGTTTTCTTTTTGCATAAGATTCGTGCAACCGTAGAAGACATCACTTCCAATGCTCGTCACCGAGTCGGGTATAGTCACCGAGGTAAGCCCCGTGCAACCCGAGAAGGCATAACTTCCTATGCTCTCGACCGAGTTCCCTATAGTTACCGAGGTAAGTCCCGTGCAACCCGCGAAGGCATCACTTCCTATGCTCGTGACCGAGTTCCCGATCGTCACCGAGGTAAGTCTCGTGCAACCCGCGAAGGCATCACTTCCTATGCTCGTAACTCCGTTACCAATCGTAACCGAAGTAAGCCCCTTGCACCCCGAGAAGGCACTTTCTCCAATGCTCGTCACCGAGTCGGGTATAACGACCGAAACAAGACGCGCCACGACGTTAGCGGCGGGAGCAAGGCTTCCGTCCACGACATTGTCTTCGTTTGCTTCCTGAACGAAGATTATTTCCCATTCGCCTTTTAATAATTCGTTTGTTACGTTGGCGGCATAGAGAGCTTTAAGGTCGGCGCCTTCCTTGAATTTCAACGTTTCTTTTATGAAATCGCCGGTCAGAGAGTATTCAGCCGTGCTTTTCCAGTTAGCGTAATATTCTGTCCTTTCCCACACTCTGTCATTTTCCGAGAACTGTTCGCCTTCGCCGTTTCTCCAACCCTCTTTATCCGTGTACCAGCCCATGAACTCGTATCCGTTGCGCACGGGAGCTTCCGGTTCCGCCACTCTTGCGCCCAGATCAATTCTCTTTTTATCGGCGTTATCGCTTCCGTCGTTGATATGGAACTTGACGGTAACTTTCTGCGGGGTGCTGTAAGCCATGAGCGACACGCGCTTATACTCCCGCTCTATTCCGAAATCGTCGGTTACGGTTATGGTTTTGTAAGAATCTTTGATTGAGAATTCGTAGCTTTCGGTGATCTTGCCGAAAAATTCGTCTTCATATGTAAGTTCGAGCTTCCCGTCGCTCTTTTTCCAGGTACCTTTCTCCACGTATTCTTCGCCGAAAAGCGTGCCGTGATACTCGTATTTTGTAGCGGAAAAGCTGTAGAATTCATTGGGTTTGTCGACATTGACGTATATGCCTCTCAATCCGCAGAAACAGGAAAGCAACGTGATGAGCGCTATCAATATAAGGAATATCGGCAAAATTACCTTCAAGCCCCACTTCCTTGCCACTTCGTAGGCGGGAGTGTTTTTGAATGAAGCTTTGTCGCGTTTGGCTTTGGTATCGGAACTTATTCTTTCTTGCGCCGCCGTGCGCTCTTCCATTGCCTGAAGCCTTGCTCTCAGCTCCTCGATCTCTCTCTGCTCGGCGCTTTTACTATCGGACGATTTCTGTTCGCTTATCTTTTCTACTTTCGCTTCACGCTTTTCTTCCGAAGCTCCCCTCGCCGGTGTGCTCCCTGCGCCCGCTCCGCCACGAACGGGCGAAGAACTCGCAGGACTCTCGGAAGGCTTCTCCGCAGAAATCGCCGGATTATTATTCCACCACATTTTACCGCAACCGTCGCAACGCAAAAAACTGCTGCTTATTTCACTTAAATTACCGCCGCAATCGGGACATTTCGCCATAATATTTTCCTCCTTGTTTATTCTGCCGTTCCGTCGCCGGCTTCTTCCTCTACCAAGCGATATGTATGCTCGATATCGAACATCACAATAACCATTTTACCCTCTTCTATCGTTCCGGAAAACGCCGGCTCGGACGCGATTATCCAATAAAACTCGATCGTGCCGTCCTTGATCTTATACGTACCGAACGCCGTATCGTCATCCTCCCACGTGCCGTCATCTTTAAGTTCGATCCACAGCGTCTCGTCGATCTCGCCTGAAACCACTTCGTAATACTTCCCGACAAAACTAACCTCTTCTTCCGGAGTTTCCTCATTTCCGTCATCAGCCTCGCCCTTACCGTCGGCGTTTTCTCCCGTGGTCTCATTGACGCTTCCCGAAGTACTTTCGTCTTCGTCGCAGGCAACGAGTACGCTGAACGTCATTGCAATACAACACAGGACTGCAACCAATAATAACCATCTCCTTTTCATAACGCACCTCGCTATTTATAATATTCGGATCTTAAATCCGTATATTTTCCGTAAACTCACGGGAAATGTCAGATAAACGCTTAGGCTTTTTTGAAAACTCACGACTGCTCTTTCCCCCGCATATCCATTCCGGAACGTAAACCGGCGTACCGCCATTCAATAACCAACGGTTATTATTTGTATTTTATCAATCAATTTACATTTTGTCAAGCCGCAAATCGGCTATGAACGGGCGTAACCGACATAACCATATTATCAAGTCTTATAAGACTTGTCAAGTACTTTAAGACTTGAAACGGCTATAATCGAGATATGGAATTCAAAGACCGTTTGCGCGAATTACGCATATCTCGCAATCTGAGCCAGATGCAGCTTGCAAAGGAACTGCATTTAAGCCAGTCCGCCGTAGCCAAATGGGAACTCGGCAAGACCGAGCCTTCCTCGTCGGCGATAATAAGCATCGCAAAATTTTTCGACGAAACGACGGACTACATTCTCGGACTCACCGATTGACGGTAACACGCGAAAAGCGCTCGTAACGAGCGCTTTTGTTTTTTCGGATCAAATTGTGAATATTTCTGAAGCATTAAGGTTGCTTCTTCGAAACCGTGAACGGGATATTATATTAATTGTTTTTCAATAACACCCTGCCGTGCTTGCCGCCGACGAAGGCACCCTCTTTTACCGCGGCTTTGCCGTTGACGTAGACGTATTCGATACCTTCGGGAGTGTGATCGGGTTCGTCCGTTTTCACCTTTATCCTTCCGGGCGCGAATACCGTAATATCGGCGTAGAAACCTTTTGCGAGCTTCCCGCGCTCCTTTATGCCGAAGCGTTCCGCGGTCTTGAGGGTCATTTTGTTGACGACGGTTTCCGTAGGTACGCCGAATTCTTCGGCGAGCTTATAGAAAAGCGGGAACGCCTGATACGCGGCGCCGTTCTGAACGCCCGCTTCTTCCACCCAGGCGTCCGTCATGAATACCGAGAGATCGTCGCGCATGAGCCGCTTCAGAATGTCGCGGTTATAATACTTGCCGAGATACATTCTCCCCTGCCCGTTACTCAATTCGACGAGCTTGATATAGGTGTCGAAAGAGGACGCGCCTTCTTCGCGGGCTATCTCCTCCACCGTCTTGCCCTCGTAATCCTTATGTTCGGGCGAAATATACGCCACCGTGAAATCTTTGAAATCGATACCGAGCAGCTTTTTCGTTATCCATACCATTGTCTTGAGCTTGAAACGCGGGAAGCCCTTATTGCGCTTCGCTCTGTCCATCTGCATATACCAGGCGGGCAGCACCACCGTTATCACCGATGCGCCGTACTCGAAAGAATAGTTGTCGTAGG
>CALVNM010000076.1 GCA_944349735.1 uncultured Clostridia bacterium | reverse complement strand
TTGAGCTCGGAGAAGTATTTGATGGTGCGGACCATCTGGCTGGTGTAGCTGTTCTCGTTGTCGTACCAGGACACGACTTGTACCTGAGTGGCGTCGTCGCCCACGGGGATGACCATCGTCTGGGTGGCGTCGAAGATCGAGCCGTAAGTGGAGCCGATGATATCGGAGGAAACGATCTCGTCCTCGTTATAAGCATAGGACTCGGTAGCGGCGGCTTTCATCGCTGCGTTGATCTGATCCTTGGTGACTTTGCCTTCTACGAGCGCCACGAGAATGGTGGTCGATCCGGTAGGGGTGGGAACTCTCTGCGCGGAGCCGATGAGTTTGCCGTTCAGCTCGGGGATAACGAGACCGATGGCTTTCGCAGCGCCGGTGCTGTTGGGAACGATGTTGCAAGCGCAAGCTCTGGATCTGCGCAGATCGCCTTTTCTTTGCGGTCCGTCGAGAGGCATCTGATCGCCGGTGTAAGCGTGAACGGTGGTCATGATACCCGCTTTGACGGGAGCGAGGTCGTTAAGAGCTTTCGCCATGGGAGCGAGGCAGTTGGTGGTGCAGGAAGCCGCGCTGATGATGGTGTCGCTCGCCTTGAGAGTCTTGTGGTTTACGTTGTAAACGATGGTGGGAAGGTCGTTGCCGGCGGGAGCCGAAATAACCACTTTGCGGGCGCCGGCGTCGATGTGAGCCTGAGCCTTCGCTTTGGAAGTATAGAAACCGGTGCATTCGAGCACGACGTCTACTTTGAGTTCGCCCCAAGGAAGTTCGGCGGCCTTCGGTTTAGCATAGATGGTGATCTTCTTGCCGTCTACGATGATAGCGCCGTCTTCTTTCACGCTGCCGTCCTCGTTAAGGACCGCTTCGGTGTAAGATACGCTGTGGGTGTTAGCATAGTTGCCCTGAGTGCTGTCATACTTGAGAAGATGAGCGAGCATTTTGGGGCTGGTAAGGTCGTTGATAGCTACGATCTCGTAACCTTCCGCGCCGAACATCTGTCTGAAAGCCAAACGGCCGATTCTGCCGAAGCCGTTAATAGCAACTCTTACGTTTTGTGCCATATAGAATTAACCTCCATGGAGTGATTTTTTGATTTTTTCTATTAGTTATTCTAAACTTTATACCATATTTTGGCAACTGTTTAGCACTAATATTTAATTTTTTTTGAATGTAATCCTATCGGATTACGATTTATTTGGCGACGATGTTGATTATCTTGTCGGGAACGTAGATGACCTTGATTACGGTTTTGCCGTCGAGTACTCCGGTAGCTCTGACCGCTTCCATGACGGCGGCTTCGTCCGAACCTGCGGGAACCGTTACGCGATCCTTGAGTTTACCCATGATCTGTACAGGGATCTCAACCGTCTCGGCCACGAGTTTGGATTCGTCGTAAGAGGGGAACTTGGCCTTATCGATATACGCGCCGCCGTTTACTTCGTAATAAAGCTCGCTCGTGATGTGAGGAGCAACGGGGTAGAGGAGGAGAGTTATCGTGTTGAGTTCCTTAAGGGTGATTTTGCCGCGGGCGTAGACGGTGTTGAGCGCCGTCATTATCGCCGCTATGGCGGTATTGAATTTGCAGGATTCGTAGTCGTCGCTTACCTTCTTGACGAGAGCGTCGAGGTTGAGGTCGGAAGTGTCCGCGTCTTCGCTAAGTATATCCTGAACGTTCCAGAGACGAGCGAGGAAGCGGTTGCAACCTTTGATGCCTTCCGCAGACCAGGGCGCAGGTTTCTCGTAGTCGCCGATGAACAGTATGAACATTCTGAGCACGTCCGCTCCGTATTGATTGACTACGTCGTCGGGATTTACGACGTTGCCGCGCGATTTACTCATCTTTTCGCCGTCCGCGCCGAGGATAAGTCCCTGCGCCGAGCGCCTGAGATAAGGTTCTTCGTGAGTGACGACGCCTATGTCGTATAAGAACTGGTTCCAGAATCTAGAATAGATAAGGTGACGCGTAACGTGTTCCATACCGCCGTTATACCAGTCGACCTGTCCCCAGTACGCGTATGCGCCGGGATTTACGGCGTGCGCGTCGTCGCGGGGACTTTCGTAACGCAGGAAATACCAGCTCGAACCCGCCCACTGCGGCATGGTATCAGTTTCGCGCGTAGCTTTCGCGCCGCATATGGGGCACGTGGTATTGACCCAGTCTGTGCATTTCGAGAGGGGAGACGTGCCGTCGTCGGTGGGGGTGAAATCCTCGAGGTCGGGAAGACGGAGAGGAAGTTCGCTCTCGGGCACCGCGACCTGTCCGCAGTGCGGGCAGTTTATGATAGGTATGGGTTCGCCCCAGTATCTCTGACGGTTAAACGCCCAGTCCTTCATTTTGTAGTCGGTCTTGGCTTTTCCGATACCCGCTTTTTCCATATATTCTATCATCTTGGCGATCGCGGGTTTGACCTGAAGCCCGTCGAGGAAGCCGGAGTTGACCATAATACCGGACCCTTCCTTTGCGCAGTAAGGTTCGACCTGAACGTCTACGTCGGACTTGATGACCTCGATGATGGGAAGGTCGTATTTCTTTGCAAAATCCCAGTCGCGCTTGTCGTGAGCGGGTACCGCCATAATGGCTCCGGTACCGTAATCCATCATTACGTAGTCTGCCGTGAATATCGGTATTTCGGCTCCCGTTATCGGATTAACGGCAACCATACCTTCTACTTTTATTCCGGTCTTGTCCTTATTGACCTGTATGCGGTCGAATTCTTTTTTGAGCTTCGCCTGAGCCTGGTAAGCCGCCACTTCTTCGGCGTTCGTTATGCTCGAAGCATAGTCTTTGAGAAGAGGATGTTCGGGGGATACGACGAGGAAGGTCGCGCCGTAAATGGTATCGGGTCTTGTGGTGTAGACGACGAGAGGGTATTCCGTTCCCGCCACTTTTACTTTGAAGGTGACGTCCGCGCCCTGCGATTTGCCTATCCAGTTCTGTTGCTCCGTCTTGATGCGCTCCGGGAAATTCACTTTCTCAAGCCCGGTGAGCAACCTTTCCGCGTAGTTGCGGATTTTGAGGAACCATACGTCCTTTTCCTTCTGTACCACTTCGGTGCCGCATCTGTCGCAGACGCCTCCCTGGCTTTCCTCGTTGGCAAGCACGACTTTGCACTTCGGACAGAAGTTGACGGTCGTGGTTGCTTTATAAGCAAGTCCGCGTTTGAACATCTGGAGAAATATCCATTGGGTCCACTTGTAATAATCGGGATCCGTGGTGTCCACGACGCGCGACCAGTCGAAACTGTAACCCACTTTCTTGAGCTGAGCGGTGAATTTAGCTATGTTTTCGTCGGTGACTTTGCGCGGATGCTGTTTGGTCTGCATCGCGTAGTTCTCCGTAGGCAGTCCGAACGCGTCGTATCCGATAGGGAATAATACGTTATACCCCTCGAGACGCTTCTTACGGGCAATGACTTCCATGGAAGAAAAAGCCCTTATGTGTCCGACGTGGAGACCCGCTCCGCTCGGATAAGGGAATTCGATAAGCCCGTAAAATTTAGGTTTGGAGGAATCTTCCGCCGTTTCGAATACGTGTTCGCCGTACCAGTAATCCTGCCACTTCTTTTCAACACTCTTAAAATCGTATTTGACAGCCATAAATGTACTTCCTGAATTAAAGACTGACAAGATGATAGCATAAACGAGCGCAGAAGGCAAGCGAAAGGCGGTAAAAGGCGATTTTCGTTAATATAAATTACGCGCAACGCGAGCGCGTTACAAGAACGCATAGGCGTGAGTCCGTCACAATATATACACACAATTATTATTGTTAAATCCGGACGGCTATGATATAATCTCCCTATGGCGGGCAAGATCTTCAATTCTCGCAACTTAATGATAGCCGTTTCGGTGCTTCTCGTGGCAGCTCTTGTCACGGGTCTTGTGTTGGTCACCGCTCCGGAGAAGGACAACGCCAAAGGCAGCATAAACGCGGAAAGCGTGGTGCCGGGCGGCAGTGTGAACTACAGTCCGGAAACGGAGGGCGCTTTCCGCCGATACGTTTCGGAATTCCTCGAGATAATGACGGAATCGATGATGGATCGTCTGTTCTCGGACACCAAACCTCACGACGTTACTTTCCGCAATTCTTCCGCCGTCTCGAATATTGTAATAAATATTTTTTCGCGCGCCGCCATACCTTCTGAAAAGTTGTTGAAGTTCGGTAAAATGCTTGCGGAAACCGACGGCGAAAAGGCCAGCGAAGACATATTGCTGTTTTTCCTGGAAATAGAAGAGGTTACCGATGACGAAGGCAACACGGTATATCAGGCAAAATTCGCTTCTCCCGCAAAGCTGATGACGGCTTTTACCGGAGGGATAGACTTCGGGTATGCGATAGAAAGCACCATATCCGCGACCGCATTGACAAACGAAGAATTCGCACGTATTTTTTACGAAACGGTATATCAGTTTTCCGACGCCGAACGGAGAGAACTGCTGGTCAGAACGGGAAGAGAACGTTTCGTCAATATTTTCGTGGCGATCTCGGCGATATACGAAAGTTACGTGACCTTCTCCGTTAAAGGCGGAACGCTTGCCGCGGCGAGGACGGCGGCGGAACTTGCTTACGAGACGGGAGCGGAGCTTACGGATCTCATAGCGGAAGTCGGATCGGACACCGTGCTTGCGGCTTTGGGATTCGGCGGAGAGCGTTTCGATAACGAAGAGCTTATAGAATTTCTCGTGTCGGCGGGCATCGATCCGGCGGAGCTTTCCGGGGCGGAAGCCGTCAACGACGTACTGACGTCGGGAGGTAAAGCCGCGGAATTCCTGCTCCACGCGTCGGCGAGCGCGCTGACTGCTACGGACAACGCTTTGTTCGAGTCTTTGGCTCGCGCGAACGACGCTACCGATCCTACCGAAAAGGAGAATTGGAAATATCTGCATTATATAAGACTGTCTTTCGCGGCGGCGACGGGTATTGACGCGGGGCACGCGGCTTCGGAACTTACCGACGCCGATAAGCTCGCGGTCACGCTTGCCGAACTCAAAGTGTGCATGGAGGCGCTCGACACGCCGTTCGAGGACAATTCCGCTCGAGAGAAGCGTAAAGCCGAACTGACCGCCATGTACGTCGAATACGTGAATACCGTTGTAGGAATGAGAGACCGATTCGGCAGTATCGCGGATATAGACGGGGTGCGCGCGCTCAGCGCCGAAGATCGCGCCTTGGTGGCGGAATCGGCGAGGTATCTCGAGAATTTCGATTACGATTCGCTTATCGCAGGCGGAGATAACTTTATCGGCACCGTAGCCATAAATGCCGTGTTCAATTTGATATCCGATATGCTCAAGGAAGCTTCGCTTTCCGGCGGCAACGTCGGCTGAGGAGGTAATATGCCCATTTTACAGGCTGTAGGAGTGGTCAAGGATTTCGGAGAACACCGCGTTCTCGACGGAGTCGATCTCAGAATAGAGAAGGGCGATTTTGTATCGGTGGTAGGCTCGTCGGGCTCCGGTAAATCGACTTTGCTCACCATCCTTGGCGGTATAGACCGTCCCACGGCGGGAGCCGTGTATCTCGGCGGCGAAAACATATCGGGGATGAGCGAAAAGCAGTCGAGGTGCACCGTGCCGGCGCCCCCCATCACAAAGGCAAAGTCGGCGCGGTCTGCGTCTGCCTTCGCCTTCAGGCGAAAGGAA
>CALVNM010000075.1 GCA_944349735.1 uncultured Clostridia bacterium | reverse complement strand
TTGGCTTTCGCCTAACGAATATCTAGCTTCCTTTTTTTCTAAGCAAAGTGTAACAAATGTTTGACAAGCTTACAAAAAGGATTGCATACACCGAGATGTTGTAATGCGATTTTGAAATTTGGCACTACGGCGTGTGCTTGTCATAGACAAGTGGGCTCGGCTACGCCTCGCCCGGACAAGCACACGCCGTAACACAAACTGAAAGGCTGCACGATAAGCAAGAGCGAAGCGGAGTTTCGTGCTGAACCGCTTGCGAGATCTTCCGCGTTTTCGCGTTCTTGTATTTACTCAAGAATGTTCGATATTACAAAACTGCTGATCTGATTGTTGTTTTAGTCAGGTTCGAATCACTACCTCTCGGGCATGATTTTACCGCTTTTATCCGAACCGCCGTCAAAGGCGCAAAAACGACTCAAAACAGATTGTTTTTAAGCGAAATACCGTATTGGAGGTAAGAAAAAATCCTAAACCAAACTCAGGTGTTCGATTTAGGATTTTTTTGGCGGAGAAGCAGGGATTTGAACCCTGGCTACGCTTCTCACGTACTACTCCCTTAGCAGGGGAGCCCCTTCGGCCTCTTGGGTACTTCTCCGTATGCCGTAGTTTTTGCTTCGCGCGGTCGGTTCCCCGCCGTGCTTTTAGATATTATCATATTTATATGCGGTTGTCAATTCAATTTGTCAATTCAATATCTTTGACTATTATTTTAATTTGGGATATAATATTGCATAAACGTACGAACGGTATTGTTACCGTCTCGACGGTATTTATGCGAGGTCCATTATGAAATACCTGGTCATACTCGGCGACGGTATGGCGGACAGACCGCTCGACAAGCTCGGCGGCAAAACTCCGCTCGAATTCGCCTCTACGCCCAATTTCGATAAACTTGCCGCAGGCGCGCAGATAGGGCTCGTCAAGACAATTCCCGACGGTATGAAGCCCGGCTCCGACGTCGCCAATCTTTCCGTGCTCGGCTACGAACCCGAAAAATATTACAGCGGCAGAAGTCCGCTCGAAGCTCTGAGTATCGGCGTGATCCTCAAGGACGACGACATAGCGGTCCGTACCAACCTCGTGACTCTCTCCGACGCGCCCGATCTCGAAGACAAAGTTATGCTCGACTATAGCTCCGGCGAGATTTCCACGGCGGAAGCGCAGGAGCTCATCGGCGCCGTTCAGGACGCTCTGGGCGACGAAAATTTCTCCTTCTATTCGGGAGTGAGTTACCGTCATTGCCTCGTCATAGCCCACGGCTCGATGGGTATGACTCTCACCGCGCCGCACGACATCACCGATAAAAAAGTGGGGGACTATCTCCCCAAAGGCGTGATGGGCGACGTGCTTACCGAATTCATCAGGCGTTCGGGAGAGATACTCGCCAAACACCCCGTCAACCTCAAACGCATAGCGGCGGGTAAACATCCCGCCACCCATATATGGTTCTGGGGAGCGGGCACCAAACCCGCGCTCGTGAGCTTCGAAAGCCGCTTCAAACTGAAAGGCGCGATCATATCCGCAGTCGATCTTCTCAAAGGTATCGCCAAAGGAACGGAAATGTATTCCCCGAACGTAAAAGGCGCTACCGGCACTTTGAGCACCAACTGGCGCGGTAAAGCCAACGCCGCGAAACAATGTTTCGCGATGGGTTGCGACTATGTGTATCTTCATATGGAAGCACCCGACGAATGCGGGCATCAAGGGGACGTGGAAGGCAAGGTCAGAGCCATAGAAAAGGTGGACTGGGTGCTCGGCGAAATGTGGGATTATCTGAAGCATCAGAGCGGCGATTACGCGATAGCGGTGTTGCCCGATCACGCTACCCCGATATGCGTCAAAACGCACACTTCGGAGCCCGTGCCGTATATGATTTACAAAAGCGGTAAACCTATGAATACGGGTCTTAAATATAACGAAAAGGAAGCCCTAAACGGCACATATCTGCCTAACGGGCAATGTATAACCGCAATTTTGACGGAGGACTGAAATGCTTGATTCAAAGGAATTAAGAAATAAATATCTGAACTTTTTCGCGTCGAAGGGACACACCGTTATCCCTTCGGCTTCGCTGATACCGGAAAACGATCCGACGGTACTTTTCACTACCGCGGGAATGCATCCGCTGGTCCCGTATCTTCTGGGGCAGAAGCACCCCGGCGGTAAGCGGCTCACCGACGTGCAGAAGTGCGTGAGAACGGGCGACATCGACGAAGTGGGCGACGATACGCATTGCACATTTTTCGAGATGCTCGGCAACTGGTCGCTCGGAGATTATTTCAATTACGAGAGCATAGGATATTCTTATGAATTCCTGACTAAAGAGCTCGGAATCTCGCCTTCGAGGCTTGCGGTGTCGGTATTCGCGGGCGACGAGGACTGTCCGAGGGACGTTAAGAGCGCGGAGCGCTGGGAAGAGCTCGGCATACCGAAAGAGCGCATTTTCTATCTTCCGAAGAAAAACAACTGGTGGATAGCGGGAACGACGGGACCGTGCGGACCGGACACGGAGATATTCATCGTGACCGACAAAGAGCCTTGTTCTCCCGAATGTTCGCCCGCGTGCGATTGCGGAAGGTACGTCGAGATATGGAACAACGTATTCATGCAATACTACAAGCACCCCGACGGCACATACACTCCGCTCGCGCAAAAGAACGTTGACACGGGAATGGGGCTCGAAAGGACGCTTGCCATGCTGAACGGCTACAAATCGGTATACGAAACGGACGTGCTTCGTCCGGTAGTGGAATTCGTTACCGCTTCCTGCGGCAAGTCTCCGGAAGGCGAAACGCTCAAGGCTATTCGCATAATAGCAGACCATATCAGAACGGCGACTTTCATGCTGGGCGACGAATTCGGAATAGTGCCGTCGAACGTGGATCGCGGGTACATTCTGAGAAGGCTTATCCGCAGGGCGGTGCGTTATGCGCGTCTTATAGACCTTGCTCCCGCGGCGCTCACGGAGTGCGCCGCGAAATATGTTGAAATATATGCGGAAGCTTATCCCGAGCTTCGTACGAACCGTGAAAAGATAATGACGGAGCTCGACAAGGAAATAGGCAAATTCGACGTAACGCTTCAGCAGGGGCTCAAGGAATTCGACAAGCTTCTGAAATACATTCAGGACAAGCGAATGAGCGGCAAAGCGGCGTTCCGTCTGTACGACACGTACGGATTCCCGATAGAAATGACTTTGGAACTTGCCCGCGACAACGGTATCACCGTAGACCTTGAGGGCTACGAGCGCGCCTATAACGAACATCAGCAGAAATCGAAAGCGGGGGCGGAGCAGAAATTCAAAGGCGGACTTGCGGATTCGAGCGAAGCGACGACCAACCTGCACACCGCGACGCATATACTGCTTGCGGCGTTGAGGAAGGTGACGGGCGACGAAACCGTGATGCAGAAGGGCAGCAACATCACGCCCGAAAGGTTGAGAGTGGACTTCAATTTCCCGCGTCCTCTGACGCCCGAAGAGATAAAAGCGGTCGAGGCGGAAGTGAACGGCGTTATCGAGGCGGGCATAGACGTGGTCTCCGAGGAGATGAGCGTGGACGCGGCGCGCGCCGCAGGCGCGATAGGGGTATTCGGCGACAGGTACGGCGAGACCGTCAAGGTTTATACGATAGGCGATTACAGTAAAGAGATCTGCGGCGGACCGCACGCGAAAAACACTCGCGATCTCGGCAAATTCGTCATCACGAAGGAACAGTCCTCTTCGGCGGGAGTGAGAAGGATCAAGGCGGAGCTTAAAAAGTAAAGGCTCTATTGCGCGTAAGCGACCGAACGCAAACGACCGCGCCCGCTTTAACGGGCGCGGTCTTATCTATATGGAGCCTGCGTTAACCGAAATATTGCAGGCTCTTTTTCTTCGTCGAACGCTGTAAAAGCGTAATTTTTTCGAGCCACTTTTTCGCTTCCGGCTCGGCGTCGGGATATTCCGCCGCATATTTGTCGAGCGATCGGAGAGCTTTGTCACACGACGCGGCTACCGAAGTCATTATTTCGCCATCGCTTTTTTTGTCGAAGAATTTGATCTTGATACTCAATTCGGCGAGCCATACCGCAATGCCGGGAATCGCCTGCGGTTCACGGTTTTCGGCTTCGATCGCTTCGTTGATTTTTTTCTCTATGGTTTCGTGATCGGCGGCGGATTTCAGAAGGAATCCTTTCGCCTCCTCTCCGCTGACGTAATTCGCCATGGCATTGAGAGCGTTTTTACCCATGGAAGCGCCTTTTGCGCAGTTTATCATCAATTCGTAGCTTTGATCGTTCATAAATGCCTCCGTGTCTTTAGTATCCTATACGGACGTGATTTTATTCAACGAAGTTTTAACTTTGACGAAATCCTTTTTCGTGTATTTACATTTCCGCCGTTTCGATTTATAATTATTACGATTATATTCAGGCGCGCCGCGCGCGCACGGAGGAGCTTAATGGAAAACAACAACTTTGAACCCGCTGCCGACGCCGTCGAAAACGCCGCCGCCGTAACGAGTCCCGTTCCGAAAAAAAGATTTATCGGCAAACGCGAATTTATCATGTTCGGCATTGCCGCGGGCGGCCAGGGCATGATCTACGCGACTATGTCAAGCTACATAAGCGACTTCTACATCAACGTGATGGGGCTGCCGCTCGTATTCGTGTTGCTGCTGATGTTGCTCGCTCGTGTGTGGGACGCCGTCAACGACCCGATGATGGGCGTTATCGTCGATAAATGCACCACTCCGTGGGGCAAAATGAAGCCTTACGTTTTGTTTACGGCATTGCCGATAGCGGCGCTCACTTTCCTCATGTTCTTCTCGCCTCCGGGACTTAATCAAACGGAACTCATGGTCTATGCGGCATTCGTTTACGTGGGCTGGGGAATGATTTATACCGTTTCGGACGTCCCGTTCTGGTCGATGCCGAACGTCATGACTCCGGATCCCGCGGAGCGCGCCAATACCATTTCCTTCGGCAGAACGGTGAACGGTATAGGCTCGGCGGTGCCGATGGTGCTTTTCGCGGTGCTTTCCTGGATACCGTTTTTCAGCGGCGAAAGCTCGCTCGAAGCCGAAAAAATCAAATATATCGTCATGGCAGTGACCGCTTCGGTGATAGGGATAGCGCTTTTCGTGACGAGCTATTTCACGACGAAAGAGCGCGTGCAGATACCCGCTAAACCCAGAAGGGACAAGAGCGAACCCAATATGCTCAAGCGTATTTTCAACTGCAAGCCGCTTATGCTCGTCGTCATAATGGGCGTATTGTCGAGCGGAAGATATATGATGCAGGCGGCGGCGGTACACGTAGCGCGTTACGCTTTCTATATCGGACCTTCGCTCGAAGGATTGACGGGAACCGCACTTCAGGACGCCTTAAAAGCGAGTGTGGGCACCGTATCCACGATATTCCAGATATGTTCCGCTATAGGTATGTTCGGCTCGATGCTCATCATGCCGCTGCTCTACAAGAAATTCAATTATAAGCAGATAGTTATAGCTACCTGCGTCGCCGGCTTTGTCGCGAGCGTCTGCACGACGGTGATAGGAGCGTGCAGTATCTACACGACCGCGAACTGGCTCGTATATCTGCTCATACCGTTCATCATCATTCAGTGCGTACCGCTCGGCGCGCTCAACATAACTTCTT
>CALVNM010000074.1 GCA_944349735.1 uncultured Clostridia bacterium | reverse complement strand
TAAAGATCGCATACCGCTACGACTTCAACGTCTTTCATGCGCAAAACGGTATGCATCAGACCCATCCCTCTGCCGCCGAGCCCGATGATCGCCGTCCTGAGTTTCGCTTTCATTTCTCCTCCGCAGATAAAAGACTTTTTTCAAAAATTATTATACTGTGTTTGAGACTTTTTGTCAAATCGTATTCCGCTACGAGCCTTCCGCCGTGCCTCAGATAATACGCGGCTTTGCTACCATAGAATTTATTCCTCTTTTTTTAATTGTAACAAAAATTTTTCTTGCTTTTATAGGTATATTAGGCAATTTTAGGAGTAAAAAATTATCAACCCGTTGAAACGCGGCTCGAAAAGTATTACAATCTTATACGAAAGGTAGCCGCGACGTCGAGCCGCGCGACAGGCAAACGGTGCGCGAGCGCCAAATCTTCCTAACGGTACGGTTATACGATTATGGGAATATTCAACGAAAAAATAGTTTACAACAAAGATCTCGACTCCGACGGCGTATGCTACGTAAAGTCGGCAGGCGTGGTATATCCCGATCCTTCTTATTCAATAACGCGCGAAAACAGCGACACCGTAGTCGCGGCATATATACTTAAGGGCACCGCGTACCTCGAATGCCGCGACCGCGTCTACACATTACATGCAGGCGATTGCTACATAATGCCCGCGCGCGTAAGGAATAAAATATATTCCGACAAAAGAGATCCTCACTCCATGTGCTGGATAAACGTTTGCGGCAAATTGCCCGACGCGCTAATAGACATTTATTTCGGCGACAAACTGCCTATAATAGCCTCTACCAAAATCGACGGTCTGCTTTCGGAAATACGCGAACTGCTCAAAGAAAAAACTTCTACGCGCGACCGGTGCGCGCTGCTGCTGCACGAAATAACATTAGCGGTAAAAGAAGCCTCGGACTCCGAAGAAGCGCGGAAAGGAAATAACTCCGGCAGTATCGAGAACCAGATAGAGAGTTTTATCGTGAACAGACTTCAGGAAAAATTCTCCGTTACGGCGCTTGCCGAACACTTCGATATGAGCGTCCCGAAGCTTATACGGCTCTTTCACGACAAATTCGGTTGTACGCCTTACAGCTATTATCTGAGCGTTAAAGTGGATATAGCTAAAAAGATGCTTGCCGAAACCAATCTCACGGTAGAGGACATCGCGTGCAGACTCAATTTCCTCGACCGCAACCACTTTGCGAAAACTTTCCAGAAAAAGACGGGGATGACCCCGTCCGGTTACCGTAAAAATCTCTCGCACGGCGGTTCCGCTGACTGCCCGTGAGCGTTTCAGTTCGAGGGAATAAGGGAAGCGTACTGTGTGAGCGCGTTACCGAGCGCGCTCGCTTCGGTCTCTACAGCAACTACCGGGATTCCGATCTCCTCCTCGGTCAACCGATTGAGAAAAGCATTCCTTGACCCCCCTCCTACAACGTAAAGTTTATCGAAATTTATTCCCGTTATATTTTTGAGATCCTCGTAAGCTTCCTTGTACGCACGCGCCATGGATCTGTATACGCATAAAGCCGTCTCGCCCGCGCTTCCGAGCGCCGAGCCGCAGTTAACGCTTACGTATTCGGATACCCTGTCCGCCATATTTCCCGGCTGCATGAAAGCGCCGTCGTTCACGTCGATATAAGCGTCGCCGCAATCCGCTTCGGAAGCAAGTCCTATAAGCTCTTCGTGGCTAAAATTCTTACCTTCTTTACGCCAAGCGCGCATACACTCCTCTATTATCCACATTCCCATTATGTTCTTGAGAAAGCGTATTCTGCCTCCGGCAGAAAGTTCGTTGGTATATCCTTTGATGAAAGCTTCTCGCGTGACGACCGGTTCGTCCAGCAAAGTGCCGAATAAAGACCATGTACCGCTACTGAGATAAAGCGGAGATCCGGAGGCGATGTTTTCCACGGTCTTGACCGCGCAAGCCGTATCATGTCCGGGCACGAGTATCACGGGTATGTCGCGATCCGCGCCGAGAGCCTTTTTCAGATCTTTTTTCAAATATCCCAACACCGAACCTGTAGGCTTGGTAGCGGGAAATATCTCCGGAGGTATGGCTAATTCCTCAAGGAAGCCTTTATCGAATCCGCCGCGCCTGTCGTAAAAGCCGCTCGTGGACGCTATCGTAGGCTCGGTGGCTTTGACGCCTGTGAGAAAATATCCGACCAACTGCGGGATGAACAAAAGACTCTCCGCTTTTCCGAAATCGAATCCTTCCTTCACGAGAGTCTCGAGCTGATGAGTGGTATTGAAATCGTTATCCGCTATACCGGCTATACCGTATCGTTCGAAAGCTCTGTCCGCAGACGCTTTACGCGCGGCAGTATGCGCGCGATCCCGATAACATCTGGGATCCGTAAGGAGTTTTCCGTCCCGTCCGAGCAACCCGAAATCCACTCCCCAACTGTCTATACCGATACCGTCTAAAGAAGGATATTCGGCGAGAGCTTTCCCGATCGTGGCAAGGACTTCGCCGAATAACGCTCTCGCGTCCCAGTACATTTTACCGCCTTCCGTACGGGCTACGCTCGGGAAGCGGTATATTTCTTTACGGGCGCGCTCAGCGCCTTCCTCAAACGTAAAGACTATTCCCCGTCCCGAAGTAGCGCCGAGATCTATGGCAAGCACGTTGACAGCCACTCCTTTACCTCCTTACCAACCGTTGAAAGCGGAATTGATCTCGTCCACCTGCATATTATTGATGGCTTTGATGTCGGCGACGGGACGCGCGAGCAATACAGAACGCGCCGAATAATCCAATACCTCCATACGGTCGAATGCCTTGGTAATATTTTTGCCTATCGTTATCGCGCACTCGTTGTCTATCAAAAGAACGGGCGAAGTCTTAGACAGCGCGTTGGCTATCTTGTCGTAATCCGAGATCGCTTGATAAGGAAGACGCCCCACGTCGCGCAGCATGATATAACTCTCGGGGATCAGCCGAGCGTCGAAGTCGGCGTTAGCCACAGCGAATGCCGCCGTAGCCGCCGGCGCGGATACGAACACGGCTTCGGCGGCGGGATTTTTCTCGAATACCTTAAGTATCATATCAAGATAACGCGCCTTCTTGGGCGCAGATACCTTCCCGCAGGAATACTTCACTATGTCGCCGCCCTCTATGTCGTACGGCGAGTCGCAGTCCGCATTGAAAAACACTCCGTCCTCAGCTTTGACCGCAAGCGTCCCGCATCCGTTACCTACGAGATCGCCGGCATACGCGCGTCTCAGAAAAGCCGCGATGTCCCGTCTTATTCCCGCGTTGTCCGCGCCGGTATCCCCCACGGGATATTCGGCTGCGGTCAAAGGTATGTGGGTCTCGGGATTTTTAGCGCCTCCGAGAGCGCGTGCGTAAAACAGCGTCCTAGTCAGACGATCGAGCGTTTCGTACATTCTGAGAGCGGTATCCATATCCCCCGCCGCCACCGTGGCGCCGTGGTTGTCCATCATGACCGTGCGATAGCCTTTCTCGAACTTTTGACGGACTATCCCCCCGAGCTTCAGACTGCCGGGCAGCGCGTATTCGGAGGGAGCGATCTCGCCTAATACCTCTTCGAAAATACGCGCGCATCCCGCCGAAGGCGCTATGCGCATGCACGCATACGCTACTATTGCGGGCGAATGCGCGTGCACGATGGCTTTGACGTCTTTGCATGTACGGTAAATGTCGCTGTGAAAAGGAAGTTCCATCGACGGCGTGTACTTGCCTGAGACAGTCCCGTCAGGCAGCACCTCGGAGATGTCGGCGGTAGTCAAAGTGCCTTTATCTATACCGCTCGGAGTGATGTATATGCGTCCTTGTTCGTCGAGTGCAGATATATTACCGCCCGACGTCGTGGTGAGAGCTTTAGCGTAAACCCTGCTCATCGCCTCAACGACCTGTGCTTTCACCGTCAAATCTCTGAGTTTCATGATAGTTCCTCTTATTTATAAAGCGCGCCGTAGTTAAGACACGCGCGGTAATCGGCGCTCTCCGGGTTATCCGTGCCGAACGCGCTCCAGGCGTGCGGACGGAATATCCTGTCGCGGCTGACGTTATGCATGCTAACGGGTATACGGAGCATCGAGGCAAGAGTTATAATATCCGCGCCGATATGTCCGTAGGTGAACGCGCCGTGATTGGCTCCCCAGTTAGCCATTACCGAATATACGTCCTTGAACGCGCCATCTCCGGTGAGACGCGGCGCGAACCAGGTACTCGGCCATGTGGGGTCGGTACGTTCCCACAATATGTTCTGCACGTCGTCGGGCACGGTAACCGTGTATCCCTCCGCTATCTGAAGGACGGGTCCCAATCCGTCGATCATGTTCATACGGAGCATCGTGACGGGTATCTCCGCTTCCGTCTTGAAATGGGAGCTGAAGCCGCCGCCGCGGAAATATCCGAGATTAGCCTGACACCAGTCGGTAGCCTTCAGACATTCGGATATATCCTTGTCCGTCATCTGCCACCAGGGTTTCATAACCGCTTCGCCGTCAGCGTTTTTCGCCATGGCGGTGCCGTCCAAAGCCGCCGCGCCCGAATTGATGAGGTGTATGAAACCGCCCGCGGCTTTCCCCTCGGGAGTCCAGCCCGTTACACGCTTGACCGCCTCGGGCGACCAGTACGTCCTTACGTCCGCGAATATGCTCGCGGTCTGATTGAGCAGTTTTTCGAAAAGCATGGACATGCCGTTCAGCGTATCGTTTTCGGTAGCGAGCACCAAAGGTTCCTTCTTCCCGTTCCAATCAAACGAAGTATTGAGTATAGACTCCGTAAAGTCGCCGTTCGGGAGCCAGTCAGTCCACATTCTTTGCCCCTGGAAACCGCCCAGTATCGCGTTCCTGCCGCGCGCTTCCTCGTATCTTCCGATATCGTTGAGTTTGGGATTGCCGAGCATTATGTCCTTTACGACAAGGGTCATTTTCGCTATGAATTCCCATTGCTTGTCCTTATCCTCGCGCGAACGCGGGTTCTCGTTGACGTCCCTGCCTTCTTTACAGTTCTTCTTGATCCATTCGAGTTCCTTAACGTATTCCTGTTCGTCGTATATGCCGAGCGTAATCCTGCGGGTTATCTCGGTCATATCCACCCACTCGGCGCGGATACCGAAATACTTCTGCATCAGGTTGCCGTCAAGGAAGGAGCCGCCTATACCCATCGCGACGCTTCCGAGCCCCACGTACGCCTTGTTGCGCATACTGCCCACGGCAACCGCGGCGCGCGCGAAACGGAGTATCTTCTCCGCGACGTCCTCGGGTATCCTCTCCTCGTCCTTATCCTGTACGTCCTTGCCGTAGATGGCGAACGCCGGAAGCCCCCTCTGCGCGTGTACCGCCATAGCCGCCGCAAGATATACGGCGCCCGGTCGCTCCGTACCGTTCAGCCCCCACACCGCCTTCACCGTGTACGGGTCGAGATCGATAGTCTCCGAACCGTAGCACCAGCACGGAGTGACGCTGAGCGTCCCCACTACGTTCTGCGTAGAAAAATATTCCGCGCATTTCGCCGCTTCCGCGCCGCCGCCGATCGTGCCGTCGAATACCACCGCTTCCACCGGCGTTCCGTCGGTATAAAAGAGATTTCTCTCTATAAGTTCTTTCGCCATAGCCGCCATTTTCCGCGTCTGCTCCTCGAGCCCTTCGCGAATGCCGCCCTGTCTGCCGTCGATTATCGGTCTTATTCCTATTCTTGGTTTCATTTTATACGCTCCTTTGGATTGTTTTTTATGTCGTCCGCTTTTAAATGCGGTTTACAGTTTAACCGTAAGTAACTTTATATTCGTCATCTTCGTCATTTTTCGTCCGATTCGTCTTCGCGATTATCCTTCTTCGCCGCGGATACCAATTCGTTTATGTCGGG
>CALVNM010000073.1 GCA_944349735.1 uncultured Clostridia bacterium | reverse complement strand
ATTGGCTTTCGCCTAACGAATATCTAGCTTCCTTTTTTTCTAAGCAAAGTGTAACAAATGTTTGACAAGCTTACACCGTAAATACCCCGTATTGCCCTTTCCGCGATTGACTTGACGCGCGGAATATGCTATTATCGTAACGGCGCGAATGCGCGTCTCACTTACCCTACAAATAATCCCGGAGGATGATATAATATGGATTATGCCAAAGAGTCTTTGAAGCTCCATTATCAGTGGAAAGGCAAGCTGGAAGTTACTCCGCGAGCCACCGTCAATAACAAAGAAGAGCTGTCGCTCGCCTACACGCCCGGCGTAGCCCAACCCTGCCTCGAGATCCAGAAGGACATAAATAAGTCCTATGAGCTGACTAGAAGGTGGAATTTGGTAGCTGTGGTTACCGACGGATCCGCCGTACTCGGTCTCGGAGACATCGGACCCGAAGCGGGAATGCCCGTTATGGAAGGGAAATGCGTTCTTTTCAAAGCCTTCGGCGGCGTGGACGCTTTCCCTATCTGCGTACGCACGCACGATCCCGACGAATTCGTCAAAGCCATTTCTCTTATCGCAGGCTCCTTCGGCGGCATAAACCTCGAGGACATCGCTGCTCCGCGTTGCTTCGAGATAGAAAGAAAACTCAAAGCCTGTACCGATATACCCATCTTCCACGACGACCAGCACGGTACGGCGGTAGTATGTCTTGCCGCGCTCATCAACGCGCTCAAGATAGTCGGTAAAAAAATCGAGGATTGCTCGGTGGTATTCAGCGGTGCGGGCGCCGCGGGCGTTGCCATCGCGAGACTTCTCGATTCGCTCGGCGCTAAAGACATCCTCATGTGCGACAGGAAAGGCATAATCTGCGAAGGTGCGGAAGGACTTACCGAAGCGAAGAAAGAAATAGCCTCTTTCACCAATAAAAATCACCGTAAAGGCTCTCTCGCGGACGCCATGAAAGGCGCCGACATATTCATCGGCGTAAGCGGACCCGGACTCGTAACGGAAGAAATGGTCGCCTCGATGAATAAAGGCGCGATCGTCATGCCCATGGCAAACCCCGTACCGGAAATAATGCCCGATCTCGCTATCAAAGCGGGCGCCGCGGTAGTCGGCACGGGAAGGAGCGATTTCCCCAACCAGATCAACAACGTGCTTGCATTCCCCGGGATATTCAGAGGCGCTCTCGACGTGCGCGCGAGCGACATAAACGAAGAGATGAAGATAGCGGCGGCAAAAGCCATAGCTTCGCTCGTGTCCGACGACGAGCTCAATCCCGAATATATCATTCCCAAAGCCTTCGATCCGAGAGTGGGTAAGACCGTGGCTCAGGCGGTGGCTCAGGCGGCTATCGATACCGGAGTGAACAGGGTATAAAAGTCCGTAGCCTTTTACGCGGGCGCGCCCGCGCACATACGTAAAACATAAATAAAAGCGTTCCCGTCGGGAACGCTTTTTCTTACTTATATCCGAGGATATTATTGTTGTTGCATGCGCTTCTTGTAATCCTCGATGATCTTCGTAGCCTGAGTGGAGGGAACTTCCTCGTATCTCTCGAAGCTGACGCTGAACTTGCCGCGACCCTGCGTCATGGAACGAAGATCGGTAGCGTACTTCGAAAGCTCGCTCTGCGGAGCTTCCGCGGATACGACGGTCTTGCCGTTCACGGAATCGGTGCCGAGGATCCTGCCGCGACGTTTGCTCAGGTCGCCCATGATGTCGCCCATATAGGAATCCGGAACGGTGATGTCGATGTGCATGATAGGCTCGAGGAATACGGGGTTAGCCTTGGAGCAACCTTCCTGGAACGCCAGCTTCGCGGCGGTGATGAAGGCTATTTCCTTACTGTCGACGGGGTGATACTTGCCGTCGAATACCGTGCACTTCAGGTTGATGACGGGATAGTCCGCGAGTATGCCTTTGGGAGCCGCTTCGCGGAGTCCTTTTTCGACAGCGGGTATGAACTGACGCGGTATCGCGCCGCCTACGACTGCGTCGACGAATTCGAATATTCCGTCTTCGGCACCGGGCTCGAAGCGTACCATACATTGTCCAAACTGTCCCGCGCCGCCCGACTGTTTCTTGTGTTTGCCTTCGGCTTCGACGGTCTTACGTATAGTTTCGCGATATGCTATCCTCGGCTCGCGCAGTACTGCGGTAGCGTTGAATTTGTTTTTCACTTTCTTGCAGATGATATCGAGCTGCATTTCTCCCATACCGCTCAGGATCATCTCGTTGGTCTCGGCGTTCTTCTCGAGAGCGAAGGTGGAGTCTTCGTCCATGAGCTTGTAGAGTCCCGCGAAAACTTTGTCTTCGGAGCCCTTGTCCGCGCTGGAAACGGCGAAGCTGATAACGGGCTTCGGGAATTCGATTGCGTCGAATTTCACCACGTCCGAAGGATCGCAGAGCGTATTGTTGGTGGAAGTGTAGTTGAGCTTGGCAAACGCCGCTATGTCGCCCGCATACACGGTATCGACGGCTTCCTGCTTCTTGCCGCGAAGAATGACCATGGAGGAGATCTTCTCGTTCTCGTCCGCCTCTACGTTCAGCACGCTGTCGCCGATCGAAACCTTGCCGCGAAGAACTTTGAACATAAGAAGTTTGCCGATGAACGGGTCGACTATGGTCTTGAATACCTGCGCCGCGAATTTACCGGATTCGTCGCAACCCATTTCGCCGTGCTTGTCGCCCGCGACGTAACCTTTCTTAACCGATTCGCCGGGTGCGGGGAAGAAGTCCGCGATGTGATCGAACAGCGCGGTGAGCTGACAGTTGCCTACCGCGACGCCCGCCATGACGGGATATATTTCCGCAGCCGCAAAACGCGCTTTGACGCCCGCTTTTTTCTCGTCCGCGGTTATGTCTTCGCCGCCGAAGAATTTTTCCATAAGCTCTTCGCTGGATTCGGCTACGGACTCCATGAGCGCGCCGTATTCCGCTTCGTATTTGTCGGCTATGGACGCGGGTATTTCCTGCTCCTTGCCGTCGGTAGCGTACGCCTTGCCTTCGAGAAGATCGGCATAGCCCGTAAGCGTGGTTCCCTGCATGACGGGGATCTCGACGGCAACGATCTTGGTGCCGTATTTTTCCCTGTATGCGTCGAGAGTGGCTTCGAAACTGGAATTTTCCTTATTGACTCCGTTTACCCAGATGAGCACGGGAATATTCTTCTCCGCGCAGTACTCGAGCGCTTTCTCCGCGCCCACCGGTACCGCTCCGGTCGCTCCCGTTACGAGTATCGCCGCGTCCGCTACCGCAAGAGCCGCCGTCATCTCGCCTTCGAAATCGAAAAATCCGGGACAGTCGAGGATATTGAATTTGTAATCTTTATATTGAACGTATGCCATCGAAAGTCCGATGGACATTTTACGCGCTATTTCTTCCTGATCGTAGTCGGATACCGAGTTGCCGTCGTCGACTTTGCCGAGACGGTCGATAGCCTTAGTCTTGTAAAGCATGGCTTCGAGCAAAGAAGTCTTGCCCTCGCCGCCGTGACCTATCAAGGCTATATTTCTGATTTTATCCTTGTGAAAAACTGCCATCTATAATTATCTCCTTTAATTAACAGTACATCTATGATACTATATGCGGGGATAAATTTCAAGGAAATTTTCCAAATTTCGAAATTTGCGCTTCTAATCGCGCGAAATAAGTCTGCGCAATAAAATTCCGTACGCTTCGCTTTCGTTTTCGCCGCTGAAAACGAAGGAAACGCCGCTGCCGCCGTTACTGACGAAAGGCGCAAGTTCGCTCGCCGCGCGTGCGCAACCGTCGTAAAGTTTTACGCCCAACGCCGAAGAAATATATCTTGCCAGATATACGTAATGGGTACAGCCGAGCGAAACTGCTTCGGGAGCGAATTCCTCTATTTTGGGCAAGACGTATTCGGCAACGGGAGTAAGATCGAAGCGGTGCCTTTCGATGAGCGGTACGAGCGCGGGATCCGCGTAGACCGCGGCTCCGCGCGCAACGTACTCTTTTACTCCCCGAGAAAGCGCGGTGAGCGGCGTGCACATGACGAGCGTCTTTTCTTTTTCGGGGTACGCTTCGGGATACACGGCGGCAATAGGTAAAGAATAGGAAGAACGGAGTTCGCTTGCGAGATTACTCCCCGCCGTATTGCACCCCAAGGCTATCGCCTGCGCTCCTCTGACTTTCAGTTCGTCGCAGACGGTGTGGACGCGCCACTTCAAATAATCGATGTTTCGGCTACCGTACGGTGCATATCGGTTATCCGAATAATATGTAAATTTATTATCCGGGAAACGGCTCACGAGCTGCGCGAGCAACGCGAGACCGCCTATACCGGAGTCGAGAACGCCTATATGCATACGCCAATATATGCTGTCGGCGCGTATTTTGTGACGTTATCCGTGCACCGCCGAATTGATGCCTCTGCCTACCGCTTCGGCAAAATCCTCCACTGCCACGTCTATCTCTTTCAACGTAACCACGAGATCTTCAAGCTCCCTTTGAGAACGGTTGTAAGCGTTGTTCTTACCCGCCGCGAGGTCCGAAAGTCTGTAGCCTGCGGAATACTCGAGCAATATATTGCGCGCATATATCACGAGCGGAACTCCCACCGCCACGACCGGAACGCCGAGGCTGAGTTCGTTAAGCGGAGCACGGGCGTTACTTACTCCAGAACCGGGCACCAGCCCTCTGTCGGTGATCTGAACCACTCTTTTGAGGCGCGACGCCTGACGCGCCGCAAGAGTGTCTACGGCAATTATCAGTTTCGGAGCCACTCTGTCGGTCACGCCGCGCACTATCTCGTAGGACTCGAGACCCGTAACTCCGCTCACGCCGCTCGCTACTCCGGAAAGTCTCCCCTTGCCCCGCGGTTTGAGTTTTGCGGCATACAGATGCTCCGTTATGTCGAGATACCTGAGAGTTTTTGCGCCCAGAGCGTCGGCGGTCATGCCCTCGTTGCCTACCCCGACCGTCATCACGAGATCGCGCTTGGTCACGCCGTGTTTCCTTAACAGCGCGCGCAGAACGCGCGCGACCTTGTCCGCAAGCTCCGCTTTAAGCTCCGGATTATAGTTGATGTCATCACTCAAAGTGACGAAATACGTGCTGAACCCCTCGTCCTCGCGCCTGTCTACGGATATAACGCCCTCTGCCGAAAATTCTCCGGAAAGGCGCGCCGCGCTCATCGATTCGTAATCGGAAATCAGTTCGCAGAATTCACTCATAAAAATAGTGTTCGCGTTCCTTAAAAAATCATTCGAAAATTGATTGCAAACTTGAAACTATTGTGATATTATAGTTAGGCACGTGAGATACGACTTATTGTCAAGTAAAAATCGAAGGAGTCAATAATGGCAAACATTAAGTCCCAGAAAAAGAGAATTCTTATCAGCAGGGAAGAGAACGCGAAAAATACCAGCCTGCGTACCAAATGCAAGAACGCAGTCAAAAAATACGAAGCGGCTATAGCCGAAGGCAACGTAGCGCTCGCGGAAGAGCTGCTCCCCGTTACCGTAAGCACCATAACCAAAGCGGGCATCTACAAGGACAATACCGTAAGCCGCAAGGTGGCGCGCTTCAGCAAAATGCTTTCCGATCTGAAGAAAGCCTAATTAAGTCTTATTTATATCCCGAGCCGTAAGGCTCATATCTGGGTGTGGCGCAGCTTGGTAGCGCGCTTGAATGGGGTTCAAGAGGCCGGAAGTTCAAATCTTCTCACCCAGACCAAAACCGTTTCCGCATGGGAACGGTTTTTTATTATGCTTTACCCTATCGAAGGTTTATTTCAGATCGGCACGTTTTCAAGATAAATAAGTTGAAAGTACTATTTAATCATACTGTAAGCTTGTCAAACATTTGTTTATATGACATTGCTTAATTTTTCCTTCATACATTGACATGCCTGCCGCCGATTAAGAACAAATGT
>CALVNM010000072.1 GCA_944349735.1 uncultured Clostridia bacterium | reverse complement strand
GTTCGAAATAGACTGGAAAAGCGGAGAAGGGTATTATTTCGTCAAATACGTGGAAACGGGCGCCGCAGAAGAAAAAGCTTCGCGAGAGGTATTGCTTACTACAAATGAATATCAGTATTTCGCGCTTGATTCGCAAGGAAAATCTTACGGACGGGCAACTCCCAGACCGATGAGTTTCGTGATAGATATCGAGAACGGAACATATTATTTGGGATTTAAGTTCTACAAATCTATAAAGGACGGAATATACACGATAAAGATTATAGATTAGGCGGATTAGAAAAAATATGAAAAGACCGACTGTGAAAAAATACTTATCCCGATAATAGCGTTATTTATAATTTTTACGAGCGCTTTGCTTGGCAGCGTGTAGAGAAAAAGGCGACGACGAATTGCCTTCCGTTCCGAGCGGTAACGATACGACGGAAGGGGGCGCGGAAGACGCCGAGATTATCGACATAGGACTGCTGTCCGACAACGGTTACGTTATCGAAGCGGGCGAAACGCTGAAATTCGCCTTCGTAGCCGAATACCGCGGTAATTATATTTTCGGTATGGATTCCTCTGTAAATCTCGAGCTACGCTCGGGCGATACACCCGTCGAAACTGTCGGGGGCGCGTTTTCGAGGGAGCTTTCTTCGGGCGCAAAATTCGAATTCGAAGCGCGTAACGAAGGAAACGAAACGGTAACGGGGAATGTTGCCGTCGACGTAGCGGAAGTTTCCGATAATAAAGCGGTATTCAACGCTGACGTGAACGAAAGCCGTATCCTGAAGTTTTCGCCCGCGGAAAGCGTAATATACGATATTAACGGCTTTGCAGGCGTGAAAATTCTCGACGTTCTTTATGCCGAAGCGAGCGGCGAGCTCGTAAGGATAGATATGTACGGCGAAACCGAGTACGCGACCGCAAACGAAGCGCAGTTTTTCCTGAGCGGCGATAGCGATTATTACGTTATAGCGCAAAACGCGCGCAATTCGGCGGGCGAATGCGAGGTCTCTTTCGCGCTCACGGAAGCGGAATTAAGGAACGGTAACGGCATAGAGCTTGGTTCGAACGAAAATTACAAGTTCTATAAATATGTTTACGACGGCATAACCGGGTATAACGTAAAAATAACTTTCGACAACATAGAGGACGGAAAGGACGTATTGTGAAGCGTAGTTTTCGACGCGAGCGGCAAACGACTGCCTGCGGCTTCTTTCAGCTACGGCGAAATCCGACTTAATAACGTAAACGAGGGCGTTTACTATGTGGGAGTGCGGCTTATATCGGACGAAGCCTTTACGCTTGATACCGCGCCGCAAATCGTTGCGGAGGAAGCGCTGTACGAATGGAAAATCACTAAAGACAGCGAGGAGATAGCCGTAGGGTTCGGCAACGTAGCGGAATTGAAGCGCAACGCTACCTACCAATTCGAGTTATTGTACCGTGTCGACGGCGAAACCGAAAAAATATTCCCGATAGAAATCGTGGGTAGCGATCTTACGGGGCTCGTCATAGACAACGATACGGGGCTCGTTACGATTGGCGCGGAACGAGAGGCGGGCGACAGCTTTACGCTTGGCGGAACGGCTAATGACGGAACGGTTTATTCGTACACCCTTACGGTGATACCTATATGAGCGCAAGGCGGGTAAACCGCATATTCGTAGGAGCGACGGCGTTTGCGAATATGCGGCGCAATCCCCGCTTTCGCTTGACAGGCGGGGCGGCGGGGTATATAATTTGTACATAACAATTCAAAAAAACAGATCGTGGGTGCCGCAAGGCTGAGATCGCTCGCAAGAGGGAACCATTTAACCTGATACGGATAATGCCGGCGTAGGGAGATTGCGTTTAGACTTTTCGGGACCCGCGAGGGTCCGTTTTTTTTAGGAGTCGGAGTGAATAATTACGATACGCTGGGCGCCGTTTACGACGAGTGGTTCATAGAAAACGACAAACTGTTCGTGGCGGAATGTTCGGCGGTCGCGGCGCTTCTCGACGAGGGCGTCGAGTACAGGGAAATAGGCGTAGGCACCGGAATATTCGCGGAAAAACTCGGTATCCGCGAGGGCGTGGAGCCCTCGGAGGATATGGCGCGCTTTGCGCGTAAGAGAGGTGTCCGCGTTATAGGCGGCGTTGCCGAGAAGCTCCCTTATCCCGCAGATTCCGCGGAAGGGCTCGTAATGATAACCGTCGATCCCTTCCTTACCGATATAAACGCGGCTTTCGGGGAAGCCTGCCGCGCGCTCAAAGAGGGCGGTTCGTTCGTGGTGGCGTTCATCGACAGAGCAACTCCGCTCGGCGCGGGATACGAGGAGCATAAAGACGAGAGCGACTTCTACAGAGGAGCTACGTTCCGCACGCATGACGAGATAAGGGCGATAGCGGAAAACGCGGGCTTTACTTACGCGCGTTCCGTGCAGACGGTATTCGCGCTCGATAACGCGGCGCAGGAAGTGAAAGAGGGGCACGGCGAAGGCGTTTTCGCCGTAGCTAAATTCGTTAAAAAGCGTTAAACGCTGAAAAATAAATTTACAAGGAGAAAGGATATGTTGGCAAGTGTGGCTTTACAGATCTTACCCGAAACCCTGGACGACGAACAGACCATTAAAGTGGTCGACGAAGTCATCGCCTATATGAAAAGCACCGGACTGGAGTGCTATGTCGCGCCCTTCGAAACGGCGATAGAGGGCTCGGATATCGATCAACTCATGGACATTATGAAGGAGTGCCTCCATATTGCCGGCAAAGCAAATAATAAAGGCGTTGCGGCTTTCATCAAAGTGGTTTACCGTCCGGACGGCGATGTGCTCACCATTGAGAAAAAAGTTACTAAACATCACCTATAAGGTCGTTGTCCCTGCGGCTTTTATAGGGCTTTTCTTCCTTATCTGGGAGATAATATGCTTGTCGGGAGCGGTATCGTCGCTGATACTGCCCACTCCCGCGGCTACCTTCAAAGCCTTTTTCACAGAGGGCGATCTTATAATGAAACACACGGGTATCACCCTTCTCGAAGCGGTGTGCGGACTCGCCTGCGGCGTAGCCGTAGGTTTCGCGCTCGCCGTACTCATGGATACCTTCAAGGTGTGCGGATACGGCTTCAAACCGCTTCTCGTGATAACCCAGACTATCCCCACGATAGTAATAGCGCCGCTCATATCGCTGTGGATGGGCTACGACGTAAAGCCCAAAATCTTGCTCGTGGCTCTGACGACGTTTTTTCCGATAGCGATAGGACTTGCGGACGGATATCGGGCAACCGACGCCGACATGACGGACCTTATGCGCTCGATGGGCGCTAACAAGTGGAAGATATTCTGGTTTCTGAAATTTCCGAACGCGCTTCCGAATTTCTTTTCGGCATTGAAGATATCCACGACCTACGCGATAGTGGGCGCGGTGGTGTCGGAATGGGTGGGCGCGCTCGGCGGGCTCGGCTTCTATATACTGCGCTTACAGCGGATGTACGCCTACGACGCGATGTTCGCGACCATTATGTGGGTGATAATACTGAGTCTTCTTTGGCTATTGATACTCGAAATCGTCAAAAGATGCGTTATACGCTGGGATAAAAAGGAGAATTGAAATGAAATTGAAAAAATTACTGTGTATCTTGTTGATCGCCGTACTGACGGCGGCGTCCGTGATCGCGCTCACCGCGTGTAAGGACGACGACGCGCCTGAGAAGATCACGTTCGTGCTCGACTGGGCGCCGAATACCAATCACGTAGGGCTGTACGTTGCGAAGAATCTCGGCTATTACGCAGAGGAAGGGCTCGAAGTGACCTTTATCCAGCCGGGGACCACGGGCTGTTCCGCCGACGTTTCGACGGGCGTGGGGCAGTTCGGGATAGACTTCCAGGAGCAGATGATCTATAACGAGCAAAGCTCCGTCAACGTGACGGCGGTGGCGGCGGTCATACAGCACAATACTTCGGGAATACTTGCGAAAGGTAAGATCGATTCCCTTGTCGCGCTGAACGGCAAGAAATACGCATCCTGGGGACTGCAGGGAGAAGAAGCCATCGTGAGATATTTCCTTCAGGAAGGGGGCGCCGACATAAATACGGTGGAATTCATACCGAATACGGTGGAAAACATCGTGGCGGAATTCACCAATACCGCGGGTGCGGACTGCCTGTGGAGCTATCTCGGATGGGACGTCACCAAACTTAATACGGAAGGCATCGCCAATACATTCTTCAGGATGAGCGACTATATCGACGCGCTCGACTACTATACTCCCGTTATCATCGCCAACAACGATTATCTTAACGACAACGCCGAATACGCCCGTAAGTTCATCAAAGCGACGGCGAGGGGATACGAGTACGCGATAGCCAATCCCCGCGAAGCGGCGGACATCCTTATGGAAGAAAACCCGGAGCTTGCAGTGGATTCCGAACTTATCTACGCGAGCATGGAGGTATTGAAAGGCGAATACAAATCGGACGCTCCTCAATGGGGATATATCGATCAGGCGAGATGGGACGCTTTCTTCGATCTTATGTGGGAGCTTCGCACCGAAGGAATGACGGGACCGATCACGGACGGATACGGCTTTACCAACGCTTTCCTTCCCGCGTAAAGACAGGAAATGGCGTTGCTCGAGGTGAAAGGAGTTACGCAGGTCTACGACGGCGTAACGATAATAGAGGACGTGAGCTTCTCGGTGGAGAAGGGGGAGACGGTCTGCCTTATCGGCGCGAGCGGCGTGGGCAAGACTACGCTTTTTCAAGTGCTGTCGGGGCTTATAGCGCCCGCGAGCGGTGTGGTTCTCCTGAACGGCGAAAACGTCGTTGGTAAGACCGGAAAAGTAAGTTATATGCTCCAGAAGGATCTTCTTCTTCCGTTCAAGACGATCATAGACAACGTGTCCCTTCCTTACCGCGTGGGCGGTATGCGGAAAAAGAAAGCGCGCGAGAAGGTAGCGCCGTATTTTGAGCAGTTCGGGCTACAGGGCACCGAGAAAAAGTATCCCGGACAGCTCTCCGGCGGAATGAGACAGCGAGCGGCTTTCATGCGCACCTACTTTTTCGGACACGAGCTCATGTTGCTCGACGAGCCCTTCTCGGCGCTCGACGAAATGACTCGGGAGGATATGTACGCGTGGTACATGAGGATAGCCGCAGAGCTCAATCTGTCCACCGTATTCATATCGCACAACCTCGAGGAAGCGCTTACGCTTGCCGACCGTATACTCGTTATGGCGGGACGTCCGGGCACTATCGCACACGAATTAAAAGTCGAGCGCGACGGTGCGGAAGGTGATTTCACTACCTCGCAAAGCTTTGCGGAATATAAGAAAGCGTTGAAGGAATACCTTAAGTAAAAGGTAACAATGCGTTTCGGACCCGACGGCGAGTCGGGTCCTTTCGTATTCGGCGGCGATATTGACAAAACGTCGCTTTTCGTGGATAATATTATTTGCCTCAACGTTATTGTTGCGGCAGTCGTACGGAGGATAAGTGACCAGGAAGCCGAGAAGAAGCGAGCCGTTTATCGGACGGGAAAGAAACAACAAGGCAGTGCTCACGGTGATCGCGGGAGGCGCGGTCAATCTTGTACTGTTTTTCGTTAAGCTCTATATAGGGCTTGCTTCCAACAGCCTCGCCATCCTTACGGACGCGGTGAACAATTTAAGCGATTTCGCGGGCTTTGCGATAGCGGCGCTAGGCTTTTCCGCAGTGAGCAGGAAAGCCGACGGCGTTTTTTCCTACGGCTACGGAAGGGCGGAATACCTTGCCGATTTCGTCGTCGCCGCCATCGTCTGCCTAGTAGGCGCAAGCTTCCTATACAAAGCCGTCGAAAGATTCGTGCTCCCTTATCTCATGACTTTCACCTGGACGTATTTTGCCGTCATTGCCGCTACCGTCGCGGTCAAAATATTGCTGGGATTTTTCTTCAAAAGCTCGAATAAGCGCATAGATTCCGGAGTGCTGAAAGGGGCTTCGCTCGACAGTTTCATCGACGCGGGCATCACGGCGATGACGCTTATCGGGTTTGCGCTCAACCGCTATTCCAAATTGCGTTTGGACGCCGTTTTCGGGCTCGTTATCGGCGTCATTATGATCGCGAACGGCGTGAAATTGCTCTTTTCAGCCGCGAAAAAATTGCTCGGAACGAAGCTTTCTTCCGAAACCGAAAAGGATATCGCCGATATGTGCGCGTCCTGTTCGGAGCGTCTGGAAGTGCGTTCGGTAGCTCTCCACGATTACGGCGCGGAAAATAAACAACTCGTCATAGAAGCGGTATTTACAAACGAAAAAGATTTTGATAGAATAATAAATATTACAGAGGAAATTTCGCGAAAAATAAAAGAAAAATACGGCTACGACGCGAAAGTGTGCGTAGGAAGGAGCGAGGATGAGACGCGGAGTTAAAAAAGGGCTCG
>CALVNM010000071.1 GCA_944349735.1 uncultured Clostridia bacterium | reverse complement strand
GCGAAGTCCGGCGGTGAGATGAACGCTCTTATGCGTACCACTTGCGCTTTCACCATGATGGAAGGAAGCGACGTTTACAACGTCATACCCGCCAAAGCCACGATGACGAGCAATCTTCGCATAATAAGCGGCGAGACCATAGCTTCGACAGTGGATTATCTCAAGAACGTCATAGACGACGAACGCGTGAAGATCGAAGTGATCAACGGCTCGGAGCCGTCGGTTGTGTCGGTCACCGATTGCGAAGGCTATGCCAAGCTCGAGAAAACCGTCTCCGAGGTGTTCCCCGACGCTATAGTATCTCCTTATCTTATGATAGCCTGTTCGGATTCGAGACATTACGGAAGGATCTCCGATAAGGTGTACCGTTTCTCCGCGATGGCGATGAGCGGCGAAGAACGCAAGATGATACACGGCAACGACGAGCGCATCACTTTCCGCGCTATATGGGAAGCGGTGGAATTTTATATAAGACTTATCAAAAAATGCTGACGCAGTCGGCGTAACGGAGAAAACGATATGATAAATTCAAGACAGAGAAGCGAATTAAGGGCGCTCGCCAACGGCGCGGACGCCATATTTCAGATAGGGAAAGCTGGCGTTACGAGCGTGATAGCGGAGGAAATATCGGACGCGCTCAAAGCGCGCGAACTCGTCAAGATCACCGTGCTCAAAACAGCCGAAGGGACTATGAAGGAGATAATGGAAGAGGTCTGCGCGGCTACCGGCGCGGATCCCGTGTCCGTGTGCGGCAGGAAACTCGTGATATACAAGGCTCCCGCAGACAGGAGTAAAGCAAAAATCAAAGTTTAGGATACTTGTTTTTATATTCCGGCAGCCCGTATTTATAATATTACACGTACGAGCGGTCGTAATTGATGATGAAGAAATATTGTTTGCCTTCGTCCGCGTAAGCGTCGGCGAAGGCTTTTTCTATCTCGTGAGGAGTCACTTTCGAGCCGAAAGGTATCACCACGTCGAAAAGGATATTCGTATGCGTGTCGCCTATGACCATCCTGAAGTCGTGCAGGCTCAATCCGGAGCCGAGAGAAGCGAGTATTTCTCTTGTCCGTTCGAGATTTTCTTTGACTTCGGGATTATCCGTTTCGACAGGATCCATGTGCACGGTGAGATTCAGACCGTCTTTAAGAAAGTCGCGCTCGATATTGTCTATCATGTCGTGCGCTTTCATTATGTTGCCTCCGGCGTCCACTTCGACGTGTACGGAAATATAAGTGGAACTTTGCGCGCCGTAGTTATGGACCATAAGGTCGTGTATCCCGAGTACGCCGTCGTAGGAAAGGATTTTTTTACGTACTCGTTCGACGAATTCCTTGGTCGGCGGCTCTCCGAGCAGAGGACTTATCGTATCCTTGATAAGAAGTATGCTTGATATGATTATGAAAAGCGATACCGCTAAACCCATGTAAGCGTCGATATTCACTCCCGCCACGTCGGTCACGATTGCGGCGATGAGAACTGCTCCGGTACTGAGTATATCGTTCCTCGAGTCGGCTGCCGCTGCGCGTAGCGAATCGGAAGATATTTTCCTCGAGAAGTAGAGGTACATCGCCATTTGCGCGAGTTTGAGAACTATGGCGACGGACAGGACGACGTAGGTGAGCGCGGTCACGGTGGTTTCTTCGGGAGTTATTATTTTTTCGATACTCGATTTGCCGAGCAACACTCCGATAGCAAGCACTATAATAGCCACGATAAGCGCCGAGATCTGCTCGTAACGGTGATGTCCGAAGGGGTGTTCCTTGTCCGCGGGACGCGCGCTTATACGGAAACCGAATACCGTTATGACGCTGCTGAGGGCGTCTGAAAGGTTGTTGACCGCGTCGGCTATTATAGTTATACTGTTGCCGATGAAGCCGACTATGAGTTTGGCGGCGCACAGCACTACGTTGGACGTAATGCCGAGTATTCCCGCGGTTATGCCGTATTTTATCCTTTTGTCTTCTATCCCTGCCATAATCGCTCCGCAAATACGTATTTCGGAATTTTCTATTATTATATTACCTTGCCCGGTATAATGCAACCGAAAGGAATACGCGCGCGTTCAATAAAAATACAACGTGGCTTCCAGTTCGGCGTTATACAGCTTGCGGCGTTTTTTCGCTTTTGCGCCGAATGCCCGTTCGAAAGCGTAGTAAGAGGTGATGAGAGCGAGTCGCCAGTCGTCGAGCGACGTATAAACTTTGTTAAGGTCGCGGTACAGTACGTCTAATTCCTTACCGCGCATTAGCCGCTCGCCGTATGGCGGATTGGTGACCATGTATCCGTGCGCGTAACGCGAGGAGAAGGCGCGCATGTCTGCCGCCTGTATATGTATTTTATCGTTAACGCCCGCGTTCGAAGCATGTTTAAGGGCTAATTTCACGGCGTCGGGGTTTATGTCGAAACCCGATATACGCGGCTTGAGGTCGGATTTTATCCTGTCGGCAGCTTCGGTGCGCGCTTCGTCGTAGACCTTGGGCGCAAAACGGAATTTTTCCGCGGCGAACGATCTTTTTAGTCCCGGAGCGGTGTCGGTGGCTATAAGGGCGGCTTCTATCGGCAGCGTGCCTGAACCGCAAAAAGGATCGGCGAAAGGATATTCGGGTTTCCAGCCGGAGAGCAGTACGATGGCGGCGGCGAGCGTTTCTCTGAGAGGAGCGTCTCCCACGTATGTGCGGTAACCGCGCTTATGCAGAGCCGTTCCCGAGGCGTCGAGAGCGACGGTCACCTCGTCGTTGACGACGATGACGTCGAAGGAGTAAGTTTCCGCCGTTTCCTTAAGTCCGTTAGTGTACGCGGATGCGATGGCTTTCTTGACCACGCGTTGTATGGCGGAAAGCGCGAAAAGCCTACTTCCTCGAGACTTGGCGTTTACGACCGCTACGGCGTCCTCAGGCAATATTTGCCGCCAGTTCACGGCTTTTATGCCGTCGAACAGCTCGTCGAATGTCTCCGCGCGGAATTTGCATATCGTTATATATACTCTGTCCGCCGTTCGCAGGAACAGGTTGCACCGCGCCGCGTCCGCGAAAGTGCCTTCGAAAGGTATCCTTCCGAATTCCGCTCCGCCCGGCGCGTAGCCGAGATCGGTAAGTTCTTTTTTCGTTACCGCTTCTATGCCGCTTGCCGCGGTTACCGACAAGCCGAGAGTGCCTTCGAATATGCTCACGGCGTTATTATACCATAACGCACGGCAAAAGGAACAGATTCTGACCTTATTAAGAAATCTATATTCCCGACGTATTGTTAACGCGGGCGAGAATATGTTATACTTATAAAGCACGTTGACGTAACGTGCAGACACGGAGGTAATATGCAGTCATACGACGTTATAATAATAGGAAGCGGTCCGGCGGGATTGAGCGCCGCCATATATTCGGCGCGCGGCGGAATGAAAACCCTCGTTCTTACCGGCGTAAACGCCGGCGGTCAGGTAACGCAGACCGACGCCATAGAAAATTATGCCGGTATTCCCGCGGTGGACGGATATACGCTGTATTCCACGATGCTCTCGCAGGCGGAGAGTTTCGGGGCCGAAGTGCGCTACGAGACCGTGAACGAAATATCCGTCGAAGGCAAGGAAAAAGCGGTGCGTACGGACGGCGGCGATTATACGGCTAAAGCCGTTGTTGTGGCTACGGGCGCAAGACACAGGAAGCTCGGGCTTGAAAACGAAGACGCTCTCGTGGGTAAAGGCGTAAGCTATTGCGCCACTTGCGACGGAGGGTTCTTCCGAGGTAAAGACGTCGCCGTGGTAGGCGGAGGGGACACCGCTCTTACGGAGGCGTTATATCTTGCGCGGCTCTGTAATAAGGTCTATATCGTTCACCGTAGGAAGGAGTACCGTGCGGCAAAAGTCCTTGCGGAAAGGCTACGCGCTACCGAAAATATAGAAGAAGTGCTGGACTCGGTCGCCTACGGACTGGAAGGCAGCCCCGTCGAAGCCCTCGAGGTCGCGGACGTACACGGAGGCGGCGTGCGCAAGCTGAAGGTGAGCGGCGTATTCGTCGCAATAGGCACCGTGCCCGCGTCCGACATAGTGAAGAACAAACTCGAGACGGAGAACGGATATATAGTGACCGATTCCGCGATGCGCACCTCGGTCGAAGGAGTGTTTGCGGCGGGCGACGTGCGCGTAAGTCCGCTAAGACAGGTGATCACGGCGTGCGCGGACGGCGCGATAGCGGCGACGCAGGCTGCCGAATACGTCAGCAAACTTTCCTGACGTAGAGAAGCGCAAAATATTTTTCGTGTTTCGTTACGCGCCCGAGCGAGGGCGCGTTTCATATGCCGAACAGACGTGACCGTTCGCTGCGCTTATAAGACAAACGTTATTTTTTCTTCTGACGGTAGAAAGCAATGTGGGGCATAATAAGCTTTTGTGCCTTGTTTTTGCGGAAAAACACAAGAATACGTCAAGTCTCATATATGCTAAAAAGGAACGATAAAAAACATCGTTCCTTCTTAGCTATGATAAGGGGGAAAATTATGAGCTGTTTTTGATGGTCTTATTATAGCATAAAAAATCGACCTGTATAGGGTTTTAGTGAATTTTAACTGTGTAAATAAAAAGTAAATCGCGGGACAAATCATAAAATTGGTCTATTGTAATTTTTCTTAGCATTATATAGTGCGGAGGCTTTATGCGGAGAAAACATATTCTTGTCTTAATAGTATCGATTTTACTGATAACTGCGGCTCTGACTCTTACGGCTTGTAAGCGGGACGACGCCGCGACCGGCGAGAGCCGCGCCGAATACGTCATAGAACTGGCGGTACGCGAGGGATTCGACGAAGCGTACCTTACGGAAGAAGTTACTTTCTGCAACGCCACAGGCGCACGGCTGACGGAACTCGTGTTCTGTCTTTATCCCAACGCTTACGGAGAAGGGGCGGAAGATTCCGCATATTTTGCGGATATGTTGAAAACGAATAAGGAATTCGGCGGTATAGATATATCCAACGTCAAGTCCGACGGAGAGGAACGTGCATTCGACATTTCCGGAATATGGCTTACCGTGCCTCTCGGCGAAGGACTGGACGAAGGAGAGTCCGTCACGCTTAAACTCGGCGCGCGTATAGATCTTCCGTCAGGTACCCTGCGCTTCGGCGGCAACGATAAGACGGTAAGGCTCGTCAATTTTTATCCCGTGCTTGCCTGTTACGGAGACTCAGGCTGGGAACGCAACAGGTATTCCAGGATAGGAGATCCTTTCCATACCTGGAGCGCGTCGTATGACGTGACCGTTTCTGCCCCTGAAAATATATCCATAGCTACAAGCGGAAGGCTTATTTCGTCCACCGTAGATAAAGGGATCAAAACGGTTAAAGCCGCGCTTGACGAGGGACGCGATTTCGCGGCGGTACTTTCCACCGATTACTCTCTTTACGAAGCGTCTTTGGGGGACGTCAAGGTGAACTACTATTCCTCTTCGGGCGACGATAAGGCTTCGTTCACTGCGGAAGCACTGGGCATAATGTCCGAGTACATCGGCGATTTCCCTTATCCCAAATTTACCGTATGCGAATCGCCTTTCTATTACGGCGGCATGGAGTATCCGGGGCTTGTAATCGTTAACGACGCGCTCGGCGGCGCAGAGAAAGAAAAAGTTATCGTACACGAAATTATACATCAATGGATAGGGTGTGCCGTAGGCTCCGACGGCGTAAACGAATCGTGGGTGGACGAGAGCCTCACTACCTATCTCACCGCATACTATTTCAAGCTCAAGGGCGACGAAGCCGCTTTCCGCGCGGAAGTCGATAATTGCGAAAGGCAGTTCGCGGCGTTTCTCATGACCGAGAAACTGTCTTCGCCGGGATACGTGCCGAGCATGAACAGGAGCGTGTACGAATTTTCGACGCTTAACGAGTACGACGCCGTGGTATATCGCAGAGGATGCGCGATGTACGCAAGTCTTACGGAGCTTGCAGGAGAGAAGAAAATGCGCGAAGCAGTCAGAGAATATTATTCCCGTTACAAATATCTCAACGCTACGGGCGAGGATCTGGTATCCTGTTTCGAGGACGTGATGGGGGAGAAAGCGCGTACGGTCATATATTCTTATCTCAACGCGGACGTTAAGTGCGGATTTGTTGCGGCATAGGGGTATAAATAGTTTCGGGTCGGCAAAAATTCCTGTATCAAATCAGGAGGCGACCAATATGACCAATAATCGTAACATGTCGGACTGCGGAAGTCCCGATAAAAATTGCTCCGATTGCGCGGATACCGCAAAAACGAAGGTTCGTAACGCGAACGGTTCGGCTACGAACGCAACGAGTAACGCCCGTAACTCGGCTACGAAGAACTGTTCCTCTGGAAGAATGGAAGCAGGTAGCATGAGCGAAAGCGGAAGCGGCGCGAGTAACGCCCGTAGCTCGGCTACGAAGAACTGTTCCTCGGGAAGAATGGAAG
>CALVNM010000070.1 GCA_944349735.1 uncultured Clostridia bacterium | reverse complement strand
AATTGGCTTTCGCCTAACGAATATCTAGCTTCCTTTTTTTCTAAGCAAAGTGTAACAAATGTTTGACAAGCTTACAAAATTTAGGATTGGCGGCACTAAAATCGAGCCGTTGAACGGCGCCTTCCGCGCGCCGGAAAAATCCGCGCTTGAAATTTTCAATTCCTGCGAGTACAATAAATAATATCAACGGACGCCGTGCGTCCGTAAGGAGGTGAACAAATGGCACGTAAAAAAACTTCCGGGAAAACTATAGCGGTCATAGCCGTAGCCGTCGTACTCATACTGGGGCTGCTCGTAGCGCTCGCATACAGTCCGCCCGGACAGACTCTGATAGAGAAATATATGGGTAAACTCGACGAAGGCGGCAACGGCAATAACGGCGGTAACACGCAGATATTACCCGTATACACCGCAATAGGCGGCGACATAACGATAGGCACCGAAGTCGTACTCGACAATATAGTATTCAAGGCGCACTTCATAGACGTAGGTCAGGGAGACGCGATACTGCTAGAATTCGGGGACGGTAAAACCGTTATGATAGACGCAGGCTCCACCAGTCCCGGTCTTGCCGACTGCCGTACGGAAACTCTCGCCTATCTCGGGAACGCGGGCGTGGACAAGATAGAATACGTCATCGTTACGCACCCCGACACTGACCACTACAACATGCTCGAAGCGGTTATGGACGCATACGTGGTGGACAACGTGATATACAATGCCTGCGAGAAAAATAAGACTTACACCGGCTTCATCGAAAGGATCGTCGAGGAAACGGGCAACGCCAGTATGATCATAGATGCCGACGGCGAGGATTACTCGATAACCGGAACGGGCTACACGGTAAACGTATACGCGCCCGGCTACGGCACGTTCGAGAACGGCGACGGTAAATACGACGCCGAAGAAAGCAACGGCATGAGCCCGATGATCGTCGTGGAAACGGCGGGCAGAAGGCTCCTTTTCACGGGCGACGGCACCGTCGAAACGGAAAGCTGGTTCATCGAAAAAATGGGCGGCGATTCGTACGACGTAGATTTCCTGAAGGCGGGGCATCACGGTTCGGATACCTCCACGTCGCAGGCTTTACTTGACTTTATAACACCTGAATACTGCGTGATAATGTGCGATAACGGCGAAGAATACAGCCATCCCGACACCGAAGTCATGAACAGGCTTTTCGACATGGGCGTTGTCACCTACCGCACCAACCGCCACGGCAACATCGTTCTCAACATCGACGAGGACGGCGATATGGCGTTCGCAGTCGAACGCGAAGTCCCCGCGGAAAACAACAAGAACGGTATAAGCGACCTTATGCTCGTCTCCGCTCCGGCGGCTTAAGAAATTTACGGACACAAAAAAACGTCCCGCCGGATGCGGGACGTTTTTTTTTACCGTTCGGGGTCATGCGTAAATGTAATTTATATCCTTTATCTTCCTGCCGTTATCGGTGGGATACCACTTCTTGCCCCAGGTGCCCGCTTCTTCGAGGGCTTCCCTCTGCGCTTCCGTTTTATACACGGTTATCGTCTTGAGGCTGGTGCAGTTATAGAAGGCGTACTCTCCTATCGTCTCCACCGAAGCGGGAATGACTATGGTATTGAAGTCCCCTGACTGGCAGTACGCAAATGCGTCCTTCGCTATCGTCTTGAGCCCTTCGGGCAACGTGACGTTCTTGAGCATTCCGCAACGGTGGAACGCCTTTTCCTCTATCGTTACGAGCGTGGAGGGGAATATCACCCCTTCCACATAACCGCACTTGTAGAAAGCCTTGCTCCCTACCGTCTCCACTCCTTCGGGTATGGTGTAGATCACGGGTTCGTCGGAATTGAGACGCTCCTTCTTCGCGTTGAGTTCCACTCCCTTGAGCGGCGGGAACGCGACGAGCTTCTTCATATCCTTCGTGTACAGCACTCCGTCTACGGAAGCGAACCATTCGTTACCTTCCGCCACGAGAAATTCCTTCAGCCCCTGGTTGTTCGTGAACGCCCACGTGCCTATCTCCCTCACGTTTTTGCCGACGGTGATGCTTTTCAGAGTTTCCGCGTTCACGACGCCGAAATCGGCTACTTTGGTTACCGGTTTACCATCTATTTCATCGGGTATCACTATCGTATCGCGCAAGGTGCTGTCCGTATAACCTATTATGGTCACCTCGCCGTTTTCCTCGATCCTGTACTCGAGATCGGTGTTCTCGTATGTAGGATTACATGCGCTAAGAACGGGTATCAACGCCGCAAGCGCCATTGCCGCGACCAGTAAGGCTATGATCTTTTTAGTCCTATTTTTCATCGTCGGTCACCTCCGTTACCGTTGCGTCGGCAGCCGTTTCGTCCGCGCTCGCTTCGACGGCTGCATCCTCGACGGATTGCTCGGTTGCGGGAATTTCCGCCGCGGCGGCTTCTCCTTCGCCCGCTCCCGCTACCGCCATCGCGGGTTCGGCGCCGTTACCGTAGATTCGCCGCTTCAATTCCTCGACGCATTGGTCGTGTTTCGCCCGCGTCAGATCGTAGAAGAAGAACGGCAACGTCGCGAGAACCAACGCTCCCATCGTGACGAATACGTATATTCTGATGACGTCCGTGAAGATCGCGGAGTCGAAAAGCACGTCCCAGTCGGAAGTGAAACCGACGTACTTGAGAAGAAGCGGTATCACTATGCCGAACACCGTCTGGAAAGGAGCGGTGAACCAGCCGAACATCGTGGACATATTGTCCGCGCGTTCGCCCGTTTTCCACTGGTGGTAATCGAGAATGTCGGCGTTGAAGCTCATATTGAGTCCGTTACACGCCGCGGAGATCGCGCTTCTGACGAAGATACAAAGCATGAGCAGCGCAAGGCTGTTGGCGGCGATGGCGAGCAGGTAGCACGCCGTGACTCCGAGCCATATCCCGCGCAACGAAAGCAGTATCGTGCGCTTCTCGAATTTCTTGACCAGAAGCGGCGTGAGCAGGTTGCCCACTACGCTCGTGACTCCTATTATCGACAGGAAGCCCGACACCCACTCCAGTCTCATATTATAGATAAGGAAATAATTGAGCACGCCGTCCGCGAAGCCCGTCCAGCCCGCGAAAATACTGCTCGCGTTGGTTATCCAGAAATACTTGTTGCTGAGCAAGGCTTTCGCGCTCTTTCTGAAATCGACTTTCGGCTTGTCCTCGTAGGTTTCGATAACTCTTTCCTTGACGTTGATGAACGCCATGCCGAGAGCGATGCTCATGAAGGACAGCACGGGTACGAATACCTGATAAGATCTCACGTCGAGATATCCGCCGGTAACGATTATCATGACCGGGAAAAGGATACGGAATATCGACCTGAGGAATCCGAGGAATATGCCGCCTATCGAATATATCTTCTGTCTTTCGACGGTGTTGGGGGTGATGACCGCCACTATCGCCTGAGGGTTGTCGCTGTACAGCGCGGTGAAGCGTCCGCGGAGGGTGAACAACGCGTGCAACAGGACGAGCTTACTGGTATATTCCATCGACGCGGGTACGAACGGTATTATGCTCGAAATTATCGCGATCGGGATACCGTAAAGCATCATAAAGGGTTTATATCTTCCGAATTTACGACAAAGCTTCTTCCTCAGGAACCAGTTGACGAGGTTGGACGCGCCGGAAATGACGAGTATGTTCGCCACTATCTGCGGCAGTCCTTTGATGACCTTCTCGAACGGTGCGCTCGGCACGAAATACAGCGCGATACCTATCGCTATCGTGGAGCAATAGGCGATTATGCACTTACGCGCGGTATTTTTGTTGATGTGACCGAGGTTCTCGAATACCGTCATCGCGAGCGGTTCCATATACAATGTAAGATACCGCACCACGAGAGCTATAATGGAAATGATGCTGAAGTCCATCAGCGAAATACCCATTATGGAGCCTGCGAAATACCCCTGCGCAAAGACGATGGTCTCGCCGCAGATAAACGTGAATCCGCAGATACCCATCGTACCGAAGCAGTAAGAGGCGAATTCTTTGATGGAAAGACTTTCGCCTTCGAGGGGCTTATTCCAGTGTTCTTTCAAAAATCCTATGCCGTCCTTTACGAGCGACTTCAGTTTTGCGGTCTTGGCGCCCAACGCAATACCCTCCTTGAACTTAAAGTTTCGAAAAAACGCGCCCTCCACACAGGCGTGCGCACGTTACGGTATATTTTATCATGTAAACATAGCGAATTCAATAGCAAATGCTTAAAATTACACTTTTTTAATCGAGGTTAGCGTTAAAAGCGCGCAAACCGCGCGAAAAAAATTCAGTCGCGCAATCTGCGCCCGACGATCTCCGTAAGAGCCGCGCACCCTGCGGCTATATCCCGGTAAGTCGTTTCGAAATCGTGAGTGTACCACGGATCGTCGACGTCGCGCGATTCCCCCGCGAAGCTCATCAGCAAGCGTACTTTGTTCTCCGGATCGCCGCCGAAAAGCCTCAGCATGTTCCTTAAATTATATATGTCCATTCCGACGATGTAGTCGTAATAACCGTAATCCGATTTCTCGAGTCTGACGGCGTATTTCCCCGCGCAGGAGATGCCTCTTTTCTCAAGCTCCCTGACGGTGCCCCGGTGTACGGGAGAGCCTATCTCCTCCGAACTGGTCGCGGCGGAAGCAATGTAAACTTTGTCCCCTATCCCCGCCTTCTCCGCAAGATCTTTCATCACGAATTCCGCCATCGGAGAACGGCATATGTTGCCGTGACACACGAAAAGTATCTTGATTATTTTGCCGCGCGCTCCGCTCATACCGAATATCCCCCGTCTACCGGAAGCACCGCTCCCGTTATGAAAGAAGCCCCGTCGCTTATAAGGAACGCCACGGCTTCCGCCACGTCCTCCGGAGTTCCCGCGCGCATTAGCGGCGTTTCTTCCACGAGCGCCGCGCGCGCTTCGTCGTCGAGAGTCGAATTCATATCCGTCAGTATATATCCCGGCGCTATACAGTTCACCGTTATCCCCGAAGGTCCCAGCTCGCGGGCAAGCGAGCGAGTGAGTCCGATTAGCCCCGCTTTCGCCGCCGCGTACACGCTTTCGCAGGAAGCCCCGCGTATGCCCCACATGCTCGAAATATTCACTATCCTTCCGAATTTGCGTTCTATCATCGACGGCACAACCTCTCTTATCACGTTAAACGCCCCGCCGAGATCGGTCTTTGTTATCCTCCCCCATTCTTCGTCGGTAACGTCCTGTATCTGCCCGAAACCCGCGACTCCCGCATTGTTGACGACTATCTCCGCACGCGCTTCGGCTACGGCGCGTTTGACTTCTTCCGCGACGCGCACGTCACACCTGAGCGCTTTCGCTCCCGTTTCCGAAGAAAGCGCGCGAGCCGCTTCCTCGCTCGCGTTGTATGTGAAATACACGGCGTATCCCGCCGAAACAAGTTTCTTCACTATCGCCGCGCCTATCCCGCGCGATCCGCCCGTGACGAGTACCCTTTTCATAACTACCTCTCGGAATTTACCGTCGCGGATCTTTCCGCGCCTACGGTTAAGTATATCATGCCCACGGCTTTTTGTGAAGCGTTGATCGGTACGCTGCCGAAGGTTCGGTCGCGCGTTTGCGTAAACGTTCGCTTTACGTACACAGAGTGTTCGCGGTAAACGCTTCCATTCGTACGCACATTATGATATAATAAATGAAATTATGGACGAAAAACGCAACGCATTACTCGAATTCGCACGTTCGAGAGAGGCGCGCCGCCGCGAACTGGACGAACTGATCGCCGCCCCGGAGATACTCGGGGACGGGGTTTTGTGGCGGAAATACGCAAGAGAACGCGAAGCTTGCGAAAAAACAGCCCGCGTCTACCGTAAATGGCGCGATACGCGGGAATTGTACGAAGCCTGTATCGACGACGCCAAAGGTCTCGAAGGCGAGGAAAAACGCGTTGCCGAAGCGGAAATTGCCGCCGTCGGTGCGGAACTCGACGCGTCTTACGCCGAAATACTGCTCGCTTCGCTCCCCTCGGGAGGCGCCGAAAGCGCGACGATTATAGAAATACGCGCCCAAGGCGCGCAAAGCGGAATATTTGCGGAAGAACTTGTCTCTACCTATTCAGCTTTTGCCAAGCTTCTCGGTTTCGGTTTTGCGTTGAACTCAGCCGAACGATACGAGAGCGGCGGTTACAGAGAAGCGCGGCTCACGATCAAAGGCGAAGGCTCTGCGGAGTATCTGGGCAGCGAAAGCGGCGTACACCGAGCCGAATACGCCGGAGGCGTCTCCCGCACAGTCTCGGTAGCGGCATATCCCGCTCCCGACGAGAGGACGTACGAGCCGCGCGAAGACGAGATACGCGTCGAACTTTTCCATTCGGGCGGAGCAGGCGGACAGAACGTCAATAAGGTGGAGACCGCCGTACGCGCCAGACACCTCCCTACCGGCATTATCGCGGTATGTCAGGACGAGCGCACGCAACGCGCGAACCGCGAACGCGCCGTCAAGGAATTGACCGAGCGTGTACGCGCATACTATCGCGGGCTGGAAGAAGAACTTTATCTCGAAGGCAAAGAGCGGGCATACTCTGCCAAAGGAAGGATACGCGTCTACGATCTGACGAAAAACGAATTGCGCGACGTCAGGCTCGGCGCGCCCGTGGCTTTCCGGATGGGCAGCGGCGAGTCGCTCAAGGAAGCGCTTGCGCTCCTCCGAATAAACGCCCTCGAATGATCCGGAGAAAGACATGGCGGTAAAAAGCTCTCAACTAAATATCGATCTGAACGCCACGGTATTGTCGTCGCGGTGCGCGGTGTACAAGACCGCGGCTTTTTCCGCCGCCGCGAACCGC
>CALVNM010000069.1 GCA_944349735.1 uncultured Clostridia bacterium | reverse complement strand
TTGCGGGTGTTCCTTTCCTTCGGTATCTCGACGAGACTCTTTTCGAATTCCTTGAGTTTGGCTTCGAAATCGCCGAGCGAAGATATGCAGGAATTGTAGATCGCTTCGTCGTCGGTCATACCTTTGATGCGGTAGTCCTGCGCCAGCTCTTCGAGTTTGACGAGAGTGTCCTTGCGGTATTCCATCGCCGCTTTGGTGGGCGATATCTTACGGAATTCCGCTTCAAGATACTTCTTGAATCGTTCGGTCATGTTCATAAATCGTAGCCTCCTTCGGTTAGTTTAGTTATTGTGTTTGTTTTGCTATCTAATCAGATTATATACACCCTTGTCCGCAGTGTCAAGCGATTGAAAGGATTTTATAAAATAAAATTTTCAACCGCCGGAACGTATTCGGAGAGTATCGGACATACGGACTTCATGTCCTGTTTATTTCGGATATATCGTATATATTGAAATTTATTTTTCCCTCGGGATCTCTCTTTTGTCCTTCGAGCCCGTCGTTGCGCGCCTTATCGTAACTTACGTCGCAATATTCGGAATTATACATGTCATTATGATAACATTCGCGCGCGCAAAGTGTCAATATCGATATTTTATGCTATGCGTGCGCGCCATGCGTGTAAAGCGGGGACGTACGCGACGGGAGAGACAGCGCTTAATAAATTAAAGTCAAAATCTTTAATTCCGTTGCGCGCATTACGCAAATATGTTATTATCGGTATAGGAGAAACGCTATGGAATTTTTCGATATACCTTTGACGAGATTTGCGGGGACTATCGCCGACGTGAGCGGAGTACGCGCGCCGGAGTATTGTCCCGAGGAAAGAGTGGAAGAAATAAAAACCCTCGTTCGGGATACCACGGGTAAAGATACGGTAGACAAAGTCGTCATTTATAATCCGGACGCGTTGGGCGCGTGGTATATAGACAAGTACGCCGAAACCTTCAAGCCGGTAACTTCGGTATGCCCTTTAAGGGTAAATTATCTCACCTCTTATCCGCCTAAAACGCCGGTGTGTTTCGGAACGATGTTCACGGGGGCGACTCCCGATCAGCACGGCATACACCATTACGACAAGCATCTTCTCAAGATAGAGAGTCTGTTCGACGTATGGGCTGAAGCGGGCAAAAAAGTGGCCATGGTATCCGTGGCGGGACAGAGCATACCGATACTTTTTGCGGAGCGCAACATAGATTATTATTTGTACGCGACCGACGGCGCGGTGACCGCTAAAGCCGTCGAACTCATCGAGTCGGGCAAGTACGACGTCGTCGAAGTTTACACCATGGAGTACGATACGGTGATGCACATGACGCACCCGCAGTCCTTTTTTGCAAAGAGGGCGGCAAAGCACCACGTGGAGAGTTTCACGGCGATATACGAAGCCGTCAGGAGGTCTTACGCGGGGCAGAAAACGCTGCTTACCTTCTCGCCCGATCACGGCGTTCACAGAGAATGGTATCTGCTCGGAAATCATGGCAAAAACATTCCCAAAGACATGAATCTCTCCCATTTCTATACGGTGATCTGACGTTCCCGCATATAACCTGAAAGTATTCGACGCGCACGCATGGCGGGCGCGTTTTTTTTCGTATCGGCGCGGCTCGCTCGCGCCGATACGGTACGGCGAGGACGTGAGCGGGAAGGGTATTTTACGTTACGAGCCGCTTTGCCGGGAGCTTCGCCTGACCCCGCCCCATAGTACCTTCGCGCAGTAGAATCCACAATATATAGCGCGCGCATATATTACGCTCGGTATTATTTTAGTAAATAAATGCGTTTGCCCAAATACCTCGCCGCGCGCGTATGATACAATGTGAGCGGCAGGAGCGTTCGTCGCTCCATATTATTACGCGCGAGCGCGCCGGATTAAATATAATTTCCGCGTATTTATTATCCGAGTCGCGCACGCATAACGGAGAAACCCATGTCCGGACGTCATTTAGCTTTATCCTTAGCCGTTGTTTTCTCGGTCGTTTTCGTTCTCGTGCTCGCGCTGATCGCGGGGACGGCGATCCCTGCCGCATACGCGGCGGATCCCGCGAGCAATTCTTCTTATACGGAAGGCGAGCTTGACGGCTCCGGTTACACCGAGGACGAAGCGATTGCTTCGGGCGCGTCTTTTACGGTGGACGAGACGGTGACCGAGACGAGGAGCGGCGGCGCGGAAAGCACTGCTCTTATGGCCTTCACGTCTTCGACCAGGATAACTCTTACGGGGGATATGCTCGCGGCGGTGCGCTCGGGCAGGCTTTCGGCGTCCCTTGTCGCGGACGGCAATCTCGATCTCGCGGTGCCTGACGGCAATTTCGGATATGCGGAGTATGCCATAAGCGTTAGCGGAGCGTTGACCGGTTCCGTCTCTTCGGTCTATACGGCGGAAGATTTCCCCGTGACCGTAATAAATCCCGATTCCCCCGAGGAGGAGCAGATCGAATATCCCTTCCGCAGCGAGACGTTCGCGGCGAAAGAACTCGCGCCGCTCTCCGCGCTCGGATACGACGGTGAATCGTCCGTCATCGAGATCAAACTTACCGTGCGTCTCCGTGCCGTTAATCAGAATCCGCTCGGTTCGGGCGTTTCTACCGCCACGGTAACGGCGAAGGGCAGTTTGCAATTTTCTCTCGATACCGTTTTCGAGAAGGTGGCTTACAAGGTCGCCGCCAACGGTAACGGCACCGTAGATGTCGAGGGCACGACCGTAGGCTCCGACCAATCCCTGAGCGGCGAGTACGGATTCGGCAGCAAGATCGCTTTCGAAGCCGTTCCCAACGAAGGATACTATTTTGCGAACTGGACCGGGACCACAGCAACGTCCCGCCTGGTTGATCTCGGTAAAGCCGTGGAAATACCCTCCGGGACGGTATATAACCTGACAGCCAATTTCTCACCGATAGGCGTAGATCAAGGCTCGGTCACGAAGTTCGTTTATACGGGGCTGCAGCAGGGGCCGAGGGTCACCAATCCCGCCATAGTCAACGTCTATTTCGTGGAGCACAGTTATAAAGGCACGGGCGACACCGTTTATTCGGACAGCCAGTTGCCGAAGTCCGCGGGTTCGTACATCTACGAATTCACGGTTTATCGCAGGAACGCCGACGGTTCGCGCGGCGAGCAGATAGGACACGTCAAGCGCGAGTTTTCCGTCACGAAAGCGCCGCTTGCCGTATCCGTTAACGCCGAACAAACGTTGTCTTACGGCTACACCGCGTCGGGACTCGATTTCTCTAACGTGACGGTATCGGGAGTTCCCGGCGAGAGTCCCACTTATTCCGCCGTGCTTCTTAATGCGGACGGAACGCCTGCTGTGACGGACAAGATACTTCCCGTAGGGATCGCCGAATATATTTATCGCATAACGCCTACGGACGTTTACACCGCAAATTACGCCTACGTGGACACCGCTGTCGCGGTGACTGTGGAGGATAACGTCGTTACGACCGGGACGGCGCTCGACGAGAGCGCGGGACGTACCGTGACCGTCAAGAAAACGGTGGTGACCGCGTTCGCGTCAGACGGTATCGTCGACAATTCCGCCGAAATAAGCCATAACGAAGGCGAAGAGCTTATCAAAATCAAACTGCATGCCGAACCGGGCAACGACACCGAAAGATTTTTCTTTATAGGCTGGCGCGTCGGCATGTACGACAGCGCTTCCGACGGATATATATACAAATATTATACGGCGGGCAAGATCACGCGCGATGACGAATGGAATTTCTTATCTGCGGAAGGACTCGATCTAGTATATTACATTCCGTCCGCGTATAACCTGACTTCGGCGGACGAGATTTATAAATATACGCACGTGCGTTTCGAAGCGGTATTCGTAGAGGATACGACGGCGGACGCTTCCACCGGCGAGATCACCAAGGCGTTTACCGGCAGGGCGCAGCTCAACGAACCCACGTTCGCCGTTTCCACTGCGGTCTACGGCTTCGGTCCCGGCGCCGTGACGTATTGGGAATTCGGCTCCGAGAGCGCGGCGGTCGCCACGGCGCCCACGGCGATCGGGACGCATACGATGGTCTATACCGTAAGCAACAACCAGACCGGCACCGTGGTGGATACGAGACGCATACCGTACGTTATAACTGTCGCAGGGATACAATCGTCCCTGAACGAGACCGCTTCGGTGGGTCAGGGGTCGTACAGCGTTTCCACGGGTTGGGCAAGGAAAATGTTTTACAATCTCAACGTGTCGGGACTTATTTCGTCCGGCGTAGAGAAGTATTATTATTCCACCGACGGCGGGCTTAACTGGACGGAAGTGTCCGGCGATATAGCCTCCAACAATCAGCTCACGTTCGCAACGCCCGATATGGCGGAAGGAGCTGCCGCGGTGATTTCTTATATGTTCATGGCGGTCAACGGCGTTTACGGAGTGGACGACGTCGTTGCGGGCTATAAAGTTATTGCGATCAGCTCCGGGAACGCGCAGACGGCGAAACTCGACAATACCGCGCCGGAGATACTGTCGGTCGACTATGCCCCGGGATATTCCGCGGACTGGACCAACGCCGACGTTAAATTCACCGCCACGGTGAAAGTGGGCGCTTCCGGCGCGATACTGAGATACACCGCCGACGGCGGACTTACTTATACTCAGATCGCGGGAGTACTCGGTTACAATTCCGGCACGGATACCGCGACGAGAGAGGAGACGGTGACTTTCTCCGTCAATCCCAAATATCTCAACGCAGACCTCGTATTCGAGATCCGCAATGCCGTGGGCCTGAACAATGCCTTCCAAAGCGCGTATCACGTAAGCATCGACACCGTACCGCCCGTACTGGAAGTAAGCTCTTACGACACGAACGTCAATAAGTACGGCTGGCGCGACAGAGCCACCACGTTCACGCTCCGCGCGACGGAGCAGGGCGGCTCCGGAGTGGCTGAGGTATACGAGCAGGACGGCAAACTGGACGTGGAGACTGCCGTGGAAGGCAGCACCTACCGCATAGTTATCGACGATAACGCCTACTATACGCTTGTGATAAGAGACGTGGCGGGCAATACCAATACTCTTACCGTTCAGTATGACATAGACGTCGCGCCCATCGAGTACGAGATAGCGGACGTTTCCTATCAGGCGGGAGAATGGACCAACGCAGACGCGACGGTCGTATTCAACGTAACTGCCGGCGGCAGCGGTCTTCGCATGAGCTATTCCGCCGACGGCGGCGAATTCGTATACTGCGACGGCGCGGAATTCGGATTGCCCGAAGGCGCTGCGCCCGGAGAAATCTCTTATTCACACGTGCTCTCTTATACGATACCCGCTTCCGACGCGATAACGAATTACGTCTTCCGTATCGAGAACGAGGCGGAGAGGATCGCGGACATAGATTTCGGCGAAGTGCGTTTCGATACCGTTAAGCCCGTAGTCACCTTGCTTACAGATCTCGGAGCTTATCAGAGCGGCTGGTTCGCCGAGGCCGTCAAGGCGGAATTTACCGTTACCGACGGCGGCGGCTCTCTTCTCAGAGAAGTTGTCTCCGATAACGGCGGGACGGTCGTCTACGACGAAGCCTCTTCGAGGTATTCGGTCATGCTGGATAAATGCACGCCGTTTACCGTCTCCGCATACGACAATGCCGGCAACGTCGCCGAACTCGTGTTGCAGGTCAACGTCGACACCGTGACCCCCGAGCTTACGATCGCGGCGTATATCGGCGGCGGCGACCCCGAGGATATTTCCGTAGAACCTGTCGGAGAATATACGCCCTACGACTTCACGAGCTGGATAACCGCCGCGCTCGAAGAATCGTGGATAAGGATAGAATTTACGATAAATCTTACCGCTTCAGGCTCAACGCTTCAGTATTCGACCAATAAAGGCTCGACCTGGATAGACCTTACCGAAACGTATATGCCCGAAGGCGGTGCCGTTTCGGGGATTGTCTCTACTAGGACCTATATCACCACGGAACAGAACCGCGAATACATATTCCGTCTCGTGACCGGTTCCGGCGCGGAGGTAGTGTATAAGCCTCTCGGCGAGGACAGAGAGGCTTACGTAAGGATAGACTTTACCGCGCCGGTACTGACTTCGGACAGATTTTCGGTGGCGGGCAATTCGGATTTCCCGCTTAAGACGGAATGGACGGACCGTACCGCACAGTGGTTCATGAGCGCGGAGGATTATTCTTCTTCGGGAACCGGCTCGGGAGTTAAAGAAAGCTCTCTGCGTCTTACAGAATACGACGCGAGCGTGTCAGACGAAGATATTCTTTCCGGCGTTGCGGAGGGCGTGGTGCGCGAACTGGTCAAACAGGGACAGTTCTATACTTATACTTTCACAGCTTATAACAAGTTCCTGCTTACGTTCGAGGACAACGCGGGTAACGCGTATCAAGGGGAAATATTCACGCCGCTCATCGACGCGACCGGCGGATTCACCGCAACCGTGACCGCGGAGATCTATTCGGGCGGCGCGAGCGCAGGCGAATATGTCTCGGGTACGTGGCTTGAAGCGGGGCAGTCCGTGAGATTCACCGCCGTAGCCGAAGGCATAGAAGGATTCGGACCTTCCGGCGCGAAACTCGAGATCAGCGTGGACGGCGGCAAGACCTGGAACGACACCTCCGCCGCGGCGGAAGGACTGGCGTTCGTATACGGCACCGCCGAATCCGATCAATACCGCGTATACCGCTTCCGTATAATAACGGGCGCGGGCATATATGCGGAAGCGGCGGGAGAATTCGCCGTTTATAAAGACAACACCGTTCCTGAAGTGCTTGCTTCCGTGGCTTATGCGGAAGGCGGCGCGTATTCGGGAGAGTGGACGGCGGAAGCGCTCGAAGTGACCGTGACGGTAACGGCGGGAGCT
>CALVNM010000068.1 GCA_944349735.1 uncultured Clostridia bacterium | reverse complement strand
GGATGAGCGAAAAGCAGCTTGCCGTCCTTCGCAGAACGAAAATCGGATTCGTATTTCAGTTTTTCAATCTGGCTCCTTACCTTACGGTAGAGGAAAACGTACTTCTGCCTATAATGCTGAGCGGGAAAATAACCTCGGATCATCGCAGAAAGGCGGAGGAACTCATGAATTATCTCGGGATAAGCGGATATAAAGATAAACTTCCTTCCAAGATATCTGGCGGCGAGCAGCAGCGCGTGGCGATAGCGAGAGGTCTTATATTCGATCCCGAAGTGATACTTCTCGACGAACCTACGGGTAACCTCGACAGCCGTAACAGTCTCGAGATCATGAAGTTGCTCACGAGGATAAACGAGGAGTTCAAGACTACTATCGTACAGGTGACGCACAGCGAATACAACGCAGGTTTCGGCAACGTTACGATAACCATAAAAGACGGTAAAATAATAAGGACGGACAAGATCCGTGAGCTCGGGTATCGCGTAAGCGAGTACGAAACTGCTGGCGAAGATGCCGCCGCAACGGGAGCCGAGTCCGCACCGTCGGAAACGTTAGACAGATGATTCGGGTATAAAGGCGGATGAAGGCGTTTATTCGGCACATCTTAAGAAGCGCGGACGGTAATAAAGGGCAGATGGCGGTCATCGTGCTTACCATTGCCGTGGTCACCGCGATGATATTCGCGGCTTTTTCGATGTACGACGTGTTTTTCAACGTCAATATAGCCGAATACGACAGAGTCGCGGACGGTGCGGACATGCTGCTCGGCACGAACAGCGGCACGACCGAATTTTTCAGTAAAGCGCGCGTTCAGCGCGTGATAGACTCCGAACCCGAAGGCGAAGTCGTTTCGGTAATGTATTTTGCAAAGATAAACACCATTCTGAAAACCGACGAACATTCGAGAACCGTGCTCGTGGAAGCAACGGATCTCGAAGATTATCTTGCGGCGCACTCGGTAAGATTCACCGACGAGTTCACTCCCGATACCGAGGACCCCGACGTGTCGTACGAAGAGTCAGGCGGATACAGCCCGATAATAATAGGGCAGAGTTTTGCCGAACTCAACGGACTCAAAGCGGGCGATCTCGTGGAAATATATTTGCCGACTTACGACAGCTATACGCAGCTTCTCGTAAAATACGTTGCAGTCAACGAAGGGATATTCGGTTCGAGCGCGGACGTCAACGTCCTGGTGGATTTCGCCGCGGTCGGTAACCTCGGTCAGGTCAGCGCCGCCTATATAACATTTTCGGATCCCGCGCTTTTCGATAAATACGAAGCGCTTTTCGGAGAATATTTCCCCGCCGTGTCCTGTACGGAAGGCAATAACCGCACCGGCGTCCTCGAAATAGTCAAGAACAATACCTTGCTGCTGTCCGTGGGTCTTATCTTTCTGATCGCCACGATGATGCTCATACTTTACACTTCCTACGTGATAATCGCCCGTAACCGAATGCACGAAATGGTAGTGTTCAAGGCGGCGGGCGCGACTCCCGCGCAGGTGGCGGGCATAATGTTCGGGGAAGTTCTGTTCTACGCACTCATAGGCGGAGCCATAGGGCTTCTCTTGGGAAGAACGGCTATGGGCATAGCGGTGAAAGCTCTTCTGCCGCTTGCCGAGCACGCCGTCACGTATCCGTTCTGGAAATATCTCGTTTCCTTGATCATAGCGGTTGCGGTTACCGTAGCGGCTACTTCGGTACCCGTAATTTCGGTTAGCCGTAAAACGATTAGGGAGCTTACCGGAGACGCTTTCAAGCTGGTGAAGAGGGTGCGTCCCGCAGTATTCGTACTCAGCGCCGTGATGCTTGCCGCTTCCGCTACGGCATACGCTCTGACCGAGGGCATAGCCCTTACGGCGGTCTCCGCCGTGCTTCTCGTCGCTACCGTATTCTGGGCGTATTGCGCGGTGTACTATGCGGTGAAATTGATAGGCGCGCTTTTCACGAAGCTCACGGGCGGCGGTGCGGCGTATATAGCGGGACTCGGCGTTACGCGCAATAACGCAATGCATACCGTGACCACTCTGATAGCGGTAGTGATAACTTTTTCCTTCCTGATTTCGGAGGTGGTAAGTCTCGTGCAGACCGCCATAGTGCCTTTCCGTTCGCGTTACGACGCGGACGTCGTGGTGGCGGTAAACGACGGGACGGGCGATTATACTTACGACGATATACGCGGCATAGTCCTTGCCGCGGAAGGCGTGGAATGGGCGGGATATTTCAATTCGCAGGATTATCTCCTCGCGGACGGCGAAACGGAGTGGACCATATACGGAGTTTCCGACGTTACCACTCTCAAGCATTGCACCGACGGGCTTACCGACGAAGCAGCCGCGCTTTGGGAAAGTACGGAAAATCCTATAGTACTTTCCAACGACATGATGTTGCGCCTTAATCTGGAGATAGGTGACGAAGTGAGTTTCAATCCCGATTCGCCCGATTACGGCTCTGAAACGCATACGTTTACGGTAGTGGGAGTGGATTATACCGTAAGCGAGTACGACAGAGTAGGTTATTGCAGATTCGATTTTATATCGGGTATGAAGAATTCCGCACAGTACCTTGCCGGCATCGAAGAGGGAGCCGACGCCACGGAAGTCTTCGTAGAGCTGAGGGCGCGTATCGAAGAAACGGGCATTCCGCTTGCGTACGCTCTCGAATTCGACGAGTGGGCTTACGCCGCAACGCGTAATTTAAGCGGAGTAAGCACGTTGCTCACGATTCTACAGATAATGGTATATGTCGTGGCGGCGATAGGCGTTATCAACGTCTCAATAGTCACTTTCTACGACAGAAGGTCGGAATTCAGATTGCTTAAAGTCGCAGGTATGTCTTCCGGAGATTTTATGAGATATTCGCTTGCGGAGGGTGCGGCCGCCGCGGTATCAGGTTGTATACTCGGCTTCGTGGCGGGTTACGCGGTCAATCTGCTCGTTCCGTCTTTGGGTTCGATAATAGGCAAGTACATGCCTCTCGAGCCTCTGGCGCTGCCGCTTGTCGCGGTTACATGCGGAGCCTTTGCGCTATTCATGCTGTTCTGGACAGTCATAGCTGCCTGTAACAGAAAGATAAACATGGTTTCCGTCAACGAGAGAAACGGAGCATGATCCGCCGTAGCGGGTGCATATTTAGGATCGAGTATCATTTTTTAGACAGCAAATCCCGTTATTTAATTGCAAGTACGTTTTTTTTGTGATAAACTTTGATAATATTACTACTATTATTCGGTCGGCGCGCTATGCGCGCCCGGGAGGAATGCAATGGCGCAAAACATAATGGACATTCTGAGAGAACGCGGCTTCATCAAGCAGACCGTTTACGAAGACGAGCTCTACGAACTGCTCGGTAAACAAAGCGTTCCTTTTTATATCGGTTTCGATCCTACGGCGGACAGCCTTCACGTAGGACATTTCCTCGTTCTCATGGCGATGAGTCACATGCAGAAAGCCGGACACAAACCCGTGGTCCTGCTCGGCGGCGGCACCGGAATGATAGGCGATCCTTCGGGCAGAACGGACATGCGTTCGATGATGACCAAGGAGACCGTCGCGCACAACGTGCAGTGCTTCCGTGAGCAGATGTCGAGATTCTTCAGCTTTGAAGGCGAAAACGCCGCGATTATGGTTGACAACGGAGACTGGCTGCTCGATCTTAATTACATTGACTTTTTGCGCGAAGTAGGCTCTGTATTCACCGTGAACCGCATGCTTACCGCGGAATGCTTCAAATCGAGAATGGAGAAGGGACTTTCCTTCCTCGAATTCAACTATATGCTGATGCAGGCTTACGATTTCCTCGTTCTGTACAGGAAGTACGGCGTGCTTCTCGAATGCGGCGGCGACGATCAGTGGTCCAATATGCTCGCGGGCGTGGATCTCATCAGACGTAAAGAACAGGCGCCTGCTTTTGCGATGACTTTCTCGCTCCTGCTTACTTCCGAAGGGAAGAAGATGGGCAAGACGATGAAAGGCGCTCTTTGGCTTGACAAGAAAAAAACTTCGCCTTACGAATTCTATCAGTATTGGCGTAACGTCGACGACAACGACGTGGAAAAATGCTTCGGATTCCTTACGTTCCTTCCCATGGACGAGATACGTAATATATGTTCGTGCTATACGGTTGACGAGAACGGCGTCAAGCATTTCGACGCGAGGATCAACGAGGCGAAAGCGCGTCTTGCGTACGAGGTCACCAAGGTCGTCCACGGCGAAGAGGAAGCAGCGCTCGCTGACAGGCAGGCAAAAGCCGCTTTCGGCGGCGGCGGAGACATGCCGGAAGGTACGATTTCTTCCGGTACCGTCAAGGTCGCGGATGCGCTCGTCGAGCTCGGACTCGCGGCGTCGAAAGGCGAAGCCAAACGCCTTATCGAAGGCGGCGGTATCAGGCTCAACGACGTAAAGGTCGCGGGCTTCGACGCGGAGATACCCGCGGAGCTTCTCAGAGAAGGCTTCGTGATGCATAAAGGGAAAAAGCAACACGTCAAAGTCACCGTTAAATAATGCGTGAATATCTCAGCGTAAGCGGAGAGACCGTTACGGAGTTCGAAGTATCCCGCAGCAAATTCATCACACATCTCAAAGATGTGCGAAGCGTCGAAGAAGGACTGGGATACCTTGCCGGAATACGCAAGAAATATTCCGACGCCACGCACAACTGCTATGCCGTGATAGGCGCTCCGGAGAGCAACGAATTCAAGTTCGGAGACGACGGAGAGCCGTCGGGTACCGCGGGGCAACCGATGCTCAACGCTCTTACCAAAAACGGGCTTTACTGCGTGTGCGCGGTCGTGACAAGGTATTTCGGCGGCATAAAGCTCGGTGCGGGCGGTCTGGTACAGGCGTATTCCAAGGCTGTGACGGACGCGTTGAGAGCGGCAGGTACGGTGAGATACGTGTATTCCGCGGTATGCGTTGCGGAAGTGACGTATTCGGATTACGGCGCCGTTTCCAATCTGCTCGGCGAGCGAGGGGCGGAGACGCTCGGAACGGAATACGCCGACGGGGTAAAAATAATCTTCGCCGTTCCCGAGAACGACGCCGTAATGACGGAGAAAAAGATTGCGGAACTGACTTCGGGAGAAGCGGGGTTCGCGGTTAAAGAAAAAAAATACATTTCGTATAAGAGGTAACGATATGAAAATCACATTGACGACGCAAAAAAAGGTTAAGCCCGATTTCACCAAGCTCGGTTTCGGCAAATATTTTACCGACCATATGCTCGTGATGGACTACAAGGACGGTAAATGGCAGGAGCCGGAGATCCTTCCTTACGGAAATTTCTCGCTCGATCCTTCCACCTGCGTACTGCACTACGGTCAAGGTATTTTCGAGGGACTGAAGGCGTACAAAGACGCCGCGGGCAAGATCACCATGTTCCGTCCCTACGATAACTTCAAGAGAATGAATAAGTCCGCAGAAAGGCTTTGCATGCCTACGATAGACGGCGAAGAGATGGTCGAAAACCTCAAGAAACTGATCCTCATCGACCAGGATTGGATACCCACCGCGCCCGGTACGGCGCTTTATATCAGACCTACGATGATCGCTACCGATCCTATGCTCGGCGTTCATCCCGGACATCAATACCGCTTCTTCATCATTCTTTCCCCGGTGGGAAGTTACTATGCGAGCGGACTTACCCCCACTAAGATAATGGTGGAAGACAAGTATGTGCGCGCTCCTCTCGGCGGTACCGGCGAAGCTAAATGCATGGGCAACTACGCGGCGTCTCTGCTTGCCGGTGACATCGCCAACAAACGCGGCTACGAACAGGTACTCTGGCTCGACGCCAAAGAGAAAAAATATATCGAAGAAGTGGGCGCGATGAATATGTTTTTCGTATTCGACGGCGTGGTCAAGACTCCCGCGCTCGTGGGCTCCATACTTCCCGGCATCACCCGCGATTCCGTCATCAAAGTTCTCAAGAGCGAGGGTATCCCCGTCGAGGAATGCAGGATAAGCGTGGACGAGATCAAGGAGAACGTCAAGAAGGGGACCTTCAACGAAGCGTTCGGTTCGGGCACCGCTGCGGTCATCAGCCCCGTTGGCGTGCTCGGTATCGACGGCGAAGACGTAGTTATTAACAACTTCGAGATGGGACCCATCACGAGCTTCCTCTACGACAAACTCACCGGGATACAGTACGGCAGATACGAGGACAAGTTCGGCTGGATAGTACACGTCAACTGAACCGCGTAAAGAAAGCACAAGTTAAGAGAAGCGGAAGGCGTTGCCTTCCGCTTTTTACGCGCTTGCAATAGCGCGCGCGTTAATATATAATTAAATAAGAATATAACCGCAAAAGGGATGTTAATAACATGACAAGCGTTTCCCGTAAAAAGAAGATAATAATAATTATTGCGGCGATCGCCCTCATAGCGGCGCTCGTATCGGGTATACTCCTCGGAGTATATTTCGGTACGAAAAAAGACGCGCTCGACTATTCCGAGCTGAAAGTGATACGTCTCGACGAGAAATATACTTCCGTCGTCAACAAGGCTTCGTATTATTTGGGGCATCCCGATATAGTTGAGACGTCAGACGGTACTCTCATCACGGCGTATCCCGCAGGGCACGGCAAAGGTCCCGTCATGATGCAAAAAAGTACCGACTACGGCGGAACATGGAATGCGGTAACGGAAGAAGAAACTCCGGAAAGCTGGCAGAAGTCTCAGGAAACTCCCACTTTATACCGCCTCGACATGACAGACGGAAGCAGCAAACTGTTGCTCGTTTCGGGCTGTCCGTCGTGGGATGAGGACGACGAATATTACGCTAACGGCTTTAACTGTTCGGTGTCCTCCGACGACGGCAGGACTTGGACGGAATTCAAAAATTTCTACGGTGTCGAATGGGCAGAGAGCGCGCCCAAAAGGAACGATAACGCCGTTTATACCGACGCGGAGAAAGAGCTTTTGCCGAACTACGACGAAGCGGGCAACGCACTTCCGTACGACGTGATCGTGGCTATGTCTTCGCTTACGCAACTCAAGGAAAACGGCGAATACGTCGATAAGTGGATGGGCACTTTCCACGATTACGATTTCCATAATTACGCTTCGATACTCACTTTCGACGCAAGCGGCGAACCGGTATGGTCTGCTCCGCGCAAATTCCTCACGCCTCAACGCGATATAGAAGAGAGCGCAGCCATATGCGAGATAGAGATTTTCCGCGCGCCTTCCGACAATCTCATATCGATAGGGCGCGCGAACGCGCGTAACTCGAATTCCCTGATATCGGTATCTACCGACGAGGGCGCTACCTGGTCGGAGTTCAGAGAGCTTCCGAATTCGCTTACGGGCGACAGACACAAAGCGGAATACGACGACGTGACGGGTAAACTTCTCATATCCTTCCGCTA
>CALVNM010000067.1 GCA_944349735.1 uncultured Clostridia bacterium | reverse complement strand
ATAATATACAAGCTAAAGTTAGAATTGAGGAGGTGCAGTATGGCAGTCCCGAAGAGCAAAGTATCCAAGCAAAGAGGTAATACCAGGTATGCGCAGTGGAAGATCTCCGCTCCCAATCTTGTTGAATGCCCTCAATGCCACGAGCTTATAGAGAGTCACAAGGTATGCCCCAAATGCGGCTATTACGACGGCAGACAGGTAGTAACGCCCAAGGCTAAGAAAGAAGACTAAAAGTATCCCGAGGCTGTCCGATGCGACAGCTTCGTTCGTATTATTCGGGTAATGCCCGAATAATTTTTTGTTTACGGAGTTCGTTCATGAAAATAGTAGTAGACGCATACGGCGGCGACAACGCGCCGGAAGAAATAGTAAAGGGCGCCGTGCAGGCGCTCGGAGAAAGAGACGGCTTTTCCGTAGTCCTCGTGGGTAAACGCGAGGAGATAGAAAAATTGCTCGCCGAAAACGGAGCCGACGCGACTCGCGTGGAAGTCGTGGACGCGCGCGACGTGATCACCAACGACATGTCTCCTACCGAAGCGGTGAGAAAAATGCGCGACTCGTCGCTTGTCAAAGCCTTCGGCGTGCTGAATTCCGATCCCGAGGCGCAGGCGATAGTCTCTGCGGGAAGCTCGGGAGCAGTCCTTACGGGTGCCATGCTTCTTGTCAAAAGGATAGAAGGCGTTACGCGAGCGGCGCTCGCGCCCGTGCTTCCTACGGTCAAAGGCGGACTTGTAACACTCGTCGATTGCGGAGCCAATTCCGATTGTAAAGCTGCCCAGCTCGTACAGTTCGCTCGGTTAGGGTCCGCGATGGTAACCGCCACTTCGGGTAACCCTTCTCCGAGAATAGGGTTACTGTCCAACGGTACAGAGGATAAGAAGGGCAACGAGCTCACAAAGGAAGCTTTCGCTCTTCTCAAGGAAGAATCTTCTCTCAATTTCCTCGGGAACATGGAAGCTAGAGAGATACTTTCCGGAGATTACGACGTGATAGTGTCCGACGGCTTCAGCGGTAACATCGCGCTTAAAGCGTGCGAAGGAACGGCGCTTGCGTTTCTCAGTATCCTCAAGAAAAGTATTCTTGCCGGAGGACTTCGCGCCAAACTCGGCTATTTGCTGATGAAGCCCGTTTTCAAGGAAGTCAAGAAGACCATGGATTATAACGGCTACGGAGGCGCGGTATTGCTCGGACTGAGCAAAGTAGTCGTCAAGTCGCACGGAAGCTCCAAGGCTAAGTCCATAGCGGCTTCCGTGATTCAGGCGTTTACCGTCGCTTCCTCCGGCATGCTTACGTCGCTCGATTTGAGATGAGTATTTTCGAACCGCTCGCAATACAGGATATTATCGGATACCGTTTCCGTAACGTGGAATTGTTGTCGGAAGCCTTTACGCATGCCTCCTTTTCCAACGAACACGCTCTTCCTTCGTACGAGCGGCTCGAGTTTCTCGGGGACTCCGTACTCGGTATGATCGTCGCGGAATATCTGTATGCCCGTTATCCCGAAGCGGACGAAGGATTCCTTACCAAGACCAAGGCGAACATAGTGTCGGGGAAAACGCTTACAGCCGTGGTGGAAAAACTCGATATAATCCGTTACATGAGGGTGGCGAGCGGTAACAACGAGGACGAGGTGCGCGGTAGCAAGCACATCAAAGAGGATCTTTTCGAGGCGATCGTCGGAGCCATAGCTCTCGACGGAGGTATCGAAGAGAGCAGAAAATTCGTATTGCGCGAGCTTAGCGAGGCGTTGAACCGCAAATATACCGCCGACAACGTGACCGATTTCAAATCGAAATTACTCGAGACCGCCGTGCATAAGGGGATAAAAGCGGAATTCGTCGTCAAACCGTGGGAGACGGATCCGAAGATATTCGTGGCGGAAGTGTTTATAGACGGCAAGGTCTGCGCCGTTGGAAAGGGCGCTTCCAAGAAAAAAGCCGCCCAACTCGCCGCGGAAGAGGCTTTGAAAAAGATTTGACGAAACCGTATCCGAACGAAATCGGATTGCGGCGAATCGGAAATTACGCCTTGCGTTTTTATTGCGGATAAGTTATACTTATATTTGTATGAATAGCTGCGCGCGCGACGCGTGCATGCAATACCGCAGTGTCAGGAGAATTGTTTTGAATCTTAAGAAAATAGAGTTACAGGGTTTCAAATCGTTCGGCGATAAGACCGAGATCAATTTCGAGACTAATATCACGGGTATAGTCGGACCTAACGGTTGCGGTAAGTCCAACGTTATCGACGCGGTGCGCTGGGTGCTCGGTGAACAGGCTCCCACGACTTTGCGCGTGCAGAAAATGCCGGATCTCATTTTTAACGGCACCGAGTCCAGACGTTCGCAGTCTTACTGCGAAGTGAGTCTGTATCTTGACAACTCCGACGGCAGGTATCCCATCGAGTTCGACGAGGTTGTGGTAACGCGTAAGCTGGACAGAAGCGGAGAGAGCGAATATCTCATCAACCGTCGTCCATGCCGGATGAGGGACATAATCGATCTCTTCCGCGACAGCGGTATCGGCAAGGAAGGATACAGCATTATCGGTCAGGGAAAGATAGACGAGATACTTTCCTCCAAGCCCGACGGCAGACGTAAGATATTCGAAGAAGCGGCGGGCATATCCAAGCATAAGGCGCGCAAGATAGAGACCGAACGCAAGCTTGCGGCGGGGCGCGCGGACATGCAGAGACTTACCGACCTTCTGGGCGAAGTGACTTCTTCGCTCGTTCCGCTCGAGAAAGAAGCCGGCGACGCGAGGAAGGTAAAGGCTTATCGCTCCGAACTCAAGTATCAGGAAGTCGCTTTATATCTCTACCAATGCGAAAACAGCGCGACTAACCGCGAACGCATCACCGCAAAACTGGACAGATTGCGTAAAGATCACGCCGAACAGAGCGCCGAACTCGAACGGCTCAATAACGAATACACCGTCACGATGATGGGTATAGAGAACGGTGACAAGTACTCGAATAACGTCCGCGACGCAATAACCGATCTCATGGTCGCGGCGGAAAAAGCGGCGGGCGACAGCAGGGCTTTCGCAAGAGATATAGAGCATATCAACGAAGATAACTTAAAGATCGCCGATTCGCTCAAAGCGGACGAAACCAAGCTTGCCGACAGGGCGCAACAGATCGAGGAAAAGTTTTTCAAAGCCGAAGCCAAGCGCCGCGAAGCGGAGAAGGAACGCGCCGCTCTCGAAGAGTTGCGTAAAGAGCAAAGCGACCTCACCGCCGAAGTAGACAGAGAGGAAAAGGCTATCGAAGCGGGCAGAGAAATGTTCCTCGACAAACTCAATAAGAACGCCGCCATAGAAAAAGACGTCGCGGCGCTCGAACTTGAAAGGAAACTTCTGCTTGACGGATTATCGAGCGGAAAAGAGGATTACGACGACAAACGCGTATTGCGCGACAAAGTAGCCGCTACGCGCGAAAAGCTCGCCGCACAGTCAGAGGAGCTGGAGCGGGAGAAGGCTTCCAGACAGTCGGAGCTTGCCAAGGCGACGGCGAACCGTGACACGGCGAAGAAAGAATACGACGAAGCGTTACAGCGCAAGATAGATCTCGGTAACCGTATACAGAATCTCAATTTCAAGCTCGAGACGATCGAAGAAAATATCAACAAATATTTCGACTACGAGGGCAGTATCCAGAACCTGATGGCGGAAGCCGCGAAGGACCCCGCTGTCAAAGAGATGATAGTAGGTACGGTAGCCGAGATAATCACGGTGCCCAAAGACGTCCAGATAGCCATAGAAATAGCGCTCGGAAGATCTTTGCAGAGCGTTATCACGAAGAACGAGTACGACGCGTCCAAGCTCATGCAGAGACTGCGCGAACGCAATCTAGGCAGAGCGACGTTCCTGCCGATGACTACGATGAAGTACAACGATCTTTCGCGCGAACAGGCGAGAGCGCTCGATGAGGACGGTATCGTAGGAGTGGCTTCCGATCTCGTCCGCTTCGACGGAAAGTACGCGAACATCATCTCCAACCTTCTCGGTAAGACCGTTATCGCCGAAGATCAGGACGCGGCGATGAGGGTTTCCAAGAAGTACGGATATTCCTTCCGTATCGTTACGCTGGACGGCGACGTTTACGCGCCCAGCGGAGCTTTGACGGGCGGATCAACGGGTAAACACACCGGACGAATACTGGCGCGCGAGTCCGAAAAAGAAGATGTAACCAAGAAACTGCGCCAAGCGAAGAAGGATATGGAGCTTCTCTGCGGCGACATCGCCGACCGCGAAAGCGAACTCGAGAAACTTTCTTCCGCGGTGGCTTTTATACAGAGCCGCATAAGCAAGCTCGAACTGGATATATTGAAGATCGCCGGAGATATCGCCCAATGCGATAAGGAACTCGAGTTGTACGGCGCCGAAATGGACAAGCTTTTCGGCGGCAACGAAGAGAGTCTCAAGCGGGTCAAAGAGATAGAACTTCTGCTTAAGGAAGCCGACGAGAACAAAAAGGGAGCCGATACGGAAAGGATCGACGTCGACGAATACGTCAGCGAGTTGCGCGAGAAGTTCGGCGACGACAAACGACGTCTTAACGAGCTTACCAACGCCGTGATGCGCAAGACGGTAGAAGTCACCGCGCTCGACAACGAAGCGGACGCTATCGAGAAGGACATTGCCGCACTCAAAGCAGAGAGCAAGATGATAGAGCAGGATATGCTCGATTTGAACGTGCGCGCGAAGATGAACGAAAGTAACCTTGCCCGTATCAAAGACCAGCTCGCCCGCTCCGAGTTCGCTCCCGAGGACAAAGCAAAACTCGACGAGCTGAGAGCAGAGCTTGCCGGACTCGAGGAGAGCCGCGCGAAGATGAACGCAAGGGTCAAAGAGCTGGACGTGCTTCGCGCAGAGAAGAGTGACGAAGCAGCCAAGACGCGTGAAAAAGTCATAAGAGAGGAAGCCAATCTCGAGATGGTCGACAGTACCATAGCCACGATGTCCACGCGTATGCAGGAGAATTACGGCTTCGATTTCGACGCCGCGAAGGCTTATTTCGACGGAGTGGACGCCGACGCCGCGGGCTACGTATTCGATCCTGAGAAGGCTCAGTCTCATATCAACGGACTGCGTAACAAGATAGAACGCATAGGACCGATCAACGAACTTGCGGAACAAAGATTCGCCGAAGAATCCGAGCGTTGCAGTTATATGCAGTCGCAGCTCGACGACCTCAGAAAAGCGGAACAGGATCTCCTGAGGATAATAGACGAACTCACCACCGAGATGGTGGACAAATTCACCGCGAGCTTTAACCAGATCAACAAAAACTTCAACGAAGTGTTCAGCGAGCTTTTCGGCGGCGGCAGAGCGCGTATGGAACTGGAGAAAGGAGTCAACGTGCTCGAGGCAGGTATCGAGATAATGGCGGAACCTCCGGGCAAGAAGCTGTCCAACTTGGCGCCGCTTTCCGGCGGAGAAAGGGCGCTTACCGCGATAGCGATACTTTTCGCCATCATCAAGCTCAACCCGATGCCCTTCAGTATCCTCGACGAGATAGAAGCGGCGCTCGACGAAGCCAATGCGCATCTATTTGCGCAGTACCTCAAGAAATTCTCGCAGTACACGCAATTTATAGTAGTTACGCACCGTAAGCCGACTATGCAGCTCTGCAATACTCTGTTCGGCGTTACGATGCAGGAGAAAGGCGTATCCAAGACCGTACGCGTAAGGCTCGAGGAAGCGTATAAACACGCGGACGAAAAGAGCGTTCGTAACGGCGAAAGCGTGAGCGCCTGATAAAGGAGCCGTATGGGATTGTTTTCAAGAATAAAAGAGGGACTTAAACGTACAAAGGAAAGTTTCGGCAAAAAACTTTTCGAACTTTTCAAGGCGCGCGCCCTGGACGACGAGTTTTACGAGGAACTCGAGACCGCGATGATCTCGGCGGATATGGGAGTCACCGCAACGGACGCGATAATAGAAGAACTCAAGGATTCCGTTTATCGCAATAAGATTACCGACGCGGAACGCGCAAAAGCGGAACTCAAGCGGATAATGCTTGAGAGCATAGATTACGAGATACCGCCTTACGAATATCCGCTTGTGATACTTATCGCGGGCGTGAACGGAGTAGGCAAGACAACGGCAATCGGTAAGCTCGCCAAACTGTTTACTTCGCAGGGCAAGAGCGTTATAGTTGCGGCGGCGGATACTTTCCGAGCCGCGGCAAGCGAGCAGCTCGAGATATGGGCGGAAAGAGCCGGCGTGAGGATAGTCAAACATTCCGAAGGAAGCGATCCCGCGGCGGTGGTTTACGACGCGCTCGCTTCAGCCAAAGCCAAAGGGACCGACGTTGTGCTGGTCGATACGGCGGGCAGACTTCATAACAAGAAGAATCTTATGGAGGAACTCAAGAAGATCAGCCGCGTAGTATCGCGCGAGATGCCCGATTGCGACAGACGCAATTACATCGTTCTCGACGCGACGACGGGACAGAACGCCGTACCGCAGGTCGACATATTCAACGAGGCCATAGACATCGACGGTATAATTCTTACCAAGCTCGACGGCACCGCGAAAGGCGGCGTGGTCATGGCTATAAGCGCGGAGCGCGAGATACCGGTAGTCTATGTCGGAGTGGGCGAGAAGATAGACGATCTTCTTCCGTTCAATGCCGAGGATTTCATAGACGAGATATTCGCCTGAGGTATATTTTATAATGAGGTAGGGTATGTTAAGTAAAAACACTTGACATATCCTTTTTATTAGGTTAATATGTAAAAGTAATTTACTTTACAAGGGTGTGTGATGCTGAAAAACGTGGAAATGGGTTTACTCAACGATTACTACGGCGGTCTCCTGACAGAGTATCAGCGCGACATACTCGTGAAGTATTACGACGAAGATCTCTCTCTTGCCGAGATAGCCGAGATAAGCTGCGTATCCCGTCAGGCAGTGAGAGACGTGGTGGTAAGAGCTTCGGACAAACTCAAAGAGTACGAAGCCAAACTGGGGCTTGTCGGGAAGATGACCGTACTCGCGTCCGAAATCGAGGATGTAATCGTATCTGCGGATACAGAAACGGCAGATAAGCTCAGGAATATATTGAAAGAGATCAAGGAGATGTAATGGCGCTTTTCGGTACTCTGACGGAGAAGATAAATCATGCTTTCTCCAAATTGAAAAACAAGGGCGCGCTGACGGAGCTTGAGATCAAGAACGCCATGCGCGAAGTGCGTATCGCCTTGCTCGAGGCGGACGTGAACTATCAGGTAGTCAAGGAGTTCATCAACAAGGTTTCCGAGAAAGCCGTCGGCGAGTTGATAATCAAGGGTCTCGAGAGTTCTCATCAGGTCGTAAAGATCGTCAACGATGAACTGATCGAGCTTATGGGAAGTAAGCATTCCAAGCTCGAGATCGCGGACAGACCTCCTACGGTCTATATGATGTGCGGTTTACAGG
>CALVNM010000066.1 GCA_944349735.1 uncultured Clostridia bacterium | reverse complement strand
ATTTTGCTCTCTTTCATTTCGATCTCGGTAGCCGCGCCCACGTTGATGACCGCGACTCCGCCGCTCAGCTTGGCAAGGCGCTCCTGAAGCTTCTCTCTGTCGTAATCGGAAGTGGTCTCCTCGATCTGCGCTTTGATGGATTTGATACGTCCCGCGATCTCGGTTGCGTCGCCGTATCCGCCGATAATGGTGGTATTGTCCTTGTCGGACTTGATGAGTTTCGCCTTACCGAGCATACCGAGATTGGCGTCCTTAAGCTCCATACCGAGTTCGCTGCTGATAAGCTGTCCGCCGGTGAGGATGGCGATGTCCTGAAGCATTGCCTTGCGTCTGTCGCCGAATCCGGGAGCTTTGACGGCGAGACAGCTGAATACGCCTTTAAGCTTATTGACCACGAGAGTGGCGAGCGCTTCGCCTTCGATATCGTCGGCGATGATGACGAGTCTCAGACCGCTCTTGATGACCTGCTCGAGCAGAGGAAGTATCTCCTGAAGGTTGCTGATCTTCTTGTCGGTGATGAGGATAACGGGGTTCTCGACGACCGCTTCCATTTTGTCGGGGTTGGTAGCCATATACGCGCTCGCATAACCGCGGTCGAACTGCATGCCTTCGACTACGGACAGTTCGGTGTGCATGGATTTACCTTCGTCTACGGTGATAACGCCATCTTTGCCGACCTTTTCCATAGCTTCGGAAATGAGCTTGCCGATGTTCTCGTCGGAAGCGGAAATGGATGCGACGGAAGCGATCTCGCCTTTGTTCTGAACGGGCTTCGAGATGACTTTCAGCGCGCTTGCCGCGGCTTCGGTAGCCTCGGTGATGCCTTTACGGAGCAGCATGGGATTCGCGCCCGCCGCTACGTTTTTAAGACCTTCGCGGATGATTGCCTGCGCAAGTACCGCCGCGGTGGTGGTGCCGTCGCCGGCTACGTCGTTGGTCTTGACGGAAACTTCCTTGACGAGCTGTGCGCCCATATTCTCGAAGGGGTCTTTGAGTTCGATCTCTTTTGCGATCGTGACGCCGTCGTTGGTGATGAGAGGAGAACCATATTTTCTCTCGAGGACTACGTTCCTTCCTTTCGGTCCGAGCGTGAGTTTGACGGTATCCGCCAATGCGTTTACGCCCTTTTCGAGCGCTTTGCGAGCTTCTTCGCCGTATTTGAATTGTTTAGCCATATATATGCCTCCTTAATTTACCCTTGAATTACTCCACCTTTGCGAGTATGTCGCTCTGACGGATGATAACGTATTCTTCGCCTTCGATCTTGAATTCGGAGCCTGCGTATTTGCTGTAAAGGATCACGTCGCCGGGTTTGACTATTATCTTGATCTCCTTACCGTCCACGACGCCGCCTTCGCCTACGGCGACTATTTTTGCCATCTGAGGTTTCTCTTTGGCGGACTCGGGAAGAATGATCCCGCTAGCGGTGGTATTGTTCGTTTCGATGTGCTGTATAACTATTCTGTCGAACAGCGGTACGAGTTTCATATATGTATGCCTCCTTAGATAGTCTCTGTATTTAGCAGTCAAACACCTTGACTGCCAACAATGTGCATTATAGCATAGCATTATACGGATTGCAAGCGGTAGAGTGAGGATTTTCGAAAAAAATTTTTGTTGAAATATCGCTAATTATATGGTATCCTTGTTATTGATCTTAACAATACGTTCGGAGGCGTGCGGTATGGATAAATGGGACGCAAGATTTATGGAAATGGCAAAGGTAGTATCCGGCTGGAGCTCCTGCTACAAGCAGAACAGACAGGTCGGCGCGGTAGTGGTGCGAGATAAACGCATACTTACCACCGGATATAACGGAGCGTCGAGCGGAATAGCGAGTTGTAAGGAACGCGGGGAGTGCCTGAGAGAGAAAATGGGCATACCCTCCGGGACCCGACAGGAAATGTGCTACGCCGTGCACGCCGAACAGAACGCGATAATCCAGGCGGCTAAACTCGGGCTTTCACTCGAGGGCGCCACGTTGTATTGCACGCATCAGCCTTGCAGCATATGTAGCAGAATGATAATAAACAGCGGTATCAAGAGGGTGGTATACGACGCAGGCTATCCCGACGATTTCAGCCTCGAACTTTTCAGGGAGTCCGGCGTGGAGCTGGTCAAGTTCGATACTCTCAAATAGACAAAGATCGGTATCGTAAGGGAAGGCGGCACGCTCCGCCTTCTTTTTTTCGGAATCATATGTATAAGGGGAGAGCGGCATGCTGCGGAATATCCCGCGCGCCGCATGCATAAAAAATATTACTATGGATTATTCTCCTTATTACTTCAGGCGCGAGCCGAAAAAGAAGGATCGCGCCGTCCCGCAACAGGCGGGATATGCGGCAGGCGGGAAGCGTAGGGGAATAAGGCTCGAAGCCGTACTGCTGCTTATCGTATTCGCATCTCTCGTGACCGCGCTCATACTGGCAAACGTGTGGAGCGGCGAGAAAATATTGTCCGCGATAACGGGCGCGTTCAAGGACGGAGACGTCTACGATTTCTATACCGTCGCGGTCGGCGAATATGAAAACGAGCGCGAAGCTGTAGTCCAAGCTACGGTTATACGCGCAGGAGGAGGCGCCGGATATATTTATACCGAGGGCGGCAAATATTATGTAGCTATGGCTACGTATTTTGACGAAGAATCGGCAAAAGCCGTCGCGGAAAAGAACGAGGGATCTTTCGTGTACGCCAGGACTGCGGACGTCGGCAGGCTGTACGAAACTTCGTCCGACGACGCCGCCATCCGCAGAACGGTGTCCGATCTCACGGACGCCCTTATCGCGCTCGACGGGCTGTGCGTAGGGTATGCCTCCAACGAGGCTACCGCCGCGGATACGCTCACGGGGGTGACGGAAGTGCGCAATTCGCTGTACGCTACCAAGGAGTACCTTTATTCCATCAAAGCGGACGCGGGACTTCTGTCCGCTCTCGTAAGCGCGGTAGAGCCGGTATTCGAGGGAACGGAAGCGGTGGTGATGGATAATCACTCCGACGAGTTGTGCGCTGCGCTGAGATATATAATCTGCGCTGGCGTCGCCTCCATATGCGCTTTGTGCGCGGCGTAGCGAGCTCGCGACCTGCGCACGGTTATTTAATAGTAAATTTTCCGAGGGCTGTTGTTGACAGCTCTATATTTATATTATAAGATAAATATGCGCGCGAGGACGGTGCGCATATTGTATATTGAGGCAATCGCGTTTTCGTCCCGTTACCGCCTTCTACTGCGGAGGTTACGATGACTAAATTTTCATCGGGTTTTGCCTGTAAAACAGGTGTGTTAATGGTTCTGGTCCTGCTTATCGTCGCTCTGGCGCTCTTTTCGCCGGGACGCGAGACTCTGACCGCCCAAGAGGTTCCCGTGGCTTCGGCCGCCGTCTCGGACGGCACGATGCTCGAGAGCGGTTACGGCGCTCAGTTCGGGACCAACGCTCTGAGGCTCACGGAGAACGCCGACTTTTACACGGCGTCCGGCTCGGCGCAATACTCCGCGTCGGGTATCGACTTCGGGACTTCCGATACCACGGTATCTTCCAAAGTGCTTCTCAGCGTGGGACCTTCCGATCCGATAGCGGGTAATTACTATTCCAACCTTTCGTCAACCGCGGCGGTCGCATACGCTCTCTACAATCCTGACATAAACGTCGACGCGACGTTCAGAGTTACGCTTCGTACGATTTCCGCAGTTTCAACGGCTTTCGACGTACAGCTCAACATTAAATACGGCAATATCGCTGCCGAGACCGAGACTGTCAATATTCCGGTCGGCGCGAGCGCTTACGAAGGCAACTGGTCGGTCGGCATATCGCTTCCGGGTATCGTGCCGGTTTCGGGGCAACCTTCTTTCGAAGTGTCGGTCACTGCGAAGAGCCCTTCGGATTCCAATAAATTCAGCATTACTCAGGCTTCCTTGGAGATCACCTCCGAAGTAAGGGAACTCAGCGTCGATCAGGTCAACGCGGGCATAGGGCTCACCGTAAGCGGCGCGAACCGTACTACGGTAAGTATCCCCAACATCTATACGGGAGAGGGCATAGAGGCTCTCGGGAATCTTTTCGTCAAAGCGGGCGACGTAATCACGGTCACCATGTCTCTGCTCGCAACCGACGACAGCGGAGCTGCGGTCAAGCACGAATTCAATTACGCATTCGCCGCCGCGCTGGGCAGGATAGGTCAGTCCTGCGTAGACTGGTATACGTTCTATAACGGCAATTATTCCTCGTCGGATACATATCTCGAGAGGATAGATTCTCAGAAATCCGTATATATGCCCGTGACGGGTCTCGAAGGAGAACTCAACGAGAAGAATATATTTTACGGCTATTCCGCTTCGTTCACCGTCAAATCCGGCGTAGCCAATGCCACGACCATAAATCTCGTTCCGCGCGTTCCGCGCGGTATCACGTCCACTGGCGGTTATATTTATCAAAATGCGCCCGAAAGCAACTTCATAACCGTTAAAGTGGACAACAGCGCGCCTTCTGCGCCGATAATCGATCCCGCTTCGGGACTGGGCAAGACGATAGCTTCCGGCAGTTGGTACACTACTTCGAGCCAGGTACGTCTCGATTATTCCAACGGGGGAGCCTCCGGCGCTACCAAATCCTCCGAATTCGTCTATGCGTTCATCGTAGACAAAAATATCGACGCGTCTTCGATCAACTTCACGGCGTACGATTTCACGCCTTCGCTCAATAATTATCCGCTCGATTGCGGATATTCATATTCGGTAAACGGCGTCACATATGTTGCCAACCGTCAACAATTGGGCGTTTACGAAAATTCGGCAAACTATACGGGCAGAAACTCTCTGATGTTCAACGAACCCGGCGAATACGGCTTACTGCTCATCGCCGTGGACGCGGCGGGCAACAGATCCGAGCCTACGGTATATTCAGCCCTTCAGTATAACTCCGTCAAGGCGGACTGGACGACGCGTTCCGTAGGCGCGTATTTCTCGCATGCCGGAGGGACGTACGTGCCCAATACGAGCGGCTTCTATACGTTCGCGTCGGTATACGTTCTGATCGGCTCCGCACATCACGACGCAGACGGCAACTGTACGGCTTCGCCCGACGTGACTACGGGTGACTCCGCGAGTGACGCGAACAGAAGTCTTATTCCCGTTGCGCGCGACACATATGTCACAGTGCGTGTGATTATGACCGATCAACAGGCCAACAACTACAGCCTCGTGCGTTATGCGCTCGGCAACAGCATTTCCGTTCAGGATCCGTCGTACGCGGTCAACAGCCGAGGTTACAGAGTGTATGACATCACTTTCCGTACCGACGACGCGATATGGGATCTCGATTCCACTACGAGCCGACCCGTTACGGTCTATTTCAACCGCAGAATGGAGATCAAGCTCATCGAGGACGACTTCACGTTCAGCATGACTTCATGGGGAGTTGCCAATCAGGTGCTTCTGGATAACGACAGTTTCGAAGTGTATTTTCCCGACGATCCAGGTGCCGTGATAGGTGTTAAACCGGACATTAAGGTCGAATATTATAAGCAGATCACATATTACTACTATGCGTATTACGAGGTGATCAACGGCGCAAACGTGATCACTACGGGCGGCTATATCGAAGTGGAAGGCATGCGTTACGACTTTGCGCCGGACGAATCGCTTTTGCCTTACATCAACGGAACGACTCCGTTCGTCACGGGCGAACACAGTTATCAGACATATTCCAATACGGGATCTTACGTGTACGATTCGGAACTGAAATTAGCCCGATATACCGTGATAGGTTATGACGTAAACGCGGTGCGCGACGATACGGGCTTCAAAGACGCGGGAGATTACTTCTTCAGAGCCTACATAGATACCGCCGATATGACGGATTATTACGGCGAGTTGTTCTCCACGTTCACTATCAAGAAAGCGGAGCCGGGAGTTATCGACGCATACGCAGAGAGCGACCTCGTCTACGGCGACAGCCTCGACGCGCTTACTATTCTCAGCAAAACCGAGACCGGTCAGACCATCACCGACAGCATCAATATCCTCGGGCGTATATTCTACAAATCCGCCTTGGGTGTATGGGGCGAATACAGTATCACTTCGCCTGCGCCCGAAACTCAGGACTATATACTGCATGACGTAGTAAGCGGTCTTACGATAACCGTCAAGTTCATACCGATAGACATCAACGAATTTACCATGGAGCAGATCTCGGCATATTACGATCAGTTCTTCTCCGAGTTCGTGGACGAAGTGCGCGATTCAGTCGGCGCGCTTACCGGCTATACTCTCAAAGAAGGGATGAGAACGGCGCAGAATTTCGCAGAGCAGACCATCGAGATCAAAATCAATATCAATCACGCGCTCGCCTTCGTGGAAGCCGACGCGGATACCTTGGAATATTATTATGACGGCAACGAAAAATCCGTCGTACCCGTGGTTTATCGCAACGACTCGAGCGGCAACAGAGTGTATCTCGACGACGTTTCCGTAATAGTGGAGTATAAAGAAGAGTTTTTGCCGGATACCGAGTATTCCGCAGTACTTCCTTCGACTGCGGGAAGATATGACGTACGTATCGTTATCGACAGAGCTGTCAACAACTATTACAGCGATTACTATATCGACACTCTCGTGATTCATCAGAGAAACCTCGAGGTCTACGTATCCGATACCGTCGTCGAGCACACGGCGTTGGACAGCGACGAGAGCATCGCCGGATACGGATACCGCGACATATTAACCTATACTTACGGCTATGCCGCTACGGCCGATTACTATTCCGGATACGAAGAGGGCGGCGAATTCGTAACTGTGGACAGTCTCCTTTACGTGTTCAGATTCCTCAAGGTATATTCATTTACACAGGACGGCGAACTCGAGTTCGTAGGAGATACCTCCGAATGGGGCGAAGAGACCCCGATAGTGGGTGCTTCGGCATTCGACGCGGGCTGGTACATCATGCAGGTACGTATCGACAACGTCAACAACGCAGGAGAAAAATACATTCTGTTCCGCGTTAATCAGGCGGCGGTAGGCAGCAGCACTCTCGACGTCAGGATGCCTTCGGTAGCATCAAATTATAACGCTGTTTCGGTGTCGGGAGATACTTACGGCAAGATAGGCAACCTGGAATTCGGCGAAACGCTCGCCGAAGCGTCCGCGTCCATTATAGGCGATAACGGCAACGCCCGTTATACGTATTCCGGTTACAGCGTAGCCACGCTCATAGACGGACGATTCATATTCGAGAGCGAAGCCGAGTACGTCAGACGCAACATAGAAGCGGGGAATTATATCGAACTCCCGCTTAACGGCAGGGGGGAAGAAGTACTCGACATCAGGTATGCCATGGACGGCTCATTCCTTCCGTACAGCATAAGGCTTATTTGGCAGGCGGGAACGGTCGACGACACCGGGAGTTTCGTGCCGAACACCAATTTCGCAACATATTATTACGAGGTCGACATTTATGTCGTGCGCGCAACGGCCGATTTCGGCGAAGTAAGGCTCAGCGACATAACTTACGGC
>CALVNM010000065.1 GCA_944349735.1 uncultured Clostridia bacterium | reverse complement strand
GAGTAATTCGCTTGATAACCGTAAATACCTATGATATAATAAGCAAGCGTTCCGTGACGTGCGCCTTATTTTGCACGTCAGAATACGGAAGTTAAGGAGAAAACATGCTTCACGACGTATATTCCGGTCTTATGATCGCGCTTATGGTAATAATGGCTTTGCTCGCCATCGCTATGATAGTCATCGTAATGATGCAGAGCGGCAATCAGGGCAATCTCGGCGCCATTACGGGTGCCGCGGAGACATTTTTCGGCAAGAACAAAGCGAAAACCATGGACGCCAAGTTCAAAAGGTGGACGGTAGGTATAGCCGCGGCGATGCTGGTGTGTTCGATATTGTTTTTCGTATTCCACATGTTGAACAACAGGCTGTAAAGCGAGCGTCGCGAAAACGTTAAAACGTTAAGGAAATGGCTATATTATTATAGCCATTTTTTTAATCTTATGGTATAATTGAAAAATCGAAGGAAGATATGATCAAAGTAGCGGCTACGAACAAAAAAGCCTATCACGATTATTACATCGAATCGACGCTCGAAGCGGGTATCGCGCTTCAGGGAAGCGAGGTGAAAAGCGTCAGACTCGGTAACGTGAATCTCAAGGACAGCTACGCCGTCGTGAAAAACGGCGAGATTTTGCTTGTCGGCGCTCATATCGCTCCTTACGAGAAGGGAAGCTATTTCAATCCCGACGCCAAACGAATGCGCAGGCTCCTCCTGCACAAGAAGGAGATCCTGAAGCTCAAGCAGAAGGTTGCGGAAAAGGGATACACGCTCGTGGTGACGAAGATGTATTTCAAGGACGGACTGGTGAAAGTGGAGCTGGGTCTTGCCAAAGGTAAGGAGGGGCACGACAAGAGGAACGCCATCCGCGAACGCGACGAAAAGCGCATGGCGGAAAGGGCGGTCAAGGAGAGCAACTACAGATAAGCGCGTTTTATACGGCTTTCAAGGAAATAACGACGAAACGACGGAGGAATCACTATGTATAAATCTTTAGACACCAGATGCGTACAATGCGGATACGAGCCGAAAAACGGCGAACCGCGCGTACAACCCATAATACAAAGCACGACTTTTGCATACGACACGCCCGAGGAAATGGGGGATCTTTTCGATCTCAAGAAAGCGGGCTATTTTTATACCCGCCTCGGTAATCCCACCCTCGGCGGACTCGAAGACAAAATTTCCGCCCTCGAAGGCGGCGTAGGCGCCCTTGCCACGGCTTCGGGAATGAGCGCCACCACTCTTGCGATATTGAACGTGTGTTCGGCGGGCGACAATTTTATTTCGCTTTCGACCATTTACGGCGGGACTTACAACCTTTTCAACGTAACTCTCCGTAAGCTCGGTATCGACTGCAGGTTCGTCAACAACCACACTCCCGCCGAGGAGATCGAGGCTTTGATAGACGGAAAAACGAGGGCTATATTCCTCGAAACCATCGCGAACCCCGCAGGAACGGTAGCGGATTTCGATAAATTCGCGGCGATAGCGCGTAAATACGGTATTCTGCTTATATGCGACAACACCATAGCCACGCCCTGCCTCTCGAGACCTTTCGAATTCGGCGTGAACGTCGTGGTGCACGCTTCCACCAAGTATATCGACGGCCACGCCACGAGCGTGGGCGGCATAATAGTGGACGGCGGCAATTTCGTATTCAAAGACAATCCCCGTTATCCCGGCTTCAACGTGCCGGACGACTCTTATCACGGAATGGTGTTCGCCGACTGCGGCGCGGGCGCGTATATACTGCGCGCCAGAGTCATCGGTATGCGCGACTTCGGCGCGCAGATGGCGCCGTTCAATGCCTTCCTCACCATGCTCGGAGCGGAAACGCTGCATTTGCGGATGCCCCGCCACAGCGACAACGCGCTCGCGCTTGCCCAAGCGATGAAGTCTCACCCCGCCGTCGAATGGGTAAAGTACGCGGGTCTCGAAGGAGACGAGGATCACGAGCGCGCATTAAAGTATCTTGACGGCGGCAGAGCCGCGGGAATGGTGAGTTTCGGTATCCGCGGAGGCAGAAAAGCGGCGTCCGAATTCCAGAAATCGCTCAAACTTTTCCGCATCGTCACGCATATCGCGGACGCAAGGAGCTGCGTGCTTCATCCCGCGTCCACCACGCACAGACAGCTTTCCGACGCCGATCTCGAGGCGGCGGGCGTACCCGCCAATCTCATAAGGCTTTCGGTAGGTATCGAGGGTATCGAGGACATACTTTCGGACGTTATAGGCGCGCTCGACGCCACGCTGAAATAAAGGAGGGAGTATGCCGATAGTAATACCCAAAGACATACCGGCGTTTTCCGTCCTCAAGAAGGAAAACATCTTCGTTATGCCGAAGAAGCGCGCGGAGTCGCAGGATATCCGTCCGATAGAGATAGCGATAGTCAATCTGATGCCGACGAAGATAGAGACGGAAACGCAGTTGTTAAGGCTTCTCGCGAATACGCCGTTGCAGGTCAATCTCACGCTCATCAAGACCGCCACATATAAGGCGACCAACGTGTCGGGCGGGCATATGGAGAGGTTTTACAAGACTTTCGACGATGTGCGCGGCACGCGTTTTGACGGAATGATAATTACGGGCGCGCCCGTGGAAACCATGGATTTCACGGACGTCGCTTACTGGAAGGAACTCGAGGAGATATTCGATTACGCCGACAGTATGGTCACCTCGACGATATATATCTGCTGGGGAGCGCAGGCGGCGATGTACCATTATTACGGTATAGGCAAGATACCGCTTGAAAAGAAACTTTTCGGTATCTTCAAGAATCATGCGACATCGGCGTTCGAACCGTTGCTGAAAGGGCTGAACGACCGCTTCTCCATTCCGCATTCCCGTCACACCCGTATCGACGAGGACGCCGTTCGCGCGAATAAAAAACTGCGCGTGATAGCCGAAGGCGACGACTGCGGGCTCAGTATAGTGAAAAGCAAGGACGACCGTAAATTCTTCTTCTTCGGTCATTCGGAGTACGACCGCGAAACTCTTAAGAAAGAATATCTGCGCGACAAGGAAAAGGGCTTGAAAATAGATCCGCCCGCCAATTATTTCATCGACGGAGACGTGAACCGCATCAATATGAGCTGGAACAGCACCGGGAACCTTCTGTTCTACAACTGGCTTAATCACTACGTGTATCAGGTCACGCCCTATAATCTGGAGGACTGATGATAGTAACCGACGTATCTCTTAATAATTTTTTGAGTTACGAAAGCGAAAAGGTGACTTTCGCCAAGGGACTTAATATCGTATACGGCGCGAACGCCGCAGGTAAGACCAACCTTATCGATTCGATATACCTTTGTTCTCTCGGCAGATCTTCGCGCCACCCGCGCGACAAAGAACTGATCAACTGGAAGGCGCCGGCGGCGGGTTTCGGCGTGGAACTTAAAGTCGAGAAGCGTTTTTCCACGCATACCGTCGTTATAACGGCGGACGAGCAGGGGAAGAAGCGCGTCACCGTGGACAGGCTCCCCGTTCAGCGTATCGGCGAACTTATGGGCGTTGTGAACGTCGTGTTCTTTTCGCCGCAGGTGATAGGTCTCGTGCGCGAAGCGCCCGCCGACAGAAGGCGGTTCATGGATATGGGGCTTTGCCAGCAGAGCAAAACGTATTTCTATACTCTTCAGCGTTACAACGCGCTCCTGCAGCAACGCAATAAGCTTCTCAAAACCTATAAAGGGCGCGCCTCTCTCGACTCGATGCTCGAGGTGGTGGACTCGGAGATGATAAGGACGGCGGCGTTCATCATAAAAGAACGCGCGAAATTCATCGCCAAACTCAAACCTTACGCAGTTAACGAGCATTATAAGCTAACCGACGGAGCGGAGGAATTTTCCGTGACGTACGAGACTGAAGCTGTCGACCCGGAGGATCCCGAAGAGGGACTCAGGCGTTTGTCGGCTTCGGCGCGTGCCGACGATCTCCGGCTCGAATACACTACTGTCGGACCGCACCGCGACGATCTTAAATTGAGCGTGAGCGGCGTGGATCTCAGGAAATTCGGCTCTCAGGGTCAGCAGCGCTCGGCTGTGCTTTCACTCAAACTCGCGGAGATAGCTTCTTTCCGCGCGAGGACGGGGGAAACTCCGGTGCTTCTTCTGGACGACGTGTTGAGCGAGCTAGACGAGAAAAGGCGCAACGCCCTTTTCAACGCGATAGACGGCATACAGACGATAATTACCTGCACGGAGCCCGCCGCATTCGACGGCGCGACCTATTTCGAAGTGAAAAACGGACATTGTACGAGGAAATAATATGGAAAACACCGACATCAGGAAAGCGGAAATAGCCTCCTACGTTAAAGTGGAAGGCGTAAGCGCGGAGGAAATAGCTTCTTATATCGTTATCCCTCCGGACACAGCCATGGGCGATTACGCGTTGCCCTGCTTCAGGTTCGCCAAGATACTGAGGAAACCGCCCGTTGCGATAGCGGAGGAGCTTGCCCGAGCGATAAAAGGGGGCGAAAATCCTTTCGCTTCCGTGGAAGCGGTCAACGGTTATCTCAATTTCAAATTCGACCGCACGGCGGAAGCGGGACGCGTCCTTAAAGAAATTGCGGAGAAAGGCTCGGATTACGGCGCGAGTAACGAGGGCGCGGGCAAGACTGTCTGTATCGATTACAGCTCCATAAACATAGCCAAGCCTTTCCATATCGGACATCTCTCGTCCACGGTGATAGGCGCGGCGCTCTACCGTATGTACAAGAAACTCGGCTATAACGCCGTAGGCATCAATCACCTCGGCGACTGGGGCACGCAGTTCGGTAAGCTCATCGTCGCGTACAAGAAGTGGTCGGATGAGATAGACCTCGAGAAAGAAGGCGTTATGGGACTTACGAAGATATACGTCAAGTTCCATGCAGAAGCTGAGGAGCATCCCGAGCTTGAGGACGAAGCGCGGGCGTGGTTCAAGAAGATAGAGGACGGCGACAAGGAAGCCCTTAAGCTGTATGAACTTTTCAAGGAGATCACCTTGAACGAAGTGGGCAAGGTGTATACGAGGCTCGGCATAGCTTTCGATTCCTATAACGGCGAAGCCTTCTATAACGACAAAATGACTCCCGTACTCGACGCTTTGGAAGCCAAAAACCTGATAACCGTATCGGACGGCGCGAAGATAGTGGACCTTAACGAATACGGTATGTCGCCCTGTCTTCTGGTCAAAGCGGACGGCGCCACGCTGTACGCGACGCGCGATCTCGCGGCGGCGTTTTACCGCAAACAAACTTACGATTTCTACAAATGTCTGTACGTCGTGGCTTACCAGCAGAATTTGCATTTCAAGCAGTTCTTCAAGGTCATAGAGCTGATGGGCGAGAGCTGGTACAAGGATCTCGTGCATGTTCCGTTCGGCATGGTATCTTTGGAAGACGGCACGATGTCCACGCGTAAAGGGAAAGTCGTGTGGCTTAAAGACGTGCTCGACAAGTCCGTCGAAAAAAGCCTTAAGATCATTTCCGAAAAGAGCGCGGGGCTCAAGAACAAAGCCGACGTCGCGGAGAAAGTGGGTATAGGCGCGGTAGTGTTTTTCGCGCTTACCAATAACCGTATCAAAGACATCACGTTCAGCTACGACAAGGTGCTCAATTTCGACGGGGAAACGGGACCTTACGTTCAGTACACTAACGCCCGTTGCATGAGCGTTCTGCGCAAAGCGGGCGCGGTCGATCTCGTCACGCCTTTCGCTTCCGAGGAATTAGAGGGACTCAACGGGAAAGAGGGCGAGGAGCTCGTTTCGCTGATAGGGCGTTTCTCGTCGGTGATTTCCGACGCTATAGCTAAGTACGAGCCCAGTATCGTTACGCGCTATCTCATCGAACTCGCGCGTTCGTTCAACCGTTATTATCTCGAGAACCGCATATTGAACGCCGAAGAAAAATACAGGCGCGCGCGTATCGCGCTCGTCAACGCAGTGCACGTCGTACTCGAAGAAGGTATGAGGCTCATAGGCGTTCGGGCTCCGGAGGAAATGTAAATGAAAGTCGACAGTCATTCGCATTCCGCGTTTTCTCACGACGGCAGACAGCCGATAGAGGAGCTCGTCGCGGAGGCGAAAAGAAAAGGGCTTGCATATTACGCCGTGACCGAGCACCTCGACCGCGACTATAAGTATTGCAGAAAGGAGAGGTTCCTCAAGCAACTCAATCTTCGCAGGTACGCCCGCGCGATAGACAAACTGCGCGAAAAATATGAGGGCGAAACGCCTTACGTCGCATTCGGCGTGGAAGCGGGCTATTGCGCGGAGACGGTGAAGTGGTACGGGGAAAATCTTCCGAGATACGATTTTGACGTCATAGTCAATTCCATACATACGATACACGGCGGCGACGCATACTTCGGCAAGTTTTTCAAGGGGCGCGACAAGGACGCGGTATATCTCGAATACCTCGGTCTGCTCATCGATTCAGTCAAAGTCCCTTACCGATACGACGTGGTGGGGCATATCGGATATATCACGCGCTATGCGGGCTATCCCGACGTAAGCCTCTGGGAGCCGCAGTATCTCGAAAAGATAGACGAGCTTTTCGGTGAGATAATCGCACGCGACAAGACCGTCGAGATCAATACCCACATCCGTCATCCGCTGATGAGTTATCTTCCCGAAAGACCTTTGCTCGAAAGGTATTACGCTTTGGGCGGCAGGAACGTGACTTTTTCTTCGGACGCCCACGTCGCGGAGGATATCTGTAAGCGTTACGACGAAGTGGCGGCGCTTGCGAAAGAGATAGGTTTTACCGAATGGACGGTCTACAAGAAGGGCGAGGCGCACAAGATACCCATATAAAAAATAAAGTTTACGGGCGGAGGCGGTACAATGCGGAAAATATGCGGTAAAAACATCGTTCTCACCGGTTGCGACAGCGGCATCGGTTACGAATTCCTTAAACTTATCGCGGCGGACAATAACGTGCTTTGCGTGGACGTAAATACCTCAAGGCTCGACGAACTCCGAAAAACGTATACGGGAATTACCGTGATGAAATGCGACGTTTCGACTAAAGAGGGCGTGGACGCCGTTTTTGCCGAAGCGGAGCGGATATTCCCGTTCATCGATATTTTCTACGCCAACGCGGGATTCGCTTACTACGAAAAATTCAATTACGCCGACTGGGACAGAATAGATCGTATCATGCGCACGAATTGCTATTCGCCTTTCTATTCCTACGGAAGATACCTTAATTATCTTAACGGCAGAGAGGGGCGTTTCTGCGTGACGGCTTCCGCGATAGGCAAGATGTCGATGCCCGGGTACACCCTCTACAGCGCTTCGAAGTTCTGCGTGCAGGGTTTCCAGGAGGGCTTGCGGCTCGAGGATAACGACAACGTGAAGCTCACCGTGCTATACCCCATAGCCACCGCGACCAACTTTTTCGCATACGGCTCCGACGGCAGGAGCCGCGACGAGGACAGACCTTTCCCCGTCCAGAAGCCCGCCCACGTCGCCCGTCGCATGTACGTCGCCGTTGCGAAAGGCAAAAAGTATTGCAATCCTTCAATGCTTTTCTCGTTCGCCATGCAACTTTTCAAATTCCTTCCCGCGGCAAGGACACTGTATTGGGCGATCGAAAAAGCCAAATTCAGACGTTATTGTAGGCGCGAAAATATAAAATAAGATAAAAGAAATTTCAGATAGCATTCCGATACGTTTGTCGGACTTGCGTTTCGCCGAC
>CALVNM010000064.1 GCA_944349735.1 uncultured Clostridia bacterium | reverse complement strand
AACCGAATTTATTTTCACAAGTACCGCCGCCGGATCGGCAACCTCGTATTAAGTATGATACATCATATTTCACGTGAGGATATTCTAGAAACTCGGCGTCTATCTTCTCTTTTGCGCCTCTCGGATTTTCGGCATATTTTATTTTGTACGTATGCGAATTCGTGACTATGATAAGTGTTCCGAAAGAATATTCCCTGCCGTATTTGTCTTTATTATTTTTGAATGAGACTTCCTTCACGTCGGTAAGACGTATCGCGACGGAGTTATAATTGTCACGCAAATATTCATCGCCGCTTCTTTCCAGCAAAAACTCGGGCAAACGTTCGAAAGCTATATGCTTCGCCGCGACGAAAGCGGTCATAACCGCGGCAAGCGCGAATATACCGTAAAATATGTAACTTATGTACGTTACGTTCTCCTCAAGAGGTATGAGTACGGCGCACAGGAGCATCGCTAACGCCGTAAGCCCGAAAAATATCTCCCCCGCTATCAGCTCGTAGCGGTGGCCTTTGCCTTTGCGGCACAATTTTTCGACCTGCATACTCCGAATTCTTCTTTACTTTTCACGCGAGCCTTCAACCTGAAAGCGGTCAAACGACCTTCCCTTTTTTACGGGCGCGGGGCTTATAGTTTTTTACGGGTTTCGCGTTCACCGTAAGTTCGTAGCTTACGTCTATAAGCGCCTTTATCTGCTCTGCCGGCACGGAGCCGTCAAGTACCACGGTTATCCATTTTTCCTTGTTCATGTGGTATGCGGGAAGTATCCCCTTCCCGTCGCGTACCATCAACGCAAGCTCCGGATCGCACTTAAGGTTCAGCGCGTCGGCTTTTCCTTCTCCTTCCGTTTTCAGCCGCGATCTGTCGACGCCGAACATGATGAGAGCGAACCACTTCCTGTTATCCTTATGACGAAACACCGTGCTGTCGTCGTCCTTCCAGGGCATGTCGCCTTCGACGCCGTAAGTGTCGTATATGTGCTTCCTTACTTCCTCGGCTGTCATATCTTCTCCGTTTTACGCAAAGTCTAAATTATTTACGCTTCTTCTCCTCTCTGCGCTTGTCGTTTATCACGGTAAGCGCCGCTTCGTCGATAACGCTAATTCCTTCGCTCTTCGCTATCTCGACCATCTGAGTCAACGCCGCTTTCAGGAACACGCGCGGGATCTTGGTAAGTTTACCGCACGCTTCGTCGGTAAACTTTACCGCGGGATCTATCCTCGACGCCGCGTATATGACAGATTGAACGTCGCCCTCTTTCGCCTGTATCTTCTCGGGTATCGGACGACGGAATTTCGTGTACCAGAAATTGGTGCTGTCACGGTAACCGTAATCCACGGGTACCGACGGGAAAGCTCCCGCTTTCACGCCGTCGATTATCGCGTTACGGTACTTGTCTTTCATGAGTATCTTGTCTATCTTCAATATGAAATGCGCGCCGAATTTGCCGGTTATGCCGTTAAAGTTGCGGTACGGCGGATCGTACCCTTCGAGATTGCCCGCCTTGTCCTCGTAAGCCTGTTCGAGCGAATCGTCCCACGTGCATTCGAATACCTGTAATGCTTCTTCGACGATCTCCGGACGTCTGCCCTCCGCTTCTCCTTTACGGAGAGTGAAGATGCAGTTTTTCATTTTCTGTTCGGTAGTTTCTCCGGGAAAACCGAGTCTCACCGCTTCGCGGAAATATTTGCGTTTATCGGGTATGAAATTGAGAGAAACCGTCTTGTTCCTCAGAATATTCTGCGCGGTATTCGAGCTGTTGCGGCATTCGAGAAGCATTGCGTAATAATCTTTGCCGGCGATATAATAAGGGAAACACAGCGAATACGAGCCGAGGTTCGTCATACCGTTTTCGGAGATCGTGCCGACGAGGATCGTGGGCATCGGGAAGAATGCCGACGTCTGATAAAAATTGTCGACTATCCTTAAGTCTTTGAATTCGTCCATATCGAGTACCTCCTGTATACGGATATGCGCGCGCATATAAGAATATACACGAATACGCGCATACATGCTTACGATAATACTCTAAAACCGACGAATGAAAATGTCAAGCCCCGTAGTTTCTAAAATCTCGCGTCCGACCGCTTTGGCGGCGTCCTCCGGAGCGCCGTCGTTATTGACCGAGACGTCCGCGAAAGCTTTATATACGGGCATGCGCTTCAAGTAAAGCGCCTCGATACCCTCTCTCTGACTTACCGGACGACCGCTCGTATCGAGTTTTGAGTTGTCGCGCTCTACAAGTACCGCTATACCGTTTCGCTTGAGACGAGCGCGGTTTACTTCGCTCATCGCCGCGCCGCCTCCGATAGCTATCACCGCGCCGTTCAACGCAGACAGCTCCCCGATGATTTTCTCCTCCTCGGCTCTGAAATACTGCTCGCCGTAACGGCTGAATATCTCCGGTATCGATATGCCTACTGTTCTCTCCGCGATCTCGTCGGAATCGTAAAATTCTCTGCCTGTCATTTCGGCTACCAGCTTGCCCACCGTAGTTTTTCCTGACGAAGGCATACCGCAAAGCACTATATTCGACTTTTTTGCCTCAATGCGTTTTATTAAACTTTCGGTAACCGAAATATCAGTTTCGGTGCCTCTATACAGATTATACGCCGCCCTGCCCTGTTCCGCCAACATCGGGAGTCCGCCGCTTGTCGGAATGCCTCTTGCTCTCGCCGCCGCAACGAGCGTGGTCCTCAACGGGTTGTAGATCGCGTCGAAAACTCCCTCGAGCGAAGGGAATCCGTCTATGTCCACGGGAGCGGCTTCCGCTGTAGGGAACATGCCCACCGGAGTTGTATTCAAGATGATCTCGATATCCTTCCTTTCGTACACGCCGGTATAATCGACGGGACCTTTACGCGAGACCTTGATTATCTCTTTCGCGCCGCCGGTTCGGAGCAGATATTCGGCCGTAGCCGCGGTACCGCCGCTACCGAGTATCGCTACCCTCTTGTTTTTGACTGCTATGCCCGCAGCCTCCAGCGCGTAACGCATGCCGACTATATCGGTATTATAGCCGTACAGTCTGCCGTCACGGTTCACCACAGTATTGACCGCCCCTATCGCGCGCGCTTCCTCGGATATTTCGTCCAACGAATCCATGACCGCTTTCTTATAAGGTATTGTGACGTTGAAACCGGAGTATTCCCGTCCGGATACGAATTCCTTTAATTCGTTCTCGCTTGCGAATTCCTTCACGCGGTAATCAAGTCCCAAAGGCACGTATATATCCGGAGACCATGTGTGCGGCAGGCTCTTGCCTACCACGTAATAGCTCCCCAGCAGCCCGCGTTGTAACTCTTTGCTCGAACGGAATATTTCGAGATACAGTTTTTCGGCATACTCTTTCTCCCCCTCGTCGAATCGGGGAAGTATGCGGTCGAGTATAGCCCGCTCGCGCCCCGCGTGGTCGGTAGACACGCCGTTGGATTTTTTCCAGAGTCCTATTTCTCTTACCACGGAAAGCCTCTCTCGGAAAAGTTCCGCTATTCTGTCGTCTATGCCGTCGAGCTTCGCTCTGAAATCCTTGATGTCCATATCGCTACTTCCCTTCCGCAAGTATTTTATCGAGTACGGCGAGCGCGACCGCGCTTTCAACCGCCGCCGCGGCACGCGGTACTATGCATGCGTCGTGCCGCCCTTTTATCTTCAATATAACATTCTCTCCCGTCAGAACGTTTACGCTTCGTTGCTCTTTCGCTATCGAAGGCGTAGGTCTCAGCGCTACGCGCAACGTAAGCGGCATTCCGTTGGTAATACCGCCGTTGATACCGCCGCTTCTGTTGGTAAGCGTGACCACTTTGCCGTTTTCGTACGCGAAAGGGTCGTTGGCTTCGCTGCCGCGCATGCGCGAAAGCGAAAATCCGTCTCCGAATTCCACGCCTTTAACTGCGGGTACGCCGTAGACGCTCGCGGCTATCGCGGACTCCATTCCGTCAGTCATGCTGTCGCCTATCCCTGCGGGCAACCCGTATACAACGCACTCCACGGTGCCTCCGACGCTGTCTCCGGAGGAAGCGGCTCGCATTATCTCCTCGAGCATTTCTTCACTATTGGTAATAGCGGGCAAAGGCATGCGCTGCGCCTCGAGGACTTCTTCCTTCGACGGAACGCCGTCTTTATAGCTCCTGCCCTCCGCCTTTCCGACGGACGAAACGTAAGCGCATACGAAGATTCCTTTTTCCTTCAATATCCCTTCCGCGATGCCGCCGGCTATGCAAAGAGGCGCGGTCAGCCTTCCCGAAAATCTCCCGCCTCCCGGCGCTACCTCGCGAGTGCCGTCCTTTACCATCGCCGCGTAGTCGGCGTGAGACGGACGAGGCACGTTCATGAATTCGCCGTAATCGCCGCTCCTAACATCGGTATTGAATATCTCCGCTTCGATCGTATCCCCGTCCGTGACGCCGTCACGCACGCCGGAAGTAAATAAGTATTCGTCCTTTTCGATACGCGGAGTGGACCATGGCGCGCGTACGGCGCGTCTCCTCGAGAGAAGCCCGTCGATCGCGTCTCCGTCTATCACGGTACCCGCGGGTATACCCTTAATCTTCACGCCGATCGCTTTCGCATGCGACGCGCCGTAGACCTCGACGTCGAGCACATCACCTTTCATATACTTTTCCTCCGAGTTTAACGAGATCTTCGTAAAAATCCGAATATGACTTGGACACGCATTCCGCGCCGATTATATCCGTGTCCCCTCCGTCCGACGCTGCTGTTGCGGCTACCGCGGCGCTCATGGCTATCCTGTGATCTCCTGCGCCGTAAGCGACGCCGCCGCTTCTCAATTTTCCGCCGCGGATAATCAGAGCGTTGTCGGCGTACTCCGCACGTATCCCGAATGCTTTAAGCATCCCGATTACGGAAGCTATCCTGTCGGATTCCTTGTAACGCAGTCTGTCCACGCCTCTTATGACGGAAACGCCCTGAGCCGCGGCGAGCGCTACGGACATTATCGGCACGAGATCGGGACATCCGTCGGCGTCGAATTCCACAGCGTGCAAGTCGGACTTGCGCGCAACGAGCGCGCCGTTAACGAATTCTATGTCCGCACCAGCTTCCTTGAGAAGTTCTACGATTGCGGAATCGGGTTGGAGCGAGGGATACTTCAATCCCTTTGTTTCGGTTTCTCCCGCGAGAACGCCCGCCGCCGCGATAAACGCGGCGCTGCTCCAATCTCCTTCGGCTTCCACTTCGCCCGGATCGCCGTAACCCGTAAGGGGACGGTATATACCGTCCTTTACCTCGTATTTTACGCCGAACGCTCCGAGGGTCTCGAGCGTTACGGCGACGTATCCTTCGGACGGGAGCGCGCCTTCCACTTCGAGAGAAGCGCCCCCTATAAGCGGCATAGCCATAAGCAGTCCGCTGACGTCCTGAGAGCTTTTGAGATATTTGAGTCTGAAACGCGGAGCGCATACGAAGCTGCCTCTCAGCGTAAACGGGAGCGCCCTTCTGTCCGCCGTTACGCCCGCTTCGCCGAGGCAATCCAAAAGCGCTCCCACGGGGCGCGCGGGAAGCTCGCCGGCTCCAGTAAACGTCGCCTCGACGCCTATCGCCGGAAGTACCGACATGAGAAAACGTAAAGTAGATCCCGATTCGTTGGCGAATACGACGGGTGTTTCCCGCAACGCGACCGGAGGTATCACTTTAACATAATTGCGCGTTCTTTCCGTATGCGCTCCCACCGCTTCGAGACATCCTATCGTTGCGTCGATATCGTCACCTTTAAGGTTACCTTTTACCGTAACGGGGTATCCCGAAGCCAAGCTTTCTATAAGAAGTCTGTGTCCGTACGATTTGGACGACGGTATCTCTACGGCGCCTCGTATCGCTCCGGCGGACACGGTCACTTTTTTCATTTTACCTCTCTCCTCATCTTCTCGGCAGCCTCTTTCATCCGCGTTCCTTCCTCGAGTATGGCTTTGAGTTTGACGTCGTCGCCTCCGGAGAGCGCGTCGCGGTACTCGCCGAGCCTGTTTCTCAGATCGTCTATGCAAGCTATAAGATTATCCTTGTTTTCCGTAAACAATTCCGTCCACATATCGGGATTGAGTTTTGCAACCCTGGTCATATCCCTGAAGCTTCCCGCAGAAAACCCGAGATACGTTTCCGACAGCGGATTGCGTATATACGCCGAAGACACCACGTGAGCCAACTGCGAAGTGTAAGCGATGATCTTGTCGTGCGTCGCCGCGCTCGCCACGGTTATCCCTTCGCAACCCGTCTCGAGGAAAAACGCTCTTACTTTCTCCTCTGATTCGAGGTCGGTGCGGATCGGGGTCAGTATGATGTACGCGTGTTCGAAAAGAGTAGCCGTCGAATGAGATATTCCGCTGAACTCTCTGCCCGCCATCGGATGCACTCCCACGAAACCGACGTCGGGGTACATATCTTCGAGTTCGCTCATGGCGGCAACCACCTTGCGCTTGGTTCCGCACGTATCTATAATTATACCGCCTTTTTTCATGCGCGGAGCAAGTTCGCGTATGGTCTTGATCGTAGCTTCGGGACAAAGCGCCACGATAAGTATGTCCAAGTCTATCACTTCCGCCTCCGTATCGAGCCGTTCGTGATACGCGTTGAGCATCTGCGCCTTGAGCATCGCGTCCTCGGAAATATCGTATCCGTACACGGTGTGCGAGGTGTTCTTTATTATCTGTCTTCCGAGCGATCCGCCGATAAGCCCCAATCCGATAATGCCTATTTTCACTTATCTCTCTCCTTATTTACGATCGGGAGCATAACGTCGATAGCTTTGACCACGTCGGCGAACTGCTCCGGACGAAGCGACTGTGCGCCGTCGCAGAGAGCGTGCTGAGGATCGTTATGCACTTCTATCATAAGCCCGTCCGCGCCTACGCCCACGGAAGCGAGCGACAGCGGCTTCACGAGACGGGAAAGCCCGGACGCGTGCGAAGGATCCACTATTATCGGCAAATGCGTTTTCTCTTTAAGGAGCGGTATCGCCGAAAGATCGAGCGTATTTCTCGTGTACGGCTCGAAAGTCCTTATCCCGCGTTCGCAGAGAATTATTTCGTTGTTACCCTCCGACATGATGTATTCGGCGCTCATGAGCCATTCTTCTATCGTGTTAGCAAGTCCGCGCTTCAAAAGGACGGGCTTACGCAATTTGCCTACCGCCTTCAGAAGATCGAAGTTCTGCATGTTGCGCGCGCCGATCTGGATTATATCCACGTCCATGAACGCGTCGATGTATTTCTCGCTCATTATCTCGGTAACTATCGGAAGTCCCGTTTCGCGGGAAGCCTTCTTCAATATCTCGAGTCCTTTGAGTCCGAGTCCCTGGAATGCGTAAGGCGAAGTGCGCGGCTTGAAAGCCCCTCCGCGCAATACGGACGCGCCGGCGGCTTTGACGGCTTCCGCTATGCCTATGACCTGTTTCTCCGTCTCGATCGAACAAGGACCCGCGATTATCTGGAAATGCTTACCGCCGAATTTGACCCCTTTTACGTCCACTATAGTGTCGTCGGGATGGAATTTACGGTTCGCATTTTTATAAGGTTCCTGTATGCGAGTGACCGCTTCCACTATCTCCAGCGAACGCAAAAGATCGATATCCACTTTGCTCGTGTCGCCCACGAGTCCGATAACCGTGGACTTTTCGCCTTCGCTCATGTGGCATTCCAGCCCCAGATTCTTGATCCAGCGCGTAAGTCTTTCGATTTGTACGGGATTGCTGTTCCTCTTGATCGTTACTATCATATTTTACCTCTTTACGCTTTCGCGTTTATGTTTTTATCAAAAAAACCGCTTCATGCGAGGCGGTTTCCGTATGCTTCGATATGACTTACCGTCTACGCAAAATCAAGCTACCTCGTAGCTAAAGTAAAAGTAATATGCGTAAACGGAAAGATTTTGCTTATTCATAGCTAAAGTATAACGCCGCCGATAAAGCTTTGTCAATTATTTATATGAAAATTCGATTTGAATTTCTTACCATCTGTTGTACATTTTTTCGGCAAAGGCGTACATATCGCGGATCTCGATCGTTTTGCCGTCGTCGAGCACGACGCGCCCCGACCACAATCCGTGCACCTGATGACAGGTGAATTTCACCACGCCGAGGTTAAAGGGATTGAAGTTGTCGTAAAA
>CALVNM010000063.1 GCA_944349735.1 uncultured Clostridia bacterium | reverse complement strand
ATATCTGGATATATAACTCGTAGTGTCTTATATTAATCACGCATATATTAATAAATAAGTTTCGGGTTTCGCCCTATCAGGCGAAACTAGCGCATCCCCCCGCAACGCAAAAATCCGTTGCGGGGGATATCTGCTTCTTAAGGCGCGCAAAAAAGGGAGCACCACGACGGTGCTCCCTTTTGGCGCGCCTGTTTTAAGGAACAGCGGCAGTTACTTCTGTACGGATATATTCTTCTCGTTTTTGTATATTGTGTAGGATTTTAATATGCCGTAGCGGGTTGCCGCCAGGTTTCGCCCGTTGGGCGAAACTAGCGCATCCCCCCGCAACGCAAAAATCCGTTGCGGGGGATATCTGCTTCTTAAGGCGCGCAAAAAAGAACACCGCTTCTTGCGGTGTCCTTTTGGCGCGCCTGTTTTAAGGAACAGCGGCAGTTGCTTCTGTACGGATATATTCTTTTCGTTTTTGTATATTGTGTAGTTTTTGATATACTGTAGCAGTTTTCGCCGGGTTTCGCCCTATCGGGCGAAACTAACGCATCCCTCTGCAATGCAATATATTTGCATTGCAGAGGGATAAGTGCTTCTGAAGGCGCGCAAAAAAGGGAGCACCACGACGGTGCTCCCTTTTGGCGCGCCTTAAGGAACTCGAATCCCTAACCTTTGGTTCCGTAGACCAACGCTCTATCCAATTGAGCTAAAGGCGCATATTCGATGGCGCTCGCTTACCGAGCACAATCGATATTATAGCCGCTTATAAGGGCTTTGTCAAATATTTTGCTATCTTATTTTCAAATCCCTTCTCTATTCCCTTCCTTATTTCGCGTACAGCTCGTCGAGGAATTCATAGACCGTCTTCATAGTCTCCTTGCTCGCTTTCGTCCAGAAATTGAAGTGGTAGCAATGGTTGTCGATGAGCTTCACCGAATGGGCTTCGCGCACGGGTACGCCCGCCGCTTTCAGTTTATCGAAAAGTATCTCGCCGTGTCCTTTGCAGAATACGTCCTTTTTCGCCATGGTGAGCACAGTAGGGCACCAATCGGAATTGACGAATACCGAAGGGCTCACCTCGTTGATATACTCGTAATCCCTGACGTTGGAAAAATCTTTCTTGAGCTTCATTCCGAGGAAGCTCTCCCCTATCGAACGCACCAGACCGAACGGGAGTTTAGCGCCCATCGCCGCCACGAGGTCGTACGGTCCGCAGAAGCATACCATTCCCGCGGGTTTCACGTTACATTCGGGCATTCCGAGTTTTGCGGAAAGCTCGGGGTTGGTTATCACCGCTTCCGTTTCAGCAGCAGCATAAGCGCCCGCGGAATCGCCCGTCGTCACCACTTTCGTGAGGTCGAGATCGTATTTCTCGGCAAGCTTCGGCAGGTAATTGAGCGCGTCGATGCAGTCCTCTATCACGTCGGGGAAGGCGTATTTCGGGCTTAATCTGTAATTTATGTTCATTACGAACCATCCCCTGTCCGCATAAAGATGCGATATGCTCTTACGGTGTTTCTTGTCGCCCTTGACGAAGCCGCCGCCGTGGATATTAACTATGACGGGCATGGGTTTTTTTGCGCCCTCTTTATAATATATATCGAATTTGCAGTCCTTGTACCGGTCGTCGTAGCTCAAATCTTTGACGCATTTAACGCCCTTCCTGCTTATGTAATTCTGCATCGGGTGGAATAGTACGTCTATCGCCGCGAAAATGAATTCTGCTCTGTTCATTACGTTTCTCCTCCGTAAAAGTAATTATATGTGCTCGTTTCCGCGATTACGCTTTATCTTTGAATAACAGTGATGAATTTGGCGAATTTCTCCATCGCTACCTGCGCGTGGGGAAGCGTCGCGTCGAAATAGAGGCTGTCGCCGCTTCGGAGATAATACTCCTTCTCGCCCACTATGACGCGGAGCGAGCCCTCGAGAACATAGTTGAACTCCTGTCCCGTGTGTTTGACAAGCTCCGGAGTGACTCCCTCTTCTATGGTCACTATCATGGGCTCAAGCTCGCGGTCGACGAAATCGGCGTTCAACGATATGAACGAATACCCCTCGTAACGCTGTATGCTGATGCCGTTGCCGCCGTAAACCGCGGTGGCGTCACGCTTGGTGGCGCCTTTGCCGAAAAGCACGAACGTGGGGTCGATCTCGAGCACCGTGGAAATATTATACAAAAGCCCTATCGGGATATCTTTTTCGCCCGATTCGTATTCCGCGTATTCTTCGGGGGTGATGCCCACTTTCTGAGCAAATTCTTCTATCGTGTAATCGGAAAACTCTCTGAGATCCTTGATTCTTGCCGAAACTTCTTTGATGTTATACATATCCTATCTCCCGTACGGAAATTGTTTGTTTCTGCGTCTTCCCTCTTTCATTTTGAACTTGGCGGGTTCTATTTTCTTTTTGACGAACTCGCAGAATTCTATAAAAGTGCCGGTAGTCATATTGTCGTAGCGGATATAATACGCGAGCGCCGCGCCGCAATAAATATAAACTCTGTCTTTGAGAAGCGCTACTCGTTCCACGCGGTCGTAGCCGAATTTTTCCGTATAGGGCTTGTCCCCGTTCTCCTCGAGCGTTTCCACCGAAAATTCTTCCTCGTAAAAAGTGAACTTCCACTCGTGAGTGTTGCGTTTGACGAATTCTTCCGTATAACCTTTGCGCGCAAAAGCGATATAAACGACGATCGCGCCCGACATTATTAGCACGGTCACGCCGCAAAGTATGAGTATAAGCAATTGTTGAAACGCAAAATACAGTACCAAACCTCCTATCAGGAGTAATGCCAACAGGATATATTCTTTCACTCCGAGATATTTCCGCAGATAATATCTCGTGCAGGCATTATAATCTTTGGCGTTTATATCGACTACCGCTTCGAACATTCGTTCAACCTCAGGACAACTTAAGAGTAGGATATACGCCGGTTTGAACGTCTAGATCGTTGAGATTCCAGTAATCGGTGTCGAAACCGAGACTCGAAGTATAGAATCCCGCGTCGTTGAGATAGTTATATCCCAACTCGGGTACGGAATTATAGCCGTCCGCGGTGGAATAAACGGAGCCGTTACGCGTGACGGATACTCCGGTGGCTACGAATATTCTCACGGAATCGTTACCGGAAGTAAGGGCTGTACTGTGTCCTACGAAGTTATCGCCGTAAGCTACGTTATGCGTATAAGTCTCGTCTCCGACTTCCGAATCCGAAGCCGAACGGTGCGAAATGGCGTCAACGTTGCCGAAACCTATGCAATTGCGGATATACAGCTCGTATGCCTGCCCGATGAAGTTGCCGGCGAATACGGCATAGAAAACGTTGGCGGTGTATTCGTTACCTTCGTAATCCTTGAATACCGTGGTTGAGGCATTGGCTTCCACGGAGCCGTAAGCGAGGCAGTTTTCGATCATAAAGAAAGTCGTCGCGCTCGTGGTATGCTCGGTGTTCGGGTCGTATACGGAGCTGTCGAAATCGGGTCTTCCGAGATAGGGAAGATCCGATACCGCCCTGCCTACAAGTCCGCCCGCGTATTCGGAAGCGAACACGTCGCCCGAAGCGTAGCAGTTATCGATAGTCCCGCCGTCAGCGGTCTCGAAATCGAATATATTGACGCCTATAAGTCCGCCCGCCGTACGCGCTTCTGTCTTGCCGGTGGCGTAACATCTGCTCACGGAGCCGGCATTATAGTTATACGCGACGAGTCCGCCCGCGATGGCGGGATAAGACAGCGAACCGCTTATGTCGCCGGTCGCAAAACAGGAACTCACGCTCCCGTTATTATAGCCGATAAGTCCTCCCGCGTACCTTCCGTAAACGTCTACTGAGGAATTGCAGTTGCGGACGGTACTCGGCTCGTGAATGCTTACGTTTTCGCCCTCTTCGTCGTAATATCCCACATATCCGGCGATACCGCCGAAGAATATGCTTTCCTCATTGCTCTCGGAGCGGATCGTGCCTTCGGTGGAGACGTTGGAGACCGTGCTGCCCTGCACGTAGCCGATCGCACCGCCGCAATAAAGACTGGTGGTGGGTTCGGCGTAGCTTCCGAGGATTGAATCCCATATGCCGCCTTCGTAATCTATCTCGGGATTGATGAAATTACCTATCGCTACACAGTTGGTCATTGTCGCGCGGCTGAGCCAACCCGCTATGCCGCCGATATAGAAACGGGACTGATCTCCGTCAAGCTGGATATTGTAATTCACGAGAGTTACGTTGCGTATCGTTCCGGTGACTTTGCCGAAAAGTCCTATAGGCAGATAATTGAACTCTTCGTCGGCTTCGAGATCTTTGATATTCATACCGCTTATGACGTAACCGTTTCCGTCGAAAGTGCCGGAGAATTCGTTACCCTCTTCGAAACCGCCTATCGGCTCCCAGCTCTCTATCTGCGAAAGATCTATATCCGCGCCGAGCGCGTAATTTCCGGAAGGCTTCTGTGCTATGTCGGCGAGCTCTTCCGCCGTCTTGATCCTTATCGTGGTGTTTGCCATCCACTTAGCGTAGAGAGTGGTGTTGCGGGTAAATTCGTATCCGGCGGTAATTTTGCTTCCCGCGTAATCGGAAGTAAGATACCAACCTTCGAAGGTATAACCGGGCTTATTCTTGGCATCGGGAGCGGGTATCTGAGACTGAAGAAGAATTCGCGTCTCAATGCTCGGAATGATCTCATCCGTACCCGTTACGAAAGAGACGACGTAGCTTACCTCTGCCGGCGGATCGTAGGAAGGCGCGTTCGAGACCGACGGAGCGTACTCCTTCTCGTCGGCGCTGGCGCCCCAGGCGCCGCAGCCGGTAAGCAAAACGCTTGCCGCCAAGATAACGGTCAACAAAACCAATACTGTCTTTCCTTTAATACGGCGCATACGCTCTCCCGTAGATTATAATATAATTATACGCGTATAGTATAGCACACAGGCGGTATGCTTGCAATACTTTTTTCGGCGATTTACTTTACTTTCCCCGCCCCGTCGCCGACATCTCAAGCACGTATCGGGCGTATGCGCCGGCTACGTTAACTCCGCCGACGCGCTCGATACCCTCAAAAAAGGCGTTGGAGTTGACTTCGAGCAATATCGGGGAACCGTCCTCACCCTCCAACAAATCGACCCCGCAATAATCCGCGCCGATACGCGCGGCTGCGAGCTCCGCCATATGCAGGAAAGCTTCCGGGGCGTCGTAAACCTCCGCCGCGCCGCCCGCTGCCAAATTAGAAAGAAAGCCCGACGAGTTGCGCCGCCGCATGGAGGCTATCGCCTTGCCTCCTATCACGGCAACCCTTATATCGGTCCCTGCCGACGACTTAACGAACTCCTGGTAATGATGCGGCACGCAAGCGAATTCTACCATGGCGGCTTCCAGTTCTTTCTTGCTGCCGATAAGGCGCGTACCTATGCCGAGCGACCCCACGTTGAGTTTGAATATTAACGGCAAACCGAGTATTTGTATGACTGTCTCCGCTTCTTCGGATACCCTTTTAGGCATTTTTGAAAGATCGGAATAACATAACGGCGCATAAAGAGTAGTTGGTATTTCGACGCCTTCCCCGCATACCGCGGAATAAGTAAGGGCTTTGTCCTCGCATATTCTTATCGTATCGGAGGAATTGAAAACGCGCGCGTTTTTTTCAAATTCCGCGGCGAGCCTTACGTCCTTATCGAGGAACATAACGAAATCGGACGCGGGGTATTCCGCTCCTAGCAGATTGGGAAAGACGTCCAGCCGCGTACCGAGCGCGCCGAACTCTTCGCGGAGCCTTGCCGCCTGACGCGTGCCTATACCGCTGTAACCGTTGACTATCGCTATGCCGTACATTTATCCACCTCGGAAGCTATTTTATCACACGCTACGTACGTTTACAAGTCCGCGCTGCCCGAAATTTTCCCTATTGACGGCTATATTTTTATGGATTATAATGGAAAGAGCGGATTATCGTACGACAATCCCGCGATTTACCAGGAAATATCATCATAGGAGGGCAAATGCAAAATGCCAAAAAACGTTTCTGTGCAGGAATTGAAGAGTAAGGCGAAAGAATTGCGCTTGAATATCGTCAAGACCGCCAACTTCGCCGGCAGCGGTCATCTCGGCGGCTCGCTGAGTTGCGCCGACATACTCGCCGCGCTCTATTTCAAATATCTGAACGTCGACAGCAAAAATCCCGATAAGTTCGACCGTGACAGATTCATCCTCAGTAAAGGACACTGCGCTCTCGCGTACGTTCCCTGCCTCGCCATGGCGGGCTTCGTTCCCATGGAATCGCTTGAGACATTCAACCATTACGAATCCCCTTACGGCATGCACCCCGACAGCAAGAAGGTACGTGGCTGCGACGCCTCTACCGGCTCGCTCGGACACGGACTTCCTATGGGCGTAGGCATGGCGCTCGGTCTCCGCTATCAGAAGGTCACCGATTCCAAAGTCGTGGTACTCATGGGCGACGGCGAGCAGAACGAAGGAAGCGTATGGGAAGCGGCGATGGCGGCTGCCCACTACAAACTCAAGAACCTCATCGCCATCGTCGACCGCAACAAGCTTATGATCGACGGTCCCACCGAAGAAGTTATGGGCATCAACCCCATCGACAAGAAATACGAGGCGTTCGGCTTCAAAGTCATCGTCTGCAACGGTAACGATATGGAGTCTCTCGACAAAGCTCTCGCCGAAGCCTGGGCGAACACCGAGGACAAACCGGTAGCTATAATCGCCCAGACCGAGAAAGGTTACGGCGTCAAACGCTTCCAGGGCAAAGTACCGTGGCACTACGGCGCGATGAACTCCGACCTCTTCAAAGAAGCGGTTGCGGACATAGAAGCAATGGATTAAGGAGGTAACAGAAATGGCAGAAGGCACTACTTGGACAACTTACGATGCCAACAAAATGGCGTCCAAAGAAATATATGGTAAAGTTCTCGCCGAGCTGGGCGAAAAGAACGACAAGATCGTAGGCGTTACCGCCGACCTTGCGAAGTCCACGAATATCGGAAACTTCGGCGACAAATTCCCGGAGAGGATATTCAACGTCGGTATCGCCGAACAGAATCTTTTCGGAGTGGCGGCGGGACTTGCGAAAACGGGTCTTATCCCCTTCGCGTCTACATTCGCCATCTTCGCATGCCTGCGCGGCGGAGAGCAGGTACGTACCGACATCGCGTATCAGAATCTTCCCGTCAAGATCATAGCGACCCACGGCGGACTGAGCTTCGGTACTGCGGGTACTACTCACCACTGCACCGAGGACTACGCCATCATGAGAGCTATCCCGAATATGACGGTGGTCATTCCCGCAGACGGCTTCGAGACAGCCAAAGCGGTCCGCGCGTGTATCGACATCCCCGGACCTTTCTATATGCGCGTAGGCAGAGGCTTCGAACCCCCGATGCACGATAACGAGGACTTCGAGTTCACCGTCGGTAAGGCGATGACCATACACGAAGGTTCCGACATAACCATAATAACCTGCGGCACCCCTACTCTTCAGGCGCGCGAAGCTGCCAAAGACCTCGAAGCGGAAGGCATCAGCGTACGCGTCATCAACATGCACACACTGAAGCCCATCGATAAGGACGCTATCATGCAAGCCGTCATGGATACGCGCAGGATACTCACCGTCGAAGAGCACAACGTTATCGGCGGTCTCGGCGACGCCGTCGCCGCGGTCATAGCGGAATCGGGCAAGGGTTGCGCTTTCACCAAGCTCGGTATCAACGACGAATTCAGCGTGATCGGATATCCCGAAGATCTCTACGCGAGATACAAACTCGACGCCACCGGAATAGCGGAAACGGTTAAGGAGCTGCTTGGCAAGGAAATCGAAGCTGACGAAGACTGGGCGGACGAAGATTAATAGGAGGCAGACATGAGTAACATCGCTTCAGAAAACGACGTATTGGTAGCGAAGCTATACTTTACCGCGGCGTTCCCCGCGATGAAGATACCGCTTACCGAAGATCCCGCGCAAGTCAAGAAATTCGCCAAGATAAACGCCGTCGTACAGTTCAAAGCCGCCGACGACGTCAATCCTATCGCCTGCCATATCGTATTCCTTACGGAAGAGAAAGCGAACGAGCTTACCGAGAAGGCTAAGGCGGAAGCGCAGAATCCCGACGAAGTCAAGGCGGTCCCGCGCTTCAAAGTCTATCAGGGCGAATACGACGGCAGATACGATTTCTG
>CALVNM010000062.1 GCA_944349735.1 uncultured Clostridia bacterium | reverse complement strand
ACGATGAAAGCCTTCAAAGGCAAAGCCAAATATTACGCGTCGCTTATTGACACCCTCATCAAATGCAAATTCCATAAAGTTTCTATAGAAATCGACGGAAAAACGATGGAAAAATCGGTATTTATGATAGCGGCGGCAAACGGCACCTGCATCGGCGGAGGAATGGCTATTTCGCCTCATTCCACGGTGGACGACGGCAAAATGAACGTCGTATTCATCAACGAAATGCCCAAGCGCAAAATTCCCGGTATGCTTATCAAATTCTTAAGCGGCGGCAAACATATCGACAGCCCGTTCACCGAAGAATATCTTACCGACAAAGTGGTGATACGAGTGCTCGACGAAGGACTTACCGAGGTGGACGGCGAAGTGTTCGACAACAAAGTCATCGACGCGGAGCTTGTCAGCGGTAAATTGCGCATTTTCAGATAACGGGAAATAAACCGATAAAAAGTCAGATCCGTGTCACCGGATCGCAAGCGAAGTAACGGCGGCGAAAGCCGCCTTTTCCGCATTCCCGAGAAGAACGCTCTTTTCTTCCTCCGTAATACCGAGACGGGCGTATTCGGTAGCGAGATCTGTGTCGGAAACGGTCATATTGTCCGTGTTGAGCGTGACTAATACGCCTCGGCGCATAAGAGCGCGTAACGGAAAAGTCTTGTCCGTACAGACTCCCGTATTCAGGTTGCTGGTATAGCATGTCTCGAGCGTTATCCCTTTTTCCGCTATCTCTTCTACAAGACTCGCGTCTTCGACGCACCTCACGCCGTGCCCTATCCTGCGCGCGCCTAAAGCCATCGCGGCGCGTATCTTGTCGGAGCCGCCCGCTTCTCCAGCGTGTATCGTTATCGGAACGCCCGATTCCCTTGCAATAGCGAATACCCTTGCGTGATCCAGAGGACTGTCTTTCGCCTCGTCGCCCGCAAGGTCTATTCCCACAACTCCTTTACCGAGAAATTCCGCGCTGAGACGTGCTGTTTCTTCGTTCTCCCGCGGGGTCAACGCGCCCGCGCGCATTGCGCAGAAAATAAGTCCTCCTTCCAGCCCGAATTCCTCTTTCGCCGCGACGAAAGCTTCGCACGCCGCAACGGCAACTTCGCGCTGCGAAGCCCCGCCCGCGGTAAGCAGACCGGGCGCAAAACGTATCTCAGCGTAGCGCATTCCGCTTTTCGCAAGCCTTTTAACAAGCGAACGCGTCGAATAAGCGACGTTTTCGGGACGCTCGAGCAATTTTAACGGTATTTCGAAACTTCCGAGATATTCTTTGAGGTCGGCGCACCGCTTCGGAGCGGTAAGATATCCGCGCAAGACGTCCGCGTTATGCGCAGGCAACGCTATACCGCTTCTTTCGGCAAGAAATATCGCGTCCTCCGCCGTAACGCTCCCGTCGAGATGAAGATGGAGATCTATCCCGCCCAACATAAGCTATATGTTAGCCGCGAGTTCGGTTATTAGCTTTACGAACAGCGGAGAGCTTTTCGCGGCGGCCGCCTTGACTTCTTCGTGAGAGAGTTTGCCGCTTCCCACACCGCAAGCCATATTCGCCACGCAACTCACGCCGCATATTTCCATACCCGCGTGCTTAGCCGCTACCGCTTCTATCGCCGTGCTCATTCCCACGAGATCTGCGCCCAGCAATCCGAAAGCGCGCACTTCTTCGGGAGTTTCGTATTGCGGTCCCGGGGCCTGAAGATATACCCCCTCTTTATATTCGAAGCCAAGCTCGGAAGCTATCTTTTGCATTATTTTCCGAATGCGTAAGGAATACACTTCGCTCATATCGGGAAAACGCACTCCGAATTCTTCTGCGTTTTCTCCGCGCAGAGGCGAGGGCACGAAGGAAGCTATATGCCCTTTCAGCGCTATAAGCTCTCCCACTCCGTAAGCGGGATTGACGGCTCCGCTGACGTTGGTCAGTATAAGCTTCTCCGCGCCGAGCATCCGCATGAGTCTTACCGGCATCACGACTTCTTCGGGCGAATAACCTTCGTAATAATGCACTCTGCCGCGCATGGCGACTACACGCTTACCCCCGAGTGTGCCGAACACGAATTCTCCGTCGTGTCCGCTGACGGTAGAGACTGGGAAATAAGGAAGCATAGCGTACGGAATAGTAGCTTCCGCTACAATATTATCACATAATCCGCCCAGACCGGATCCGAGAGTAATTGCCGTTTCCGCCTCGAACGAAGTGACGGCGCGCACCGCGGCGACGCACTCTTTCAATTTATCGTATACAACTGTCATATCTGAATGATAACACCTCGGGATAAGGGTGTCAATAGCGATTTTACCTCTTTACTTATTATGCCTTTATGTTATAATATAATAAACAACTTAAGAGGAGAAATATATGAAAAGAAACGGAATGTGTCCTTTATGCTTTCTCAAGCAGCTTTTCACAAAGCCCGAAAGCGTGACCAATATATACACGTCTGAACCTTATTCCAACGGAGTCGCCCTCACTCCTCCTATGGGATGGTCTAGCTGGAATACTTTCAAGAACCGCATAGACGAAGATCTCATATACGAGACCGCCGTTATCATGAAGGAAAAAGGGCTTGCGGACGCGGGATACGTATACGTCAATCTCGACGACAACTGGCATTCTTCCTCCCGCGACGACAGCGGCGCGTTGCAGGGCGACCTGTCGACTTTTGCGCACGGAATCCCCGCGCTCGTCGAGAAAATCAACGCTTTGGGACTCAAAGTAGGCATCTATTCTTCCAACGGAACCGAAACGTGCGAAGATCTTCCGGCGACGCTGTATCACGAGAGGACTGACGCGCTGACTTTCGCCCGCTGGGGCATCGAATACTTCAAATACGACTTCTGTCATAACATAAGGGTCAGCGAATACGCTCCCCTCGTCTACGGCATATCGGTGTCGCGCAAAGGCGAACGCAAAGAGGACTTCTACCCCTGCACCGACGCGAGACTGTACGGCTTTGCCCGTATAATGACAAAAGAAGCGGTGCCGGGCGGCAAGTACGTCGGCGGCATGGACCGGAATGCGGGCGCGATGCAGTACGACAACGTCGTTGCCGAAGACGACGGAGAATACGTTCTCACCCTCAACGTCTACAAGAAAGGCAAAACTTACAAGAAAGCGGCGATGATACTCGTTAACGACGCCGACGACTATTTCGTAGAACTGCCGCCGCAGAAGAAATGGAATATCACCGCTCGCTTCCAGACCGTCGTCAGACTCAAAAAAGGAATCAACAAAATCCGCATATTCAACCCCGTAAGGAACAGAGCCGATTCCGAGCTCCTGCAATACCGCAATATGGGCAGGCAGTTAGTTTATGCGGCAAATAAGGTAGCCGAGGATACGGGAAAGCCCCTAAAACCTATCGTATTTTCGCTGTGCGAATGGGGCGTCGGGCGTCCCTGGCAATGGGGCGCTCTTGCCGGCAACCTCTGGCGTACCACTCCCGATATACGTCCCAATTGGAAATGGATGATGGCGATATACGAGCGTAACGTAAAACTTCACGAGCACGCGGGCGTGGGACACTGGAACGATCCCGATATGCTCGAAGTGGGCAACGGCAAACTTACTTACGACGAGAACCGCGCGCATTTCTCGGTATGGTGCATGATGGCGGCGCCGCTTATTCTCGGCAACGACCTGCGCAAAATGCCCGACAACGTACTCGAGATAGTGACTAACCGCAATCTTATAGCCGTCGATCAGGATACGCTCGGCAAGCAAGCCAAACGCGTATTCCGCAGTTTGAGCGCCGATATACTCGCCAAGCCCCTCGCAGACGGCTCGGTAGCATTATGCTTCTTCAATAAATTCGGAGGGAAACGCGCAATGGTCTACAGTTTGCGCAGCCTTACCGCAGATACTTACGTAAGCCTCAAATCGGCGCAGCGCTACACTCTTACCGATCTATGGAGCAACGAGAGTTACGAAGCAACCGACAATCTCAGAGTGGAACTCGAACCGCATTCCGCCAAAGTTTTCAAGGTTATCCCTCGCTGAACGCGCTTTTCGGCAAACGTTTAACGCCCGCGATCAAGCGGGCGTTTTTTACGGGAGCGACAAATACAGCCAAGCTTCCGATACAGTTTTTTCACAGACGTTTTGTAACGTGTCCGTAGCGATATTCCTGCGTCCGTAGCGCGGTAACGCACATGTTACGGATCGCTTAACAGGTATGTTACCGCTCTCATTCATGTAGGTTACCGATATGAAAAAGGCTGCCCTTCGGACAGCCTTTCTTTATTATTCTTGGGGGGAAGAATTATTCGAAGATCTTCGCAACAACGCCCGAACCTACCGTTCTGCCGCCTTCACGGATAGCGAAGCGGAGTCCCTGCTCGATAGCGATAGGAGTGATAAGGGTGATGTCCATGTCGATGTTGTCGCCGGGCATAACCATTTCAACGCCCTTGGGAAGCGCGATGCTGCCGGTAACGTCAGTGGTACGGAAGTAGAACTGAGGACGATAGCCGTTGAAGAAAGGAGTATGTCTGCCGCCTTCTTCCTTCGTAAGGACGTAAACCTGACCCTCGATATGGGTGTGGGGTTTGATCGATCCTACTTTGGCAAGAACCTGTCCTCTCTCGATGTCTTTACGGTCTACGCCGCGGAGAAGAGCACCGATGTTGTCGCCCGCCTGAGCGAAGTCAAGAAGTTTACGGAACATCTCAACGCCGGTGACGGTGGTCTCACGGGTGGGTTTGATACCGACGATCTCGACTTTGTCGCCCACTTTAACTTCACCTCTCTCAACTCTGCCCGTAGCAACGGTGCCGCGGCCGGTGATGGTGAAGACGTCTTCGACAGGCATAAGGAAGGGCTTGTCGTTGGCGCGCTCGGGGGTGGGGATGTAGGAGTCTACTGCGTCGAGGAGCTCGCGGATGCAATCGCAATCGGGGCTCGCGGCGTTGCCTGCGGCAGCGGCTTCCATAGCTTTGAGCGCGGAACCCTTGATGATCGGAATGTCGTCGCCGGGGAACTCATACTGGGTGAGAAGATCGCGGATCTCCATTTCGACGAGGTCGAGGAGTTCGGGATCGTCGACTTGGTCGACTTTGTTCATGAATACGATGATATAAGGAACACCGACCTGACGAGCGAGAAGGATGTGCTCACGGGTCTGAGGCATGGGACCGTCGGTCGCAGCAACGACGAGGATAGCGCCGTCCATCTGAGCGGCTCCGGTGATCATGTTCTTAACATAGTCGGCGTGTCCGGGGCAGTCAACGTGCGCATAGTGACGGGTAGCGGTCTGATACTCGACGTGCGCGGTGTTGATCGTTATACCTCTGGCTTTTTCTTCGGGTGCCTTATCGATCTGGTCATATCTCATGACCTCGGCGTTGCCGGCAGCCGCAGCAACCATGGTGATAGCCGCAGTCAAAGTGGTCTTGCCGTGGTCAACGTGACCGATGGTGCCTATATTGACGTGGGGCTTGGATCTGTCAAACTTACTTTTTGCCATTAGATTTGTCCTCCCAATAATGGTGATTTTATTTTTTGATTGTTTGGGATCGGTTACCTTTCGGGCTCCGATTAGGATTATTATATAATAAATAACCCGCCTTGTCTACCGTTTTTTTACGAATTTATTTGAATTTCCTATGAACGGAACGCCATAAAGCGCAACGTCAGGCTTTCTTGCCTGTTATACGCTCGAATTCCGCTTTGGGAACTTCGGTATAGCAACTGAGTTGCATGGTGTAATTGCCTCTGCCCTGAGTAGCGGAACGCAAAGTCGTGGCGTATCCGAACATCTCGGAAAGCGGCACGTCCGCATCAACGACTTTAATGCCCTTACGGTCCTCGAGATTCTTGATCGCACCTCTACGCGAACTCACGGTACCGAGCACGTCGCCGAGGTATTCGTCGGGGCATGTGATCTCCACCGCCATGACGGGTTCGAGTATCGTGGCTCCCGCTTTTGCGGCGGCTTCTTTGAGAGCCATGCTCGCCGCGATCTTGAACGCCATTTCCGAGGAGTCGACTTCGTGCGAAGATCCGTCTACGAGCCTTACTTTGAAGTCCATCAGCTCGTAACCTGCGACAACGCCCGCCTTCGCCGCGTCGCGGATACCTTCCTCGACCGCTTTGATAAATTCTTTGGGGACGCTTCCGCCGACCGTCTCGTCCGCGAATTCCACGCCCGAACCGGGTTCGAGGGGTTCGATCTCGATGACGACGTGGCCGTACTGTCCTTTACCGCCGGACTGACGGATGAACTTCCCTTCGGCGCGCGCAGTGCCTTTGATCGTCTCACGGTATGCCACCTGCGGTTTACCTACGTTGGCTTCAACCTTGAACTCGCGCAGAAGTCTGTCGACTATTATCTCCAGATGCAGTTCTCCCATACCGGCGATTATGGTCTGCCCCGTCTCCTGATCGGTATAAGTACGGAAGCTGGGATCTTCGTCCGCAAGTTTGGAAAGGGCTATGCCCATTTTTTCCTGACCGAGCTTGGTCTTAGGCTCTATCGCAACGCGGATGACGGGATCGGGGAACTCCATCTTCTCGAGGATAACGGGATGGTTCATATCGCAGAGCGTGTCGCCCGTGGTAATGTCCTTGAGTCCGACGAGGGCTATGATGTCTCCAGCGTAAGCTTCTTCTATCTCTTTACGCGAATTGGCGTGCATACGAAGTATCCTTCCGATACGTTCGCGCTTGCCCTTAACGCTGTTGAACACGGTCATTCCCGTACGTATCACGCCGGAATAAACGCGATAGAAAGCGAGCTTGCCGACGAAAGGATCGACCATGATCTTGAACGCAAGCCCGGCAAGAGGCTGATCGTCCCCTGAGACGCGTTCTACGTGTTTGCCTTCCCATTCGCCCTCAACATGAGGCACGTCCAAAGGAGACGGGAGCAGATCGACGACAGCGTCGAGAAGGATCTGTACGCCTTTGTTGCGATACGCGCTTCCGCAGATAACGGGAACTATCTGCATGCCGACGGTAGACTTGCGCAGTACGTTGAGCATCTCTTCGACGGTTATCTCTTCGCCGTTGAAATACTTCTCCATAAGAGTGTCGTCATGTTCGGCGCAGGCTTCGATTATCGCGAGTCTGTGAGCTTCCGCAGACTCTTTGTACTCGTCCGGGATCGGCACTATATCGTATTCTTTTCCGCAATCGTCGTCGTGATAGATCACCGCGTTATTGTGTATAAGATCGATTATACCGCGGAAAGTGTCTTCCTGTCCTATAGGAAGAGTGATTGGCAGAGGGTTGGCATGGAGACGCTCGCGCATCATCGTGATAACGCGCTCGAAATCCGCGCCGTTGATGTCCATTTTATTGACGAACGCTATGCGCGGCACGCCGTATTTGTCAGCCTGGCGCCATACGTTCTCGGACTGCGGCTCGACGCCGCCTTTAGCGCAGAATACCGCCACAGCTCCGTCGAGAACTCGAAGACTGCGTTCCACTTCTACCGTGAAATCGACGTGCCCGGGAGTATCGATAAGGTTGATACAGCAATCTCTCCACTTCGTGGTAGTCGCTGCGGAAGTTATGGTTATACCTCTCTCCTGCTCCTGGACCATCCAGTCCATGGTAGCGTCTCCCTCGTGGACCTCGCCCAGCTTGTGGGTCTTACCGGTATAGAAAAGTATGCGCTCCGACGTTGTGGTTTTGCCGGCGTCGATGTGCGCCATAATTCCTATATTCCTGATTTTGTCGAGTGGATATTCTCTGGGCATTTCCGTATTTTCCTTATTTCCTGATTTTAGTTGCGTTACGTTACTTAACGATTATTGTTAGGGGCGGAAATTTTATTCTCCCCTTTCAAAAGAAAACGGTATGGGGAGCATACCGTTTCGAGTTAATGCGTGCTTCCGTAAGACTACCAGCGGAAGTGCGCGAACGCTTTGTTCGCCTCTGCCATACGGTGGGTGTCTTCCTTCTTCTTGATAGCGCCGCCGGCGTTGTTGTATGCGTCCATGATCTCTCCGGCCAGTCTCTCGCTCATCGTTCTCTCGCCGCGCTTTCTCGCATACATAACGAGCCAGCGGATGCCGAGGGTCTGTCTGCGAACGGGACGTATTTCGAGAGGCACCTGGTAGTTCGCGCCGCCTACGCGACGAGCCTTGACTTCCAGTACCGGCATGATGTTCTCGAGAGCTTTGAAAAATACTTCCTCGGGAGCGTTACCGGTCTTCTCTTTGATAATATCGAACGCACTGTAAACTATTTTCTGCGCGGTGCCGAGTTTGCCGTCCAACATTACCTGGTTGGTAAGCTTGGTGATTACTTCCGAATTGTATACCGGATCGGGCAAAACGTTTCTCTTGGGAACTCCGCTTCTTCTTGGCATTTCAATGTCCTC
>CALVNM010000061.1 GCA_944349735.1 uncultured Clostridia bacterium | reverse complement strand
CGCTTATGTTGCTGATGCTTTGTTTCTACGGTTTGAGTAAGAAGAAACACGCCGAAATAGTAGCGGCTTTGAAGCTTGAGTCGGTCAATACCGTGAGCATCGAAGAAGAAAAAGGCAATATGAAATTCTTTAGCGACGAAGAAAGCGTAGCCGCGGAAAATTCCGCCGAAGAAAGCGAAAATACCGATACCGTCGTCGTCCGCAACGTAGGCGAAGACGAAGGCAAGAACGGAAAAGAACAGCCGTAGCCCGAATTGAGTAAAGCGCGGAAAGGTAAGACCTTTTATAGTGAAACGTAACAATGCGCAAGGAGCGTATAAGGAGGCAGATATGAACAAGATGATATTCCGTAAGCCTGCCGCTAACTGGCACGAATCGTTACCCGCAGGGAACGGCAAAACGGCGTTTACGGCGTCCGGCGGCAGGCGCGTCGAAAAGCTGTGGTTCAACGACGCGGAGTTGTGGTCGGGGTATCCTCGCGATCACGACAACCCGCAGTCGCTCGATACGCTCGCAAAGGTGCGCAAACGGTTGGCGTCGGGATTAGTTGCGGAAGCGGAAAGCGCCGTAAGCAAGAATATGTGCGGCGACTACAGCGAAGCGTTTATGCCGCTTGCAACCGTCAAGATCGCGATACGCGCGGGATTGAGCGGGGGATATTCGAGAACGCTCGATTTTGCAAAAGGAATGCTCGTTACCCGCGACGACAAGGTGGAGAGAAAGGCGTTCGCGTCATATCCGCACGACGTCGCGGTGTATTCGGCGGAAGGGAAGTCTCCGTTTTCCGTTACCGTCAGCGGTAAATCTTCGTTGAAACACGCGGTTTCCGCAAAGGACGGTATTTTCACGGTAAGCGGTAACGCGCCCGATTACGCCGCGCCGCACTACTTGCGCGGCGAGAAACGTCCGATAAGATACGACGAGGGCAAAGCCTCCGCATTCGCTTTGGCGTTAAGGGCGGAAACGGACGGTAAGATAAAATGTACCGCAAAAAAGCTGCGCGTCGAAAAAGCCACTTACGTGCGGCTTTACGCGGTCACGCGCACGGGATTCAGAGGCTACGCTTCCATGCCGGAAACGGACTCCGCGAAGATCCTTGACGAAGCGGTCACGGCGCTTGCGGCGGTGAAAGCGCCGTACGAGGAGATCGAGCGCGCGCATAGGGAAGATTACCGGGCTTTATATTTCAATCAGAGTTTAACGCTTGCTGAAGGCGAAGGCGACGTCGCCAAGCTCCTTAAAAAGGCGCGCGCGGGAAAACCCGACGCGGAGCTTATAGAACTTCTATACGACTTCGGCAAATACATGACGATATGCGGAAGCCGCGCGAGTCAGCCGCTCAATCTTCAGGGGCAGTGGAATAAGGAAATGCGCCCGCCGTGGAGCAGTAACCTCACGACCAACATAAACGCGCAGATGAACTATTGGGGCGCTACGAGAGCGGGGCTCGAAGGTTGTATGCGACCGTTTTACGAAGCGGTGAAAGAAGTCGCGGAGCGCGGCAGGCGTACCGCGGCGGTGAATTACGGCGCGAGGGGGTTCGCGTGCAATCATAACGTAGATATCTGGCGCAACACTTCTCCCGTTCAGGGGGATCCGAGTTATATGTACGCACCCCTTTGCGGCGCGTGGCTCGCGTGCGAAATGTTCGCGCACAAGAAAAACTGCGGCAAAATAGACGAAGACGCCACCCGCGTGATATCGGAAGCCGCCGAATTCATACTCGATTATCTCTGGAAGTACGACGGTAAGCTCGTGACCGCGCCGTCCGCTTCGCCGGAAACGGCTTACATAGAGAACGGAAAGCGCTCCTCCGTGGGTATAGCCTCCGCTTTCGAAATGTCTATAATAAGGCAAACCTTTGTGAACTGTCTCGAATCGGGAGCGAACGAAGAACTGAAAGCGGAAATAAGAAAGGCGCTTACCGAACTCCGTCCCTACGAAAAAGCCGAAAACGGCCTGGCGGAATGGGCGGGCGGCAGGATGAGCGCGGAGAAGGGACACAGGCATTTTTCGCCGTTATACGGGGTGTATCCCGGCAACGTAGTGAAGAAAGGCTCCGAGGAATTCGGGTGGGCGAAAGAACTTTTCGAGCACAGATTGAAATACGCTTCCTCGCCGATAGGCTGGAGCGCGGCGTGGGCGATATGTCTTGCGGCGCGTTTTTGCGACAAAGAGGCGGCGGAGAGGACGATAAGGTCTTTTACCGGGCGGTCGGTGATGAACAATCTTTTCGATTATCATCCGCCGCGTTATTTCCAGATAGACGGCAATATGGGCTTTATCGCGGGCATCAACGAAATGCTCCTTCAGGAGAGCGAAGGAGTGATAACCTTGCTTCCGACATGTATCGGAATCATCGGAAGCGGCGAAGCGAAAGGCTTTGTCGTGAACGGCACGAAAGTGGATTTTCGCTGGAAGGACGGCAAAGTGAACCGTTTTTGTGCAGACAGACCGATGAAGGTAAGGAATGTAAATATCGCTACAGGCGCCGAACTCATAAACGCGGAACTAATATGACAGAGTGCCCGTAGCGGGCAAGGCAAAAGGCGGCCGTAACGAAGCCGCAGGGGTAAGCGCAAGCGCGGATCGCGCAGTAGCGTTACCGTAAATAACGGATAACCGTTATCTAAAGGGGATGAGCGTATGAAATACGTTTACGCGAAGGAAGCGGGCATATTGCCCGGCGAAGAAATAACGCGAAAGCTCAATACTCTTTTACCGGAGCTTGCGGAAAACGACGAGGAAAAGACGCTCGTTTTCGAGAAAGGCGAGTATTTCCTCGACTCGGCGAACGCGCCCGAACCCTTATTGTACATAACAAATACTATGGGCGACGGGGAGTGGAAAAGGGACGAACGCCCGCACCTCAACCGCGTCGGAATGTACTTCAAAGGGATCAGGTCGCTGACCGTGGAAGGCAATTCTTCTGTATTTACGGTGCGCGGTTCGTTGACGAATATAGCTGTTTGCGATTGCGAAGATCTGTGTCTTAAAAACTTCACTTTGGTTACCGAAAATCCCGATATGCACTCGTTCAGAGTGATACGGCGAAGCGCGTTCGCGATAGATTTCGAGTTAGACGGCGAGAGCCGCTATATATGCGATAAAGGGAAATACATATTCGTCGGCAAAGACTATTCGACGCCTTTTACCGAAAAGAGAGCGACCGCGTACTGGATAGGAAAAATATCCGCAGACAACGCCGATTCGATTCGGCGCACGACGCATCCTCTGCGCGGCGCCATTCGGGTGAAAGAGATCGGCGAACGCTTATTCCGCGCGACATACGCGGTCAAGCCCCGTTGCGCCGCGGGCGACGAGTTTTACGTCTACGACGTTCGCAGGAAGTATCAGGGGATATTCGTCGACGGCAGTAAAGACGTTCGTATCGAGAGCGTTGCTCAGCCTTTCAATTACGGGCTCGCGCTCGTTTTTCAGAACACGGAAAACATTGCCGTTATCAACTCCGTATTCGCGCCCGCCGAAGGCGGCGCGTTAAAGATGGCATCGGTAGCCGACTTCATGCAGGTGTGCTGTTGTCGCGGCAAGGTCACGATAAGAGGCAACCGATTCTGCGGCGCGGGCGACGACTGTCTCAACGTGCACGGCGTTCATTTCAGGATAAAAAAGCACGAAGGCGATACCTTGCTTTTATCGTTCATGCACCCGCAGACGCACGGCTTTTGTCCGTTCAGAACGGGCGACGCGGTGCGCTTCGTTTCGCCCGCCACGCTGTTGCCGCTTGCGGAAGGCACGGTAAAGAGAGCGGAGCCCGCAGGCGAATACGACATAAGGTTGGAATTGTACGAGTCTCCCGAAACGGAACTCGCGGGACTGGTTGCGGAGAACGCGAGCGCCTGCCCCGACCTCGATTTCGCGGGGAATTCGTTGGACAGGATAATCACGAGGGGGCTGCTCGTCACCACCGCGGGCAAAGTCCTTATCGAAGACAACGATTTTCGTCACACCTCGATGAGCGCCATACTCGTGTCCGACGACGCCCGAAGTTGGTACGAGTCGGGATTTGTCAGGAACGTCGTCATACGTAATAATCGCTTTTACGCAAATAAAGGTTACTATGTGTGCGTAAAACCTGAGAACAAAAAGCATAAGGGTTACGTCCACAGCGGTATCAGGGTCGAAGACAATCTGTTTGATTCGCCTTCGAGCGAAGGACTTTACTTCAAATCCGCTAAAGACTGTATCGTAAAAGACAACAAATTCAATTTTACGCGCAAGATAAAAATCGTCAGATCCGAATTACTGACAGATACCGAGGAGGCAATCCGATGAGAAAAGCCGTCAAAAAACTGTCGGTCGCTTTAATTGTTATAGCGGTGATAGCGGTAGTTATAGCCGTTCCCAATATTTATTTTGCCGTTATCGGTAAAGAGGAGCAGATCGGCACGGTGCACGGGTACGAGTGGAGCCCTGAAGCCTCTTACGAAGAATTGCGTACCGAGAAAGCGGAAGCCGGCAACGAAGATTTCACCATACTTATTCTTACGGATGCACATCGTAAAAATCACGGAACTTTTGCCGCTTGGCTCGGCATAAATTACATACTCGACTTCGCAAGCGAACTGGCGATAGAAAAACTCGTCGAGAAGACGGATCCGGATCTGATACTGGTACTCGGAGACACGGTACTTACCGCGAGGAACGATATAGAGACTCGTAAATTCGCGGAGCAGATGGACGGCTACGGGATACCTTGGGCGCCCGTATTCGGGAATCACGACGACGAGGGAAGAGCGGACAAAGCAAGGCTTGCCGAAATTTATTCCGAATCAGAATACTGCCTTTTCGAATACGGTCCTTCCGATTTGCACGGCGCAGGCAACTACGTTATAGAAATAACGCGCGAAGGAAACCCCGTATATGCGCTTTTTATGATGGATTCCGGCAGCAGCAAGGAGTTCGATTCGGGTACCGCCGGTATCAACGGTAAGCAGGTCGAGTGGTACGAGTGGAATATGCGCGCTTTTGAAAAGGAATATGGATATAAACCCGCAAACATGGCGTTTTTCCATATACCAACCGCGGCATATGCGGGTATTAACGAATACATGACAGGGAATCGTTACGAAGAGTCCTGTTACGAAGATTCCGATGACGCGATACTCGAAGCCATGCTCAGTAATAACGGAACTCACGTGTTCGCGGGTCACGATCACAATAATAATTTCATCGCCGATTATAACGGAATGAAAGTAGGCTACGCCACGAAGTCCTCGTATAATTGTTATTTCAAATCGGGACTTACCGGAGGCACGGTGCTTACGATTGGCGCCGACAACGAAGTAAGAGAAGATATAGTGTTATTCTGATATGGGAAATGCTGAAGTAAAAGAAGTAAAGTTAAGTATACCTACTTACGGTACGGGGAAACCGCAAAAAGCTCCGATGTTTTTCGAGAAGCGCGTATATCAGGGAAGTAGCGGTAAGGTTTATCCCAATGCCGTTATTGAGAAGATATATGACGACAAGAAGATGGTCGCTTACGACGCAGTAGTGATAGAAAACGACTTTATCGAGGTAGTGGTTTTACCCGAGTTAGGAGGAAGAATATATTACGCCGTCGATAAAACCAATTGTCAACTTCTCAGTTTTTCGGCGGGCGCCCTGAAAAAGGAGAAATCTACGGTTATTATGCAGTCAGGAACGGACGCTACGTCGTGGAAATAAGGAACAGCGGCAACAAAGAAAGCAAGTATCGATTCGATCTTCCCGAAATAGGCAGAATCGAAGGAACTCTCAAAGCTTTCGAAATCAGATTTATCGAGAAATTGTGAGGGCTGAATATGTTTGAAATTAGAAAAGAGGGCTTTTTCATGGACGGCAAGCCTTTCAGGCTTTACTCCGGAGCCATGCATTATTTCAGAGTGGTTCCGGCATATTGGCGCGATCGTTTTGCCAAGATGCGCGCCGCGGGATTCAATGCCGTTGAGACCGTGATGTGCTGGAATATGCATGAGCCCGAGGAGGGGAGATTCTGTTTCGAAGGCAATTACGATATAGTCGCATATTGTAAAGCTGCATGGGAATTCGGGCTATATGTCATAATCCGTCCGGGACCGTATACTTGCGCGGAATGGGATTTCGGAGGTCTTCCGGCATGGCTTCTTAAAGATAAAAATCTCAGAATAAGGTGTAACGATCCTTCGTTTACGGAAAAAACCGAAAGATATTTCCGCGAAGTGATGAAAAGACTGGCTCCGCTTCAGATAACACACGGCGGCAATCTGATAGCATTGCAGATAGAGAACGAATACGGGTCTTACGGTAACGATAAAGAATATTTGACTGAATTGGTAAATATATTGCGTAAATACGGAGCGGAGGTGCCGTTCTTTACTTCGGACGGGACTTCCTCCGAAATGCTTTCCGGCGGAACTTTGCCGGGGGTGTATAAAACTCTAAATTTCGGTTCTCGTGCTGACAAAGCGTTTGATTGCCTTAAAGGGATACAGGACGATTTGCCAAGGACGTGTATGGAATTCTGGTGCGGATGGTTTGATCATTGGGGCGAGATACACCACAGACGCAATCCGCGTTCTGTCGCCGGAGAAATAGAAAAACTAGTCACAAGCGGCGCAAATTTAAATATATACATGTTCCACGGCGGTACCAACTTCGGGTTCACGGCGGGCGCGAATTTTCATAATAAATATCAGCCGACTGTTACCAGTTATGACGACGCCGCACTTCTCAACGAATACGGAGATTATACCGAAGCTTACATGAAAGTGAGAAGTATTTTACGTAAAGCGCGCGGGTTGGATATGTCCGAGCCTTTACCGCCGCGTCCCGAGTTACAGAACATAGGTAGAGTAAAGCTTACGGCAAGAGCCGACCTTTGGAGAAATTTGTACTTGCTCGGAAAGCGACACCGCAATGCTACGCCTGAAAATATGGAATATTTCGGGCAAAACTCAGGTTATATACTCTATTGCACGAAGCTCAAAGGTAAGTACGGCGCTAACCGGCTGATTGTCGAAGGCGTAAGAGACGTAGCTTATGTGAGAATAAACGGGCAACTCAAAGCTAAATACGACCGTTCTTCAATTAAAGGCGCAGGTACCGGTTATGCAGGCGGGAGCTTTTCGTGCAAGATACCCGCTTTCGACGGAGAAATGCAGATAGAAATACTTGTCGAAGGCATGGGCAGGGTAAATTACGGTCATGAGACCGAGAATGATCGTAAAGGTATACGTAAAGTGAGACTCGGGTATCAGACGCTGTTCGGTTGGGACATATATACTTTACCGATGGATAATTTGTCGGAGACGGATTTTTCGCTCGGCGCATGCGGAAAGACTCCGTCAATATACAAAGGAGAATTTAAGGCTGAGAAAGGTAAGGACTGTTTCGCCGATACTTCCGGTTTCGGCAAAGGATTTATTCTGGTCAACGGATTCAATATAGGAAGATACCGTAGTTGCGGACCTCAGAGGACGTTGTATATTCCGGCACCGATTTTGAGGGAGAATAACGAGATAATGGTGGTGGAGCAGGAATGTTGCCGGCTTAAGGAAATCAAAATCACAGATAAACACAGATTATGAAAGCGATAAGAACAGATAATAACTTATTCTACATTGAAACGGCAGACACCTGTTACGTTTTCGCAATAGTTAACGGATTTGCGGAGCATCTTTATTACGGCGCGAAAATACCCTTTTCCGATTGCGGAGCGCTGATAGAAAAGCGCGGCGTGCTTTTGGTGAATACTCTTTATCCTATCGACGATCCTACGTACGGCATAGACGCAAAAGGCTTCGAATTTTCGCTTCCTCTGCGCGGAGACGGCGAAATACGCGCGGTGAGGCTTACCGAGGACATGAGCGGGATAGAAGCCGATACCGATATCCTTCTTTTCAAAGCCTCCGCAAACACATATGAACCGTATCTCGGCAAGTATAAGGTGACCGACGGGCCTTTCCTTTTCAGTGAGAACGGAAGGCTTTGCATGTTGTGGTCCACGCACACCCGCAGCGGGAAGTACGTCCAGCTTTCGGCTTACAGCGACAACGGACGGATCGACGGTAAATGATTGCAGAAGGGCGAACACTTTACGCCGGCGACGGCGGACACGGAATGATATTCGACGATCGCGACGGGAAGCGCTATCTCGTGCTTCATACGCCCAACGTGCGTAAAATAATTACGCGCGAGTACGAGCATCCCGTCATGCTCGATATAGCGAGGGGAGCGGACGAGGGGTAATGGACGTTATAACGGAGAGCGTAAAGAGGGCTTACGACAAGATTTCCGCCGAATGGCATGCGTTCCGTAAAGACTGCGCGATAAACAAATGCGTCGCGGAATTCGAGCAATTACTTCCGCGGAATTCGGAAATATTGGACGTAGGTTGCGGCACCGGGTATCCGATAGCCGCCTATCTTACGGAGAAGGGGCACCGCGTGACGGGGATAGACGTATCCCGTGAAATGCTCCGGAAAGCTCGCGCCCTGAAGCTCGTTAACGCCCGTTTCATCAACGTAGATTTCACGGATTATGTAGCGGATACCTCTTTTGA